>NZ_LN889764.1 GCF_900009145.1 Planktothrix tepida PCC 9214
CTAATTGAGAAATAGTTTACAGTGGATCAAGGTTTCCAGGGTTTAGTTGTGCAAGTTATTTATTTTTCATTCCTAAGCCAATTCAATCACCAAAGCTGTATTATTTTAAATAGTTGGGAATTACCGAAGGATTCAATTGAATTAATGAGCAATAGTACAGCTATACATTATTTATTCTTGTCTGGTTTAGGAGATTCTGCCAGGGATTTGTTAAAATTTCAAGGATTATTGGATATTAAAAATTGGAATACTTTAATTGATTATTATGGAGGAAATCCTTACTTTTTAAATAGTATTTCTACAGTTATTAAAAATTTATTTGGCGGTAAAATTTCTGAATTTTTACGCTATGAAACTTTATTTCCAGGAGAAGATATAACGGAAAGTCTAACTCAACAGTTTAATCGATTATCGGAATTAGAGCAAAAAATTATTATTCATTTAGGACAAAACCCTAACGAAATTATGCTATCGGAGTTTCAATCTAATCTGAAACTATCTGCTTCTGATGTATTAAAAGCCTTAGCATCTTTAGGACAACGGTATTGGATTGAAAGATTAGAATTAGAAAATCAAATCTATTTTACCCTTCAACCGATGCTGAAACATTATATTCAAGCTATGCAGAAACCAGGTTTCTAAAAAAATCTTGATTCTATGCCAAAGTTGTTGTCAGAAACCCGGTTTCTAGGTAAAAAAATAAGGTGAGTTACAACTTGCGTAAACCCACCTTAAAATTAAACGTAAATGAGAGCTTAACCCTTCAATGCTTCTGCACCACCCACCACTTCCAGCAATTCCTGGGTAATGGAGGCTTGACGAGCTTTGTTGTAGGATAACGTCAGGGATTTAATTAACTCTCCAGCGTTTTCACTGGCGTTACTCATGGCGGTCATCCGAGCAGCTAACTCACTGGCGATGGATTCTTGCCAAGCGCGTAACAATTGGTTTGTTAAAAACAAAGGTAATAACGCATCCAAAATTTGGGCAGGATCTTGTTCAAAAATCATATCTCTCGGTAAATCCGCGAGATTATTTTTGACTTTCTCCCGTGTCACTTCAAATTGACCATTTTTTGTGGTCAAACGGAAGATTTCATCATCAGTTGGTTCTAATCCTTGAGGATCAAGCGGTAACAGAGTTTGAATTACTGGACGAGAAGCAATTAACGAAACAAATTTCGTATAAATTAACTCAATCCGATCCAATTCCCCAGATAAAAATAAAGCCAAAAGATTTTCCGCCGAATCCCGTACTCGGTCTATAGTGGGATTTTTTTCAGGGTTTTCCACCGTTGCGCGGATATCAACATCCCGTCTTTGGAAATATTGAATGGCTTTGCGTCCGACTAATAAATAGGTGCATTCAACGCCTTCAGCTTCCAACTCTTTTGCACGAGTTTCTGCCCGTTTGATCACGCTACTATTATAGGTTCCACATAAGCCACGATTACCCGAAATTACCAGTAATCCGACTTTTTTAACTTCCCGTTGTTTGAGGAGGGGCAAATCTGCTTCTTCAAATTTTAAACGGGATTGTAACCCATAAAGAATTCCGGCTAACCGATCAGCAAAGGGGCGAGAAGCTAAGACTTGTTCCTGGGCGCGACGCACTTTTGCAGAAGCCACCAGACGCATCGCTTCTGTAATTTTCTTGGTATTTTTAACCGAATCAATGCGATCGCGGATCGCTTTTAAATTTGACATAGTTTTGTCAGATTTGCAGTATTAAGTCAGTAGAGACGCGCTATGGCGCGTCTGTACAGGAGTCAGGCGTTTTAGGGGTCAGTTAACAGTTAACCGACGACACCCGACACCCGACACCCATTAAGCTGAAACTAAGAAAGTTTGTTTGAATTCTGTGATCGCTTCTTTCAACAGACCTTCAGCTTCATCGTCAAGGAGTTTTTTACCTTGAACGATTTCGACGTATTTGGGTTTGCTATTTTTCAGATAGTCCCGCAGTCCGGCGGCAAAGGAAACGATTTTTTCAACAGGGATCTCATCGAGATAACCGTTAATTCCGGCGTAAATCACGGCCACTTGTTCAAACAATTGCAGAGGAGAATTCTGAGGTTGTTTTAACAACTCTTGTAGCCGTTTGCCCCGTTCTAATTGGTTGCGGGTAGCTTGGTCTAAATCAGAGGCAAACTGAGAAAATGCTGCCAACTCAGCATACTGAGCTAATTCTAATTTAACTTTCCCGGCGACTTTCTTCATGGCTTTGGTTTGAGCCGCAGAACCCACGCGGGACACGGAAATCCCGGCATTCACCGCCGGACGTAAACCGGAGTTAAATAAGTCAGAGGATAAGAAGATCTGACCGTCGGTAATGGAAATCACGTTGGTCGGAATGTAAGCCGAAACGTCACCCGCTTGAGTTTCAATCACGGGTAAAGCCGTCATACTACCGCCGCCGAGTTCATCGTTGAGTTTGGCAGCCCGCTCTAATAAGCGAGAGTGGAGGTAGAACACATCCCCAGGATAAGCTTCCCGTCCGGGGGGACGACGCAGTAACAGGGACATTTGACGGTAGGCTTGAGCTTGTTTCGATAAGTCATCATAGATGACCAAGGTGTGCTTGCCTTTATACATAAAGTATTCCGCCAAAGTTGCCCCTGTATAAGGAGCAAGGTATTGCAGGGTGGCGGAGTCACTGGCGTTAGCTGCGACCACAATGGTATAATCCATTGCACCTTTTTCTTCCAAAACTCCCACAACTTGGGCAACGGTGGAGGCTTTTTGACCAATGGCAACGTAGACGCAGATCACGTCTTCGCCTTTTTGGTTAATGATGGTGTCAATGGCGATGGAGGTTTTTCCGGTTTGACGGTCGCCAATGATTAATTCCCGTTGACCCCGACCGATGGGAATCATGGAGTCAATAGCGGTAATCCCCGTTTGCATGGGTTCGCACACGGAACGACGGGCGATAATCCCAGGGGCGGGAGATTCTAATAAACGGCTATCGGTGGTTTTGACATCTCCTTTACCATCAATGGGACGGGCTAAGGCATCGACAACCCGGCCTAACATGGCATCCCCTACGGGGATCTGAGAAATTCTTCCGGTGGCGGTCACGGCAGATCCTTCTTGGATGTCCCGGCCTTCACCCATTAACACCGCACCGACGTTATCTTCTTCTAAGTTCAAAGCAATGCCGATGGTGCCTTCGGCAAACTCTAACAGTTCACCGGACATGACTTTATCTAAGCCATAAATCCGGGCAATTCCGTCACCGACTTGCAGAACAGTCCCGACGTTGGTTTCTTTAACGTCTTGGTCGTACTGTTCAATTTGCTGCTGAATAATGCTGCTAATTTCGTCAGGTCTGATCGCTACCATTGTTCTTGTCAGTAGTTAGGGGTTATGAGTTAAAACAGATCCCATCTTTATCATGACGGGTCATAACGATTATTGGGCCAATTTCATGCCAATGCGACGCAGTTGTCCGCGCAAACTGGCATCCACCACGCGAGATCCAACTTTGATAATCACACCGCCCAATAAATCCGGGTCAAGGGTGGTGGAAATTTCCACCGAGCGGGCATTGGTCATGGCTTTGACTTTTTCAGTCAAGGTATTTTGTTGAGCTTCGGTTAACGGATGGGCGGAGGTGATTTCTGCCAATACCGTTTGATTGAGTTTCCGCAGTAATACTAGATACTGTTGACCAATTCCCTGTAAGAATAAAATCCGTCCCCGATCCACTAACAGCATCAAGAAATTCCGTAATAAGGGATTAACTTGATCTCCTGTAATGCGTTGCAGAACGGCTTTTTTATCCTGGGGTTTAATCACAGGATTGTCTAAAAAGTTTTTTAATTCTGCGGAATTTTCCAGTAATTCGAGTAATGAGCGGATCTCATTGCCGAATTCTTCGGTTAAATTTCTCGATTGAGCCAAGGACATTAACGCCGAGGCGTAAGGCTCAACAATTTCTCCTGCGATCGCACTCATATTCAACCTCCCAGCAGCGTTAGACTCCGATCAATTAACCGTTCCTGAACAGTGTCGTCAAGCTGTTGTTTGAGTTGAGCTTCTGCCCGTTCAATGGCTTGAGTGGCAATCAGAGAACGCAGTTGAGAAATCACTCGTTCGCGATCTGAATCTAACTCAGCGCTTGCGTTTGCTTTCATGCGTTCTACCTCTTCGGCAGCTTTAGCTAGAATTGATTCTCTAACGGTTTTTGCCCGTTCTTCGGCTTCAGCTAAAATTCGTTGCGCGTCCGTTTGGGCGGCGGTTAATTTTTGCTGTTGTTCTGCTAGAGATGCTTCTGCTTGTTTTTGACGCTGTTCAGCTTCTTGAATCGCTTCTTCAATGGTGGAGCGTCTTTCATTTAGGATTTTTCCTAAAAAGCCTCGCCCAAAGTAAACCAGCACACCAATCAGAATGGCTAGGTTAATTAGGTTCGTCTCAAAAATATTGGTATTGAGACCGAATCCAGCTTCAGAGCTAGCTTCTGTGGCTAGTAATAAAACAGTCTCCATGATGTTCTTCTCATAAATGCGCGGCTTAAGGTTTAACTCCCTATAGGGGGCGTTATCATCTAGCCTGGGCTGTCTTCAATCCGAATTTTCCGCAGTTTCACAAGCTGAAAACAATCTTGTGATCAGCTTTAACGCATCCAAGATTATCTAACGAACTCAGCCCCTAATAATTTTTCTAAAATTTGGCGACTGAGAGGTTCAACTTGTTGCTCTAAAGCTTGCAGGGCTTGTTGTTTTTCCTGCTCAATTTCTTGAGCCGCTTTGTCTCTCAATTTTTGCGCTTCTTGTAATGCTTCTGCGACTTTTCCAGTAGCAATTTTCTGGGCTTCCGCTTGAGCATTTACAATCGTCGCTTGAGCTTTTTTGCGAGTTTCTGCTAACTCTAATTCGTATTGTTTGGCTAATTTTTCGGCTTTAGCCAGACGTTCTTTGGCGTTGACTTCGCGCTCGCGGATATAATCCGCCCGTTCATCAATTGCCTTTCCTAATGGTTTGTAGAAAACCTGGTTTAAAATTACTGCCAGAATTACGAACTGCACTGCCATTAAGGGCAAGGTGGCATCAAGATCAAACAGTCCTCCTTCTTTAGCAGCCTCTTCAACCGCAAATAAAATTGTCCAGTGCATTATTGTCCCTTGAAGAGTTGAATTGAAGATGGATTTTAGACCCAGAGTTTCAGATCACCTGAAACCTCAAATCTAAAATCCATGTTTGGATTACTGTTTAGGCGAAGGGGTTAGCAAACAGCAGTACCAGAGAAACGACCAGACCGTAAATCGTCAGTGCTTCCATGAAGGCCAAACTTAACAGTAAAGTCCCACGAATTTTACCTTCTGCTTCGGGTTGACGGGCAATCCCTTCCACTGCTTGACCAGCAGCAATCCCTTGACCAATTCCAGGGCCGATCGCGCCTAAACCAATAGCTAAAGCAGCAGCAACAACGGAAGCAGCAGCAATCAGTGGATTCATGATGATTTTCTTCCTTCTAAATACAAAACAGTTAACAAACAATCAATTAGACAAAATGTGAAATCAATCCCTATCAGCATTTATAAAACTAGGAGATTTGAAGAAAACAAATTTCTTCTTTGTCCCGTTACAAATGCCAGATTCGTTTAATGGATTGGAGTCCCCAAAACGTTATTTTACCAATAAAGGGGATCAAGTTTAACCCAACAGAACATTTTGAAAAAATCAAGGTCTAAGAAAAGAAATCTTAAAGGGTTTGTTGCTTTTCTTAGTCGTGATGTTCTGCACCATGTCCTTCTAGGGCTTCACCAATATAGTTCGCTGCCAGCGTCGCAAAAATTAGCGCTTGAATGGCACTCAAGAATAAACCTAAAACCATCAGGGGCAGAGGAATAAACAGAGGCACCAGGAATACCAACACGGCAACCACCAGTTCATCCGCCAAAATGTTACCAAACAAACGGAAACTCAGTGAGAGGGGTTTGGTAAAATCTTCAATCACCCGAAATATAGCGAGAAACGCCAGGGGTTGAGCGTAATCAGCAAAATAACCGACAAAGCCTTTTTTACTGATTCCGGCGTAGAAATACGCTAAAGACGTTAACAGGGCTAAAGCCACTGTGGTATTGATATCGCTGGTGGGGGCTGCTAATTCTCCTGAAGGCAGTTCGATCAGCTTCCAAGGAATTAAGGCACCTGACCAGTTAGAGGCAAAGATGAATAAGAACAGTGTTCCAATGAAGGGAACCCAAGGACGATATTCTTTTTCCCCGATTTGGTCTTTAGCAAGGTTGCGAATGAATTCTAGGGCGTACTCCATAAAATTCTGCATCCCATTGGGAATTCGCTGCACGTTGCTGCTGGCTAACACTGAGACAAGAATCAGCAAACCGATTACAAACCACGAAGTCAGAAAAATCTGACCATGCAATTTTAAACCGCCGACTTCCCAATAGAGGTGCTGGCCAACTTCCAAACTAGCAAGGGGAAGAGGATTGAAGATGTTTAAAACAGTCAGCATTTCCATTCAAGAGGCTTCCTCTACAGATTGAGGACTGGAGGATTCCGAAAACCACGTGACCTACTTTGGCTTCAAGGTGAACGTTGTCATGAGGACATAGGACAGGAGGGCGACTTTGTAGGTGAGAAATCCTAAGAAAATCGGTAAAATCTGGAGTTGATGCCATCGAGTGGCTAAAATCATAAAACCCGCTAGGATTAAAATCCGATTTTGGCCTAGTTTTTTCTTCTCTCTACCCAGTTTTTCCACATCCTGGCCGAGCATTCGCAAGTAGACTATGCCCACGCTCGCCCCGATTAAATAGTTGCAAGCAACTTCCAGGGAATAAAAACAGCAAACCGTAACAAAAATTACCCCCGTCGCGGCGAGTGTCATCAGCAGTAACTGACGTTGCAACTGATAATACTCCAGCATAGAAGGGTCGGGTTCTACAGAAAGCTTAGACCCGGATTCGACTGTTTCCTCTGCGTTTGTCATAGTTACTTGGACAAGTTCACCTATTTTGAGTTTAGTCACAACTGATTGAGCCGCTCCTAAAAGCGGGCAGTTCTAACTTTCCCCAAGTTCACGCACAGGCGCATAACACGCTCTGTAAGCCACAATGAATCATATCATGTTGTGGTAACAGAACTTAAAATAAATTTAATCACAGGAATTAATCAACAAGTAGGGTGCGTAAGCTCCGCGCACACACCCATAACAAACTTAATCCCCCAATGCAACTTGAATCTTCTGTTTAAGGGTAGTCACAACATCCTCAATGGCGATTTCTTGGGAGTTGTGAGTGGCTCGTTCTACCCATTCCACCTTACCGGATTTAATCGAACGTCCAGTGACAATGCGATAGGGGATGCCAATCAGATCTGCATCTTTGAATTTTACCCCGGCTCGTTCATCTCGATCATCTAATAATGTTTCAATTCCCGCTTGGTTTAATTCGGTATACAATTTTTCCGCTATTTCCACCTGTTGACCATCGGTAATATTGGGAATCACAATAATGGCTTGATACGGTGCGATCGCTACAGGCCAAATGATGCCATCTTTATCATAGGATTGTTCAACGGCCGATTGCGCTAACCGAGACACCCCAACTCCATAACATCCCATCACTAAGGGTAATTCTTCCCCCTGTTCATTGGTGAAAGTTGCCCCCATTGCTTGAGAATATTTAATCCCCAGTTGAAAAATATGACCGACTTCAATTCCTCTGGCACTGTGTAAAATTTGGTTCGGATCATGAACGGCGCGATCGCCTTTTTGAGCTTTTCTAATATCAACAATACGTTGAGATAAGGTAAATTCTTGACCCCAATTTGCCCCAACAACATGATATCCTGATTCATCCGCTCCGGTGACAAAATTCTTTAATTCAACGGCGGTTTGATCAACCATTCGCACAAATTTAGAGTAAACCCCTTCCTTCGTTTGAGAGCTAATATAATTATCTTCTAAATTCGGAGACATATAACCTAACGGTAACGTTTTTGCTGCCCATTTTTGTTGCGCTTCTTCATCAGGAACCGTTAACGATAATATGGTTTTTGCCCCAAATTCAGACGCTAATTTTGTTAATTCATTTTGCAATTTAACATCATTAACCTCCTGATCTCCCCGAATACTGACTAAAATTAAAATTGTTGTGCCATTATCATAAACGACTTGATACAGAACATTTTTAACAATTTGGGTCGGGGAACATTTCAAGAAATTGGCTAAGGTTTCAATGGTGTTTGTATTCGGGGTTTCTAACTTTTGATATTCAGTAAAATTAGAGGGTTCAGCATCAACCGGAAGGGACACAGCTTTTTCAGTGTTAGCCGCATATTTGCCATCTTCAGTATAGAGAACTTCATCTTCTCCCGCTTCTGCTAAGACCATAAATTCTTGGGAACCTGACCCCCCAATGGCTCCAGAATCAGCTTCTACAGCCCGATATTGTAACCCACAACGACGCAACATATTGCGATAGGCTTGATCCATATCTCGATAGGTTTTCTTTAAACTTTCCTCATCGCTATGGAAAGAATAGCCATCTTTCATAATAAATTCTCGTCCTCGCATTAACCCAAACCGAGGGCGAATTTCATCTCTAAATTTGGTTTGAATTTGATATAAATGTAAGGGTAGTTGTTGATGGGAACGGATCATATCTTTAGCAATAGTTGTGATCACTTCCTCATGGGTTGGCCCTAAGGCTAATTCCCGTTTGCGACGGTCAGTGAGGGAAAACATAATTCCCTCGGCTTTAGTATAAGTATCCCAGCGTCCTGACTCCCGCCAAAGTTCTGAAGGTTGGACTTGGGGAAGCAAACATTCTTGGGCTCCGGTGGCGTTCATTTCTTCTCGAACAATTTGAGAGACTTTTTGCAAAACGCGCCACATGAAGGGAAGATAAGCATAAATTCCACTTCCGATGCGTCGGATATATCCAGCACGGACTAATAGTTTATGACTGGGAATTTCTGCTTCTTTGGGATCTTCCCGCAGAGTGACAAATAGCATTTGAGACAGTCGCATCGTTTGGTTTCCTAAAATTAAAGACTAATTTATTATTATTGCAGAATTGTGTTCAATTTAACTCTAAAAAATAAAGATCAATCCCCGTAGGGGGCGAGGTTTCATCGCCTCTCATCTGATTTAAGTTTAAATTGTTATTTTTTTAAGAAGATTTTTGATTAAATTATTTTTTGATTTTACTAGATTCATTGATTTTAGGAGGAAACACTTGAGATAAATCTAAGGTTAAATCGGGAAAACAAGGTAAAGCTACAGACTCGTTAGGTAAATAAATTGATTTATTACGATAACCAAAGTCTCCTTGTAATTTTTGATACGGTTCCCGATAACATTCTAAACACAAATATTTTAAATAACAATAGGATTTATATTCATTATAATGCAGTGCGAGCGTCCTCGCTCGCTAATCCCAATAAAAACTCCCTAAGTCAATACAAACCCCCCTAAGCTGTTACGCATTTAAACTTGATCATCTAGCGAGCCAGGAGGCTCGCAATGAGGAATTTAAAAATATTAATTAAAAGACTTCCGCACCTTCAAACTGTTTAATATTTTGCAGTTTAGCAGACTCTCCACAGGTGCGAGGGGTGGGTAACATTTTACCTGGGTTCGCTAAACCTTTAGGGTTAAAAACTTCTCTCACCCATTGCATTGTTTCTAAATCAATTTCGTTAAACATTTGGGGCATATAGCATTTTTTGTCCGCACCAATACCATGTTCACCGGATAAGCTTCCGCCTACTTCAACACAGATTTTTAGAATTTCTCCGCCAATTTCTTCAACGGTTTCTAATGCGCCTGGAACGGAGTTATCATATAAAATTAAAGGATGTAAGTTTCCATCTCCCGCATGAAACACGTTAGCAATGGGATAACCATATTTTTCACTTAACGCTTCAATTTCTTTCAAAACATAAGCCATTTTTGTCCGAGGGATAACACCATCTTGGACATAATAATCAGGGCTGACATGACCTGCGGCTGCAAATGCTGCTTTGCGCCCTTTCCAAATTTTTAATCGATCTTCGGGGTTACTGGCTGTAGTAATATTTCTCGCCCCATTGTTTTTACAAATTTCCGCAACTCGTTGTTTATTCGTATCTACTTCCACTTGTAAGCCATCTAATTCAACGAGTAAAATTGATCCGGCATCACGGGGATACAAACCAATTTTTACGACATCTTCAACGGCATTAATACTGAGATTATCCATAATTTCCATTCCCCCTGGAATCATCCCCGAACTAATAATATCAGAAACCGCAGAACCAGCCGCTTCTAAATTGGTAAAATCCGCTAATAAAACACAAATTGATTCCGGTGCTTTCAGAATTCTTAAGGTGATTTCCGTAGCGATACCTAATGTTCCTTCTGAACCGACAAATAATCCTGTTAAATCATATCCCGGCATTTCGGGAATATCGCCCCCAATATCGACAATAGAGCCATCAGGAGTGACAATTTTTAAACCTAGAATATGATTGGTTGTTACTCCATATTTCAAACAATGAACGCCACCAGAATTTTCGGCAACATTTCCCCCAATAGAACAAATAATTTGGCTAGAAGGATCAGGCGCATAATAAAATCCAGCCCCACTAACAGCTTGTGTCACCCAATTATTAATAACGCCGGGTTGTACTACAACTCGTTGATTTTCTAAGTCAATATGCAGGATTTTTCGCATTAAAGCAGTGACAATTAACACGCAATCTTCAACAGGTAAAGCACCCCCTGAAAGTCCTGTTCCTGCACCTCTGGCGACCCAAGGAATTGAATTTTTATCGCAAATTTTAATAACTTCTGCTATTTCTTCTGTGGTTTTAGGAAGTACCACTAAAGCGGGACGTTGACGATAGCTGGTCAGTCCATCACATTCATAAACCAGTAATTCTTCACGACGTTGAATCACCCCTTTTTGACCAACAATGGCTACAAATTCTTGAATTAGAGGTTTCCAGTTTCGGGTTGGTTGTGATTTTTGAGCCAGCATAGGAATAACGATGAGAAGAACTTAGGATTTTTTATATTATATCGCTTTTATCCTAATTATTAACCTCCATATCTTTCATTTGAGTTGGCAGATCAATGATGAATTCACATCCTTCTTCTTGGCTAGAGTTAAAACTGAGTTTTCCTTGATGTTTTTGGACAATAATTTCATAGCAGGTGGTTAAGCCTAAGCCAATTCCTTGACCTACAGGTTTTGTTGTAAAAAAGGGATTAAATAATTGAGATTTGACTTCCTCTGATATTCCCATGCCATTATCTTTAATCCGAATTCTGACTTCATTAGGATTAATGGATTCTGTGATAATCCAAATCGTAGGGGGCAGATTGGATGACGTTTTTGCTCCTATTCCTAATTCCAAAGCATCAATAGAATTTGTTAATAAATTCAAAAAAACTTGATTAATTTGGCTGGCGTAACAGGTAACACGGGGTAAATTATCATAGGATTTAATAATTTCAATTTCAGCCCGTTGTCCCTCAGCACGCAGCCGATATTGGAGAAGTAATAATGTACTGTCTAGCCCTTGATGTAAATCTACCGGTTTAATATCGGATTCTCCCAACCGAGAAAAAATTCTTAAGGCGAGGATAATTCTTCTAATTCGTTCTGTTCCTCTTTGCATCGATCCCAAAATATTTTGGAGATCATTAATCATAAACTCTAAATCAAATTCCTGTAAAAAAGATTGAATAGCTTTACTGGGTTGAGGATATTCGTTTTGATATAAATAAATTAATTTTAATAAATCTTGAATATATTGTTGAGTCGGAACTAAATTTCCTGAAATAAAACTAATGGGATTATTAATTTCGTGAGCAATTCCAGCCACAAGCTGTCCTAAACTCACCATTTTTTCCTTTTGAATCAGTTGAGCTTGAGTGGATTTTAATTCTTTGACGGTTAATTGAAGTTGAGAATTTTGTTGTTTCAGTTGACTTTGTAACTTTTGAATTGTAAGTTGATTTTGAATCCGAATTAAAACTTCTTCAAATTGGAAGGGTTTAGTAATGTAGTCTACACCTCCAACTTGAAATGCTTTGACTTTATCTAAAACATCATCTAAAGCACTGAGGAAAATGATCGGAATATTTTGGGTACGTTCATCTTTTTTGAGTTGTTCACAGACTTGATAACCATTCATTTCCGGTAAATTAATATCCAATAAAATCAAATCTGGAATGATAGTTTTTACGGCAGTTAAAGCCATTTGACCGTTAATCGCTTTACGAACATTATATCCTTGGTCTACCAACATTTGGGATAAAAACCGCAAATTAGCAGGAGTATCATCAACAACAAGAATATCGGCTTTGGGTTGATTGTTTAAAGTATGGTTCATAATTGGAAATAATCAGCCATTTCTATTCTAATAAAAAGTTGAGTAGAACAGATCCTCATGGGTTAGGAACATTACTGGAATGTTAAAAAGCACATTGGGTTAATTATACTAATTTTTTTACCAGTGTGGGCAAGATTGAATCAAATTAGTGGCTATTTTACTATTAACAGGTTTAGAAAAAAAATATCCCTGACCTGCATTACAGTTCAATTTTCGTAATTGAGCCAATTGTTGTGCGGTTTCTATACCTTCTGCAATAACATTCATTCCCAAGGTTTTGACTAAACTAATAATGACAGGAACTAAGCCCAAATTTTGAGGATCATCGTTAATAGGACTAATAAAAGAACGATCAATTTTGAGAATATTGACAGGGAAAGAATGAAGATAACTCAGAGATGAATAACCTGTCCCAAAATCGTCGATACTTAAATTTATTCGTCGTTCTTTTAACTGTTTTAATATCTCGGAAGCATTTTCAGGGTGATCTAAAATCGCACTTTCTGTAATTTCTAGGTTTAAATATTGAGGTTCAAGTTGGCTTTCCTCTAAAATCTGATCAATTTGTTGAATTAAATTGTGTTGAGCAAATTGTAAAGCCGATAAATTCACACTCACGGTTAAGGGATAATCCGTTAATTTTTCTTTTTTCCAGGTGGAAACTTGATGGCAAGATTCTCGTAATACCCATTCCCCAAGGCGAGAAATTAAACCCGTTTCTTCCGCAATGGGAATAAACAAACCCGGAGAAATTAAACCTTGGGTTGGATGATACCAACGCACTAAGGCTTCAAACCCAATAATAATTCCTGAATCTAAGGAAATAATTGGTTGATAGTGAACGCTAAATTCTTGATTAGTAAGAGCTTTTCTAAGGTCGGTTTCTAATTGTAAGCGTTGCAGAACTGCTTTATACATTTCTGGCTCAAAAAGTTGATATCGACCTTTTCCTAATGCTTTCGCTTCATAAAGGGCTGTATCCGCATCTCGCAATAAATCTTCGGGTTTTTGATAACTGGTATTAGAAACAGCGATCCCTATACTCAAATTAATAAAAATAGTTCTAATTCCTAGGGTAAAAGGATGGGAAAATGAGTCTAAAATTTGGCGGGCGACTTGTTGCGGGTTACGAGAGTTGAGCGGATTTAATAAAATGACAAATTCATCTCCTCCTAAACGGGCAATTAAGTCCGGTGGATCAATAAAACTTTGTAACCGTTCAGCGATCGCAATCAACAACTCATCCCCGGCAAAATGACCTAAAGAATCATTGATTACTTTGAAGCGATCGCAGTCTAAACATAAAATAGCATACTGCTGATCTGGGGACTCTTGACTTTGTTGAAAGGCTTGTTTTAATTGTTCCATAAACGCCCCTCGGTTCCATAACCCAGTTAAAGGATCATGAAGCACAATTTTTAAGAGTTGATCATTGGCTTGTTCAAGCTGTAATGTTCTTTGTTTCACCCGTTCTTCTAGTTGAAAATTTAGGTGAATCAGTTGACTTTGAATTTGATTTAATTCTAAATGATGCTCAACTCGGACGATGACTTCTTGATATTGAAAGGGTTTAGTAATAAAGTCTACCCCTCCCATTTTAAAAGCTTTAATTTTATCATTCACATGAGATAATCCACTCATGAAGATAATAGGGATATTAGAGGTGAGTACATAAGATTTTAAATAATTACACACTTCATAACCATCCATTTCCGACATCATAATGTCAAGTAAAATCAAATCAAGGGAATGATTCATCGCGATGGAAATAGCACTTGGCCCATCATTGGCGATGTAAACACAGTATCCTTTACTTTCTAAAATTGAAGATAAAAAAATTAAGTTGTCTAGGGTATCATCCACCACTAGAATCTTTTGATTTTCACCCGAACTTAAGACATTATTCATAAATAATAGACTACTAAAATGAACTTTATAAAGGACAATTTAAACTGAGAGACAATAGCTCTATAACATTTTTATTCCCGATGTACAATCCTTCTGATGGCTGTTTTTTATTTAGCAAATTCAGACATTCCCTCCCAATATTCATCAGTCAAAGACTTATGATTCTATTGATCTTAATCAATTTTCTCGATTGAGAAATAGCTGAAAAACAAGAAAATATTAAAACAAGGATAATAAAAATTTTAATATTAAGGGTTAAGCTGATCATATAACTTAACCTGAATCAGTGGAAGTCGGACAAGTCTGATTTCAATTTTAAACTTGATTCGGGAAGATTTGGATGGATACAAATCCCATCCCCCATAGATTAAGGTACAAATCTCAACAACAAGTTTTGAGATTCGCTGGGGTGTCAGGCGTGGGGATATGAGGGGGTTAGGAAATCTAAAAGGATTCAATTTAGATACAGAACCGCTTTAACAATTTACTACATTTACATTAACTGTTATTTTTGGTATAATTTGTCCATCCTATCTCCTAAGTTCTGTCAATATGTAATATCAGCTTGTACTATTTTTTGTTAAAAGATTAATAGTTTAAGACCCAAGGCACTAAAAAATCACTCCTCATCCTCCCAAAGCCTGTATTCCTTTATACTTATAATAAGGCTTTAAAGTAAAGTCTGCCAGCTTCTTCTAATATTTACTCAATGATAATCGACGATGTGATTCTAGTCTTGAACGCCATACTTCCTAAGCCTTTGACGCGACTTCAAGAGCTAATTTTGCGACAAGCGTGGGAAGGTAAAACCTACACGACCATTGCTCAGGAAGCTTACTATGGCCCTGAGCGAGTTAGAAAAGTTGCAGCAGACTTGTGGATTTTACTGAGTCAGGTTTTGAATGAGTCTATCAATAAAAGCAACTTTCGCAAAATACTAGAATCCCGTGAACTCACCCTCGCTCAACAGCAATTAATCTGGCAAACATCTTCCCAACCTAGCCTCAACCGAAAAATCCCCCTGGAATTTCCTGATGGCCCTTTATCCTTAAGCTCTCGCTTCTATATTTCCCGTCCTCCCATTGAAGAACTCGCTTTTACAGAAATTATGGAACCGGGTTCTGTGCTGCGGATTAAAGCTCCTCAAAAAATGGGAAAAAGCTCATTATTATTAAGAATAATAGCTTATGCAAATGAACTTAATTATCGAAGTGTTACTTTAGATTTTAATCAGGCAGAAGAAAGTTTATTTATCGACTTAAATAAATTCTTGCGTTGGTTTTGTGCCAATGTCGGTCACGCTTTAGATTTAGAATCCCAATTAGAAAACTATTGGGATGAAGACATTGGGAGTAAAGTTAGTTGTACCATTTATTTTCAAAATTATATTCTCGAACGAATTCAAGAACCAATCGTATTAGTATTAAATGAAGTCAATCGAATTTTTGAATATCCTGAACTGGCTAAAGAATTTTTTCCGATGTTGCGAGTTTGGTATGAAGAAGCGCGTAAAATAGAAATCTGGCAAAAACTTCGCTTAATTGTTGCCTATTCCACAGAAATTTATGTACCCCTTAACTTAAATCAGTCTCCCTTTAATATTGGATTACCGTTAAGCTTACCTTACTTGACTCACGAACAAATCAAAGAACTAGCAGAATGTTATCAATTAGACTGGGCAGGTGATTCAGAAATTCAACAGTTAATGGCCATGGTGGGAGGACATCCGTATTTAGTCCAGTTAGCGATGTATCATCTAGTCTCTGTATCGAGTGCAGCATTTTGTAATATTTATACATCCATATCCCAACTGGGACTGGAGTGCCCTTTAACACCCAAAGCCCAACTGCAAGAACTCCTGCAACAAGCGCCCACAAACGCGGGAATTTATAAAAATCATTTGCGTCGTCTGTTGTTTTCTTTGAATCAATATCCTCAACTGAAAGCCGCTTTTCAACAGGTGATTAAGACGGGAGATTCAGGTAAAATTGACTCGACTTTAGCTTATAAATTAGACAGTATGGGTTTAATTACATTTAATGGTGATCAGCTTGAACCCAGTTGTGAACTCTATCGCCGTTATTTCCAAGAAGAATTACAGTAGTTGACTGTTCCCTTATTCCCTGTTCCCTGTTCCCTTATTCCCTGTTCCCTGTTCCCTACTCTTAATAAAAAGCCACCCCTAGGGTGGCTATAAAAAACTCAAATGAGTCAAAACAATTAACAGTCGTAATAAAGTGCAAACTCGTAGGGAGTAGGACGTAACCGGGTGGGGTTAACTTCGTTATCGAGTTTGTAGGAAATCCAGTTAGCAATAAAGTCTTCGGTGAACACACCCGGTTCTGTTAAAAAGGCGTGATCTTGCTCTAAGGCTTCCAACGCTAATTCCAAAGAACCAGGGGTTGAAGGAATTTTCCGCAGTTCTTCAGGACTGAGATCGTAGATATCCACATCCAAAGGTTCACCCGGATCAATTTGGTTTTTAATCCCATCAAGTCCAGCACAGAGCATCGCTGCAAACGCCATATAGGGGTTAGCCGTCGCATCAGGACACCGGAACTCTAAACGCTTGGCTTTGGGGTTGTTTCCAGCCAGAGGAATCCGCACCGAAGCTGAACGGTTACCTTGGGAGTAAGCCAAGTTCACCGGAGCTTCATATCCAGGAACTAAGCGTTTGTAGGAATTAGTGCTGGGGTTGGTTAAGGCCAACAACGCCGGAGCGTGTTTGAGAATACCGCCGATGTACCACAGCCCCATGTCGCTGAAGCCCGCATATTTATCCCCAGCAAACAAAGGTTGACCATCTTTCCAGATGGATTGGTGAGTGTGCATCCCAGAACCGTTATCTGCAAAAATCGGTTTGGGCATGAAGGTGATGGTTCTGCCGTATTTTTTACCGACATTTTTGATCACATATTTGTAGATCATCAAATTATCGGCGGCTTCAATCAAGGTTCCGAATTTGAAACCGAGTTCACACTGTCCACCTGTGGCCACTTCATGGTGATGTTTTTCAATGGGAACGCCACATTTGGCCATGGTTAACAACATTTCAGTACGGATATCTTGGAAAGTATCCGTTGGCGCAACGGGGAAATACCCTTCTTTGTAGCCCGGTTTGTAGGCTAAGTTTCCACCAGGTTCTTCCCTTCCTGAATTCCAACGACCTTCAACAGAATCGACATAGTAATAGCCACAATGTTGTGTTTGATCGTAGCGAACATCATCAAAAATGAAAAATTCCGCTTCCGGGCCAAAGAATGCCGTATCCCCAATTCCCGTCGAAATTAAATAATCAACGGCTTTTTGGGCAATGACACGGGGACAACGATTGTAGGGTTCTCCAGTGCGGGGTTCTTGAATACTACAAATGATGCTGAGAGTCGGTTCTGCCATGAAGGGATCGATCCAAGCAGTTTTTGGATCTAACACCATTGACATATCGGATTCATTAATGGCTTTCCAACCTCGGATGCTGGAACCATCAAACGGTACACCATCTGTAAAGGAGGATTCATCGATTTGGCTGTTGTGTACCGTTAGATGCTGCCAGGTTCCCAGCATATCCACGAATTTCAGGTCAATCATTTGAATCCCTTGGTCTTCGATCATCGATAAGACCTCTTGGGCAGTCTCAGGCATGAATGAATATCTCCTCAAAAATCTTGATTATCTCTGAAAGCCTTGGCCGTTGGGCGAACAAAGCGACTGGCTGATCATAGTGACTCAGATTGATTAAGTTTTGTATTGAGTGCTACAATACAGCACGTCGCGGCTTCAGAATAATTGAAAGATATTATAAAGGAGATAGCCTTCATGCGAGACGCCGTTACAAGCTTAATAAAAAATTACGACAGAACGGGTCGCTATTTGGATCGAGATGCCATCGATCAATTAAAGTCCTATTTTTCGACGGGCACGGCACGGGTGCAAGCGGCTGCGGTGATTAATAGCAACGCGGCTACTTTGGTCAAACAAGCGGGTTCTGCCTTGTTTAGCCAAGTTCCTGAGTTGATTCGTCCCGGTGGCTATGCTTACACCACACGTCGTTATGCAGCTTGTTTACGCGATATGGACTATTATCTGCGTTACGCTACCTATGCTCTGGTGGCCGGAGATATGGATGTTTTAGATGAACGGGTACTCCAAGGGTTACGGGAAACTTACAATTCCTTAAATGTTCCCGTTGGCCCAACTGTGATCGGCATCGGTATTCTCAAAGATTTAGTGGCTGAACAAGTTGCAGCCGCTGGACTGCCTACTGGAGATTATTTAGAACAACCTTTTGAGCATTTAATTCGGGAATTGGGTGAACAGGATATTTAATCCCCCACTCAATTTTTGTTTAAGGCGATTGCATTGGCTAACGCTCATTTCATTTTGTATTGGCTCACTTATGCCCATAACCCCTCCGATTAGATGAACTTCACGGGTTTGTCTGTTAGGGGTTTCTGGGCTAATGCCATTTTTATATCCCTAATATTTGACTGCGGCGGGAGGAAAATCTTCACTACACCGGAGCAGGTGTTAGGGTGGAATGGAATCCCGACGCATTAATCTTGAAACACAAATCCTTAAAAGTCTTCAACTCGACCCCACACGATACAGGTTTTCAAATGGTGTTGACTTCTATTCTCCTGAACATTGTCTGTGGTTATGAGTTCTACTTTGCCATTGGGATAAATAATATGAATCATTTCTCCACTTAAAATAGCAACGGTTGAGGGTTGGCTAGTTTCTTGATTAGCAAGGGGAAAAAAATTCAGGGTTTTCATGGATTAATCCTAGTAAATTTAATACAACCTCTAGCTTTCTCTATTAACCTCTGATTTTTTTGGGCAAACAGTGATATTTTGAGGGATTAATTAAGATAAATCTCAATTCCTGATGTGATAAGGATCATCGACTTCTACCGTAAAGTAGTACAGAAACTGAATCTCGATAACCGTTTCCTAATTCTCGGTTCCCTGCTCTATCGTTCCCAATTTTTGTGAAACAACGACTTGATACGTTATTAGTAGACCGCAATTTATGTGAGTCCCGCCAACAGGCTCAACGATTAATCCGGGCGGGAGAAGTTTTGGTGAATCGACAGGTCATTGATAAACCGGGAACTGAAATCAATACAGAAGCAGAGATTCAAGTGAAACAACGAGCCCCTTTTGTCTCCAGAGGCGGAGAAAAACTGGCTAAAGCTTTGGCAGAATTTAACATTAATGTGCGTGATCGCATTTGTCTCGATGGGGGGATTTCAACGGGAGGGTTTACCGATTGTTTATTAAAAGCAGGGGCAAAACAAGTTTATGGCGTTGATGTTGGCTATGGACAATGCGACTGGGGGATTAGAAATGATCCACGAGTGATTTTATTTGAACGCACGAATCTGCGCTATTTAACGCCTAGTCAATTGTACGGAGAGTTAACGATTGCAGCCGATACACCTTCAGAACAATATGCGGATTTTGCCGTTGTCGATGTATCCTTTATTTCCTTAACCAAAATTCTGCCTCCGTTATGGCAACTGTTAAAGCCGAATCGGGAAGTGGTACTGTTAGTAAAACCTCAATTTGAAGTAGGGAAAGAACGGGTGGGCAAAAAAGGCGTTGTCCGAGATTCTCAAGATCAAGCCCATGCTATCTTTCAAGTCGGTTGTGCTGCCCTAACGTTAGGCTGGCAATATCGAGGTTTAACTTGGTCGCCCATTCAAGGCCCAGCAGGGAATATTGAATATCTGTTATGGTTACACAGTGAAGGTCAACCCCTTCCTTCGGAAATAGCCATCGCCCAAATCACCCAATTAGCCCAGGCAACCCTAACGTCTTCCTCTACTCAACCTTAACCTCCTAAATTCGTTCGATGAATTTCTTCAAACTACTGAGGCGCATTACGGTTTATATCTTATGCGCTTTCATGTTTGTCTTTTGTGTCGTTGTCCTCGCAGGAGTGGCAATTGCAATTAAAGTTTTAGTCCTGAAACTCGCCCATAAATTTATTTACCCTATATTTATGTTTGGCGATTTACTTCGGGGTTTAGAAATTATTGATTTACTCAATATTTTGGTATTTGCCATTGTGGGGATGGGATTAGGATTAGCAACGGGTTTATTACCCACTTTTAATGCTCGCAAAATTAGTACATTTTTTCTAATTGTTTCAATCCCCCTGATTTTAGCGGTTCCTCAGATTGTGAAATACAATCTTTGGGTGGGGGATATTGCTCAGGATGATGATATTCCGGTTCCCCAAGCCCAAACCGTTGCAGATGACTTTTTAAAACGCAGAATTAATCGAGATGGAGTGTTTGGTTTCTATGTATATACGGGACAATTTCCTATGATTCCGACGCGACAAGTTCAGATGCAGGAATTGGAACGGTTAGAAAAACAAGTGAACTCTAAATTTGTTCGGGTGAGTGGGATTCCTCCGACTTTAATTACAGTGATTATGGGGGTTTGTTTTTGGGGGATTCGGATGTTTTATTTTGCGGTTGCTGTGATTACGGCGATTGCTCATTATCGAGAAGGATTGAGAATTGTCGCTAAGTAATCTTGGATTTATCTCCAGTAATTTCTCCCTTTCCAAAACAAACCAATTAAAATTCCCATAATCGTGGTTTGAGATGTACTTAATAAAAGAATGGGCGGGAAACTGGATTTATAAATAAATAAAGTTATTAATAAACAAAGGAAAAGTACCCATAAACACGTTGTATTGAGGAAAACTTTAGAGGGACGAATTTCGATGAGATAAATGACCAAAGCTCCTACCCCAACCCCCACACCGAATAAAATTAATAAGTCTAAGGGGGGAGCATATAAAATTTGGATCATTTTTCGCAAGGCTAGAGATTGAGTGATTCCCCAAATCATTAAAATTTCTGCGATCGCAACAATTAAATAAGTCAGAGCGACATTTTGTAATAAAGGTATCCAAGGTAAATTTTTAAAACGTTGTATAAATTTATTCATAGTGATTTTAATAAAAGATGTAACGGTTAACGAACTTGCCAAATTCAACTGATTTTAGCAAAGGATTAACAATCTCCCATTTTTGATTATATTAAACTCACGTTAGAATTTTGGATCAGGAACTTCAGAAGGTTCAGAACCCAGAATCTTAACCGCGAAGCAAACCCAAATCTAAAACCGATCAACTTGGAGCGGAAAAACCGATGGAACCATCATCAATTAACTGTGCAGAAGCTTGTGTCAATGGCTGTGTTTTAGGGGATAAATGTCCCAATCGTGACTATATCCCAGAAACTGAAAATTTTATCAGCAATACCTCCTTAGACCAAATCTTAGAAATGGCAGAGGAGGCTGTCCGCAAGAAAAGAATGCAGCCGCCCACCTGGGTTTTACCTGATTTTCCTGAATCATTTAAAGACTAATCAGCCCCAACAATTTAAAAGATAATCAGGGGAGTCAATGGCACTCTGATTCAATGGGTTGTTGAGATTGAATCTAGGGTGTAGGGTAAACGGGTATGGGAAATCTAGGACGATATTAAGCTGTTCCCAATTTCCTATTCCCTGCTAGAATCAGAAACCCGTTCAAGGGGGCCAAGGATTTGCCATTTTATCGGTGCTCACCTTTAAAGTTTAGGATATCTCCTAATTTGTGGCGTTTAATACACTCAAGGGCTTGGTTTCTCGACCAACTTACCCTATAGTAGTTTTGTTTCTGTGGTTTAAAGTTATAGAACCGTTATTCATCTACTTCCCCTATTAAAATGACAGTTAAGAATAATCTGGGGTCTACCCAAGGCAATTCTGATGCTGAAGGAAAAGCGAATCCCTGGTTGTCAGCAGATTCAGCCAATCCATTCCGTAGAAATGAACGAATAGTTAACCCTAATAATGATTCTAAAGATATGCCCCGCGAAGAATCTTGGAGTGGCGATATTATTCCCAGCAATGCTGCAAAGATCAAAGTAATTGGTGTGGGCGGCAGTGGCGGTAATGCTGTTAACCGAATGATTGACAGCCAGGTAACAGGTGTTGAGTTTTGGTCAGTGAATACCGATGCTCAAGCTTTAACTTTATCGAAAGCCCAAAAACGGTTACAAGTGGGTCAGAAATTAACTAGAGGCTTAGGGGCAGGTGGAAACCCCGCCATTGGTCAAAAAGCGGCGGAAGAATCACGGGATGAAATTCTTCATGCTTTGGAAGGGGCAGATTTAGTTTTTATTACTGCTGGCTTAGGAGGCGGAACCGGAACCGGGGGAGCCCCGATTGTGGCAGAAGTCGCGAAAGAAATTGGAGCCTTAACGGTTGGGGTCGTCACTCGTCCGTTTACCTTTGAAGGACGCCGACGGATTTCCCAAGCGGATGAGGGAATTGCCGCATTACAATCCCGTGTAGATACGTTAATTGTGATTCCGAATAATAAATTGTTATCGGTGATTAATGAACAAACCCCCGTGCAGGAAGCGTTTCGCTATGCGGATGATGTCTTACGTCAAGGGGTACAGGGAATCTCTGATATTATTACAATTCCGGGTTTAGTCAACGTGGATTTCGCCGACGTCCGGGCGGTGATGGCCGATGCCGGGTCGGCTTTATTAGGCATTGGCATTGGTTCGGGCAAATCACGGGCTAGAGAAGCGGCCGTTGCTGCGATCGCCTCTCCCTTGTTAGAATCCTCCATTGATGGGGCGAAGGGGGTTGTATTTAATATTACTGGCGGTACGGATTTAACCTTACATGAGGTGAATGCGGCTGCTGAAACGATTTATGAAGTGGTTGATCCTAATGCCAATATTATCTTTGGGGCTGTGATTGATGAACGGATGCAGGGAGAAGTAAAAATCACGGTAATTGCTACTGGGTTTTCAGGAGACAATAAACAAGCTATCCCCGTAACCCGTGAAGTTAATGTACAACGGGGGAATACCATTCCGGTGATTCCGGCTCCAGGGAACCCACCCCAACCCCAAACTCCCTCTAACCCAGCCCAACCCGGATTAGATATTCCTGATTTTCTCCGTCGGCGCAAACCCCCTACTCGTTAGACCCATCAGGGGAGCACCGGAAGCCGAACACTCGGCATTTGGTACTCTCCACTTGACAACAGCCCACACTCAGCAGTTAATCGTTAACCATTAAGGTTTAGTCAGGCTGTACCCTGGCAGTGGCAATTGTGGCGCATCTCTGCCTTAAGAAGGATATATTTTTAACTGTACAACAGAGTAAACTTGATGTAACTTCTCCATTAGAGCACTCCTTAACTATCGGTAAAGGACAAGGGTTCGTCGGGTATTTTTATCCGTTCTTTCATCTCTTTTAAATACTACAAATAAGAGCTAAAACAACGCCTAAAAATACCCCAATCAGTTAACCCATCCATCCATCTCGAATCGAAGCTTCTTTGCGCGAGTAATTATCGGCAAAAGCACGATGACGATGCACCACTTTTTGATCAAGATTAGGCGGTGTATTTTCCCAGGGTTCAGAGCGCGGTACATTTCTTTTGGGAGCCTCTTGTTTCTGAATCTCTTGATTAACCTCTGTGGCTTCTTCTGGAGATAAAGGAGTTGAATGTCGCAGCAAGTCTCTTTGTACCGCCGCGATCGCTTGTCGCACGGCGGTTTTGATCGAGGGGGAAAACTCTGCCTGTCCCCGTTTAAGTTGCTGCATCCAACCTTCTTTACTGGAAGCGTAAAGCGGCGGTAAACGATTGAGCGCGTAGGTTTCCACTTCAACCCGCTTAATATATTGGGAAAGTCGTGGCGGAAGAGAAGCTAATTGACGTTTGACTTCCTCAGCCACTAAGTCTTCCATTACGTTGTGATATCTACGGTTAGAACCTATAGCCATAGTATTGGTATTGACCGAGCCAGATTCAGTATTCAGTGTTGTCACGGTGATTCTCCTCTAGTTTCTAGTTTAACGATTTTGAAAGTCTGTGAGATCCTCCCGAAAAGATAGGAAATGACAGGGGACTTTATAACGGAAGGAGGAGAAAGGCATTCGGGAACAGTAACCGTTACCCCTGAACCGTAATTCGGTATAGGGGGCACATTCTGAGTCTTGCGAGGTTCTGACCTCAGCAGGTTTATGGGGTGCCGGAGTTTTGGGCTTGGGTGAGGGTGATTAAATCTTCAATCTGTTTAAGATTGGGATCACCGGCTAGGTAACTAATTCCTCGATGGAGGTGTAGGCGAAACTGGGTGGCGAGGGTTTCGGGATCGGTTCCTAAGTGATCATTATGGCAACGTTGCTTGAGGGCAAGGAGTAATAAATCACACATCTGACCCCCAAAGACTTGCCATGTCATTTCAACATTACTATCGCTAGGTATGGGAACTGGGGAAGGAATTGTTGACTCTGCTAGTGAACGACACAACGCCCAACGACACAGGATATTCCAATTCTCTATTTTGGTGACTCGCTTAAGTTTCGTCAGCTGCTCCTTCGCGGTTAGGGATAGGCGAATTCGCTCTAAGGGGGGTTCCATTGTGATTCACGAGACAATTCAGGAAATCCACAGATCTTAAATCTATATATAGAAAATTTTATACCGAAATACTGAAGAATTGTAATCTAGGTAGGGTATTTTTTTACAAAACCTTGATTTAAACTGAAGTTTTATGAAGCTTCTGTAAAGGAATATTGCAGACTCAACCTTATCTTCTTAAAAGAAATAACCAGGTTCAATGCGGGTTTGGCGTTGTGTTGGGTCGTATTTGAGTAAATACTCACGAGCGATGGCTTCTTGTTCGCGTAAACTGTTGACTTCCTTTTCGGCAATTTCCGTATCTGTTGAAAGTAAAATAACTTGATGGCTGGCTGCGGGAAAATACCGTTCAATTAAGTTTTGACGGTGGGAGGAGTCTAAACGGCCTAATGGGGTATCAATGGCAATGGGTAAATTGCGACCGGAAACCCTCGCTAACCCCCATAAAAAAGCGATCGCTAACAGTTGTTTTTCTCCGGCTGAAAGGCGGTGTTTCTCAACAGGTTGTCCTTGGGGATCATAGAGGGATAAACTAAAATCTTCCGTTTGGATAATAACTCGATGCACTAAGTCGGATTTATGTAATAAATAACGAAAACATTCTGTTACTTCTACTTCTAATTTATTTAGCTTTTTTAAAGTCAGTTTTTCTTTAAAAACCTTCAATGTACTTTGAACTTTAGCCACGCTATCAATAATATGATTAACATTTTTTCGATCAATAGTATTTTGACTATATTTTTCTAAGTCTTTTTTAGCTTTTTCATACTGAGCTTGACATTTTTTACACCGTTCTTCTGCCTCTTCAATAGCCGTTTCCAGTTTTGTGAATTCTGTTTGAGCTTGGGAGACGGTTTCTAACAGTTGTTCATAGACCTCTGGAGGGGCGGCAACGGCTAATTGTCTATCCAGACTTGAAATTGTGTCTTCAATACTTCTTAAGGCGTCTAAGCTATCCTGAGAGGATTGAATTTGACTCGGAAGTTGATGTTCTAAAACGGTTTTTAACTGCTGGAGAACTTTATCATCTAGCCCCAAAAAAAGGGTTTCTTGATTTTCGGAATTATCGGTTAATTTGTGATAATCATCTTCTAAATATAACTTAATATTTTCTAATTGGTTTGGGGTAATATTAAGCTGTTCTAAATATTGAAATAAACGTTGATCTCGTTCTTTAATAACATCTTGAGCCACTTTTGCTTTTTGCAAATTTAGCTCTTGTTCTCCTTGGTTTTTAGCTTGTAATAATAGAGGAGTAATTAACGCCAAAGGTAAATAATCTCCAGCTAATTCACAAAGATTATCTCGCTGTTGTTTAGCTTTCTCTCGTTCATGTTCTAACTGTTGTTCTAATTGACTCCGTTCTCCGGCAATTTTTCCACCTTCGAGTTTAAATTTTTCCTTAGCCGCATATAACCTTTTTTTAGCTATTCCTGCTTTTTCCTTCAAGTTTAATATGGATTTTTCAGCATTTTCCCATTCTGATTTATAGCGGTTTAACTTGTTTTCAATGGCTTCTAAATCCGCTAATTCCTTAGAGTCAGCTAATTGTTTACGTTTACGGTTCGCTAAAATATCTAAATCTATGGCTAACCGTTCTGCTAATTCTAACCCTAATAAAGATTGAATAGCCTGAACCACAACGTTAGGGGGTGTGTCTAAATCTGCTAATTCTTTAACTTGTTCGCCATCAAATAAAAATAAATTAGAAATGCCAATGGGAAAAAAATCTTCTATCCGTTCATCCCAGGTTTCTAACCAAGCGGAGTCCGGCCAATCATCAATTAAGATTCCTAAAATATCTTTACCATTTTTCGGGTTTTTTGTCCAGCGACGTTTGACCCGAAATTGAACTTGCATATTTTGAACGATATGTTCAAATAACAATTCGACACTGGTTTCTTCATGGGGTAGGGTATGTTTATTAACGGCTTGTTTGAGAAAGTCAGGATAACTTAAACTTCCCCGTGTTGAACATTGAGCCCGTTGTCCATAAAGTGCCAGTCGCATCGCATCCATTAAGGTTGTTTTTCCACCCCCATTCATACCACCGAATAACACAATAGGGCTAATAACATTATCATTAATTTGAGGACGTAAATCAATGACTTGTTTCCCTCGATAGGGGCCAAAGTTTTCGACTGTTAATTCTAGGAAAATCATAATTAAAATAAGGATATGTGGAACAGGCATCTTGCCTGTTAATCTTAAGAAGGGTTTTGAAATTTCAAAGTTGCCCAACTTAACTGTTGAGGAGGGTCGGCTTTTTTGCCCTCAACAGCTTGCTTAACTTGTTCAACACTTCCGGTTTTTGCGGCTTCTTTTAAATTGCGTTCATAATGAGCATTCTCAATAGCATCCTGTTGCGGTCGAGAACTGGTTTCAAAACAGCGTTCTAAATCATCATAAATTCCCGTCCGTCTTGCCATTGTTTTATACTGACGTTCAGTATCCATTAATTTTGCCATTAGTTCCATATACATCCCATCCCCTTCACTGAGTTCTTCTAAAATTTGCCATTCATCTCCACCCAGAACATGATTTCCCGCACCGATACGGGGGTCTTCAAAGGGTTCTCCCATAATTTCCTCATAAATTTTGGGTAAACTATCATCAAATTCGTGTTTTTCCTCTAACCATATTCGCCGAATTTCGCTCAATTCTCCTATTGTAATTAAGGTAATATCTCGATATTCTTCCGGTGCTGTTTGTCTAATTTGTTGTTGTGCTTCTAATACCCGTCTTAACCAATGTTCTCGCCATTTTTTGGTATATGGCCCCGGTATAGGTTCAACAGATATTTCCCCATCAACATTTCGTTCAAAGAGTTGAACAGTTCCAACAAGTCGCCTAAAATCTCGTTTATCTCGATCATTTTGGATATCTAATTCTAAACGCAGATCCACAAGAGGTTGTAACCATTCTTTTTCTTGATCATTTTGTATCATTGCAGTTAATGATTTATCACTATCCACCAAAGTACAAACCCAACAGCCAAACCGAGAGCTTCCACAGCTAGGAGTAGAGGTATCGACAACAAGAGGGCATTCATTATCTGCTGTTGCGCCTCGATACATCGCAAATAATTCTTTATTATCCAGACCCCAAGGATTTTCCCATTGCATTAAATACATCCAAACTTCGTCAGTTCGCCAACTTTCAATAGGCGTATAAAGTAGAGAACTAGGTAAATGAGGATGAGGACAAAGATGATCACGAACTCGTTTTGTTTCCCGTTTAGCCATGATCATTGCACGGTTAGAACTTTCTGTTTTGCGTGTTCCTAAAATTACAATAGCTTCACCATTTGACCGTACAACATCACGAATAAAACGGTTAGAAGGATCAATTTTTAAGCGTCCAGTACACCATCTAAACCGATGACGAGGTGCAGGATAACCTTTCCCTATTAAACCTGCCCAATAAGTTTGTGTTACTTCAGGTGTTAACAAATGAGGTTCAATAGGAAGATTATTTGTCTGAGCTACTAATTTCATTCTATTTAAAGAATTATTCACCCAAGCAGAGACAATAGGGTTTTCTACTAAAGTATCTGTACTAATAACATAAATCTTCTTATTGAGCTTTTCAGGAGGAAGTGTTGCGATCGCATTCCAAATCAGTTGTAAACTAGCTGTGCTGTCTTTACCTCCAGAATAGCCAATAACCCAAGGAATTTGATCTAAACAATATAAATCTTTAATTTCCTGAGTCAGACTTTCAAGATCATTGACAAATTCATCAATATTTCGAGATGGGAATAAGGATATTTGTTGTTCAATAGCCATGCTGCGATCACCCTAATACAGTTTTAAAGATGTTGTTTCGATGCCACTGAATAGCATCAAGCCTTGGATAAAATTTTTCCATGTTGGGTAAAAATAAAGAATCTCCATTAAAATCTTTCATGGGTCTAGCATGAGGTGATATTTCTTGTAAATCTTCTGCAACAATAATTTTATAATTATTATCTATTGTAAACCAACCTCGATCAAATGCCCAATGATGATTTTTACAAAATGAAATTCCATTATCAATTTTATTGTCATAAAATAAAGACATCGGTTTTATATGTGCTCCATCTACAATAGTTTGATTAATAGAACGAATTACTTTCAACCCACAAAACGCGCATTTATAATCATAAATATGAATAATGGATTTCCTAAAAAAAGCATCTCTCATAACTGATTTATAAATTCTGATTTTTTTTTCAATTAATTGATCTAACTGTGTTAGCTCTTGTTCGGCTTCAGTTTGTAAATTTTGATTTACTCCTAAAATATCTTCTAATTCTTTTTGGGTATCAGAAAACCAAACTGATATTAAAGTATCTACTAATTCTTTTCGGGTTTCTCCATTTTTGATAAGTTCAAATAATTGCTCATCTAACTTAGCATATTCTACCGCTTGTTTCAATTTATTAATACTCTTAGGTTGAAACCCATCAAAATCAGGCTTTAACTTCAAGTGCCAAAAATTTTCCCGTTTCAAGTGAAAAAAAGGATAGTGTAACCCTCCTGAATATCCTTCATTTCCCAAAAATTGCCAATGCTTTTTGAAGGTATTAATTAATTCATCTGATACTGTAATTTCGTTTTTCTCAATAATACCTTGTGTGATCAGATCAATAACAGATAACAACAAGATAGGTTTATAAGGAGCATCACCTCGTTGACGAATTTTATTAACCCTTAATTCCGAAAAGCGTTTACAATAGTCTCCAAGAGTTTGCCTGTTGTTAGGTTGTTGTGTACTGTCCATATTTTCCTCCTAACCGAAATTTAGATATACTCCAGTTCTTTTAATTTCGGTAAGATAGCCTTTTGGGTAAACTTTTTTTAAAAACCCACTGTTTGCCTTATCAGCTTATCTTGCACTCATGAAACCTGCAACTCCTTCCGATCTGATCGCAACAATTTGTAATCCTGGGACTGAGATCTCCCAATTTTTGGACATCTACCTGAACCAAAGTGATCGCCTTTTTGTCCAAAAAACCCAAATGGCCGGAACCGAAACCTTTATCAGTGCTGTTACCCTAGAATGGATAGCCGCAAAAGTCGGTTTTGCCTCCCAACTCCCCTTATTTCAACCTCATTTAGACTCAACAGTTAACGTCAAACGCGACGCTGAAACCGTTGATGAGATTTTCCAACGTCCCCTCGACTGGTCACGTCAAGCAACCTTAACCCAATATCTTACTAACCATAAAGACCATAAATTTCCTGCGGTGTTAGTTGTCCTTAGTCCCGCCTGGGTCGATGACCCCAAAGCCACTCAATGGGGTAAACACGGACGGGCCACCGAGTCCGCCATCGAATTTCTCCCCCTCGACAGCCAAGGAAAACTGGGACTATTGCAGATGTCGAGTGATGTCTCTGTGTTTGCTTTGGATGGACAACACCGCTTAATGGGGATACAAGGTCTGATGCAACTCCTACGGACAGGACACTTGCAACCCTACACTAAACAGAAAAAACCCATCGGGGATGCTATTACTGTTAAAGAACTTAGCCAAAAATTCGGTATCACTCCCCAACAGTTACAACAGTTATCCCAAGAAACCATCGGAGTTGAATTTATTCCCGCAGTGGTGAAGGGAGAAACTCGCGCCGAAGCCAGACACAGGGTAAGGTCTATTTTTGTTCACGTTAACTTAATGGCCGTCAAACTTAGTAAAGGACAGTTGGCGCTATTAGATGAAGATGATGGGTTTTCTATTGTTACTCGTCAGGTGGCCGTTTCCCATGCTTTATTTTGCGATAAACCCGGACGCAACCCTAGAATTAATTGGGATAGTGCCACAGTCGCCTCTAAGTCAACGGTCTTAACCACCCTGCAAGCATTAACCGATATGGGTCAACGGTATTTAACCCCCAAATTTCCCCACTGGAAAGCTGCAAAATCTGGGTTAATTCCCCTGCGACCCACCGAAGCTGAATTAGAAGCAGGTATTGAGGAGTTAAAACAATTCTTTGATGGCATGGCGAGTTTACCCAGTTATCAAAAGTTAGAACAAGGTTGGGAAACTCCAGCTTTGCGTCGGTTTAGCTTTGAGAAACCCGGAGGAGAGGGAAATTTACTGTTTCGTCCTGTGGGTCAAGTCGCCGTAGCAGTCGCGTTGGGGGTGTTGGTGTTTTATCAACAACGGTCGGTAACAGAGATTTTTGAGAAATTGCAAAGTTTTGATGGGTCTGGGGGGTTTAGTGGCATGGAATATCCTGACTCGCTCTGGTATGGGGTATTATATGACCCAAATAAGCGCCGAGTGAGGGTAGCCGGAAAAGAGTTGGCGGCGAAGTTACTCATTTATTTATTAGGGGGAATGCAGCAACCGATGGAATGCGCTGAGTTACGCAAAGCCTTAGCAGATGCTAGGACGTTTGAGAATAAAGCCGTGAGTTTTGAAGGTCAATTTGTCAAACCCAGAGAAGTCGGTTTACCCGAAATTTTGTAGCGGTTTTCTGTGAAAAAATTTTGTTTGTTGGGGGAGGGGTTGACAAAACCCCCGGCACAAGAGACAATGTTGTAAGGGGGAGTTCGTGTATATACTTGATTAATTAGTCAATTATTGTTTAACGAACAGTCAAACACCCCAAATCAATTTTTGTTAACTGACCTCCCCTTAATTTCCCCTATCTTATAATAGGGACGACACACACATCAGTGTCAACTTAACGCCAAAAGCCTTGAAATAAATTTCAGGCTAAAAGCTAAAACCCGTTAAAACGGGTTAATAAAGAATGATCTTAGTCATCTAAAGATGACTTCAGCTTTTAGCCCGAACTTTAGTTCAGGGCATTAATCATCGAAGTTGACCCTACTCTGAATTTGATTTTCAGCCCTTGAGATAACAGTTAATAGGAGTCAACTAACTATTATTCATCAGACTCAATCTTTCCAAGAATACGACCTAACTCACTCTTTTCATTCACCGCAATTCGAGTCGGAGAACCACTAATAATCCGTTCATAATCTCGGAAAGAATCAGTAATCAGAGGGCCGTGATCACTAATCGTATATTCTCGAATGCCTTTATCATGCCAAGAACCCCTCATCTTAAACACGTTTAAGGCACGGGACATTTCCCCTCGAATTTCCACATATTGCAACATCAAAATCGTATCGGTAATCGTTGAAATATGGGAATCCGTAATCGAATGGGAACCCATAAATTGATCCGTTGTATTCGTGAAAAATCCTGTAATTTCCTCCTGTTTAGCATAACCCGTTACCCCAATCACAAATTGACGAAAAGCGTTATTACTCACCCCTCGTGCTAAAGCTGATAACGAATCAATCGCAATTCGAGCGGGTTTAAACTCAGAAATTTCCGATTTAATAATTTGTAAATGATCTTCTAATCCCGCAGATTCAGGATAACTACATAAAATTTTCAGTAATCCTTTTCGTTCCATTTCTTCAAAATCAATCCCCCAAGAACTCGCATTTCTAAATAACTGAGCACGAGATTCTTCATAGGCAAATAACATGGCTCGTTGACCATTTTTACAGGCATCCTGTAGGAAAATACTGACTAATAACGTTTTACCCGTTCCCGTTGCTCCCGTTGCCAAAATAATCGAATCTTTGAAGAACCCACCGCCACACATGAGATCGAGGGTAGGATTTCCAGAAGAAACCCGGGCATTGGACGAACGTTGAGTGAGGCGCATCGCCCCCAGAGGAAAGATCCCAATCCCATTATTGGTAATCGTAAAGGGATATTCCCCCTTCATGTGGGTTGTACCCCGCAATTTGAGAATTTCCGCCGTGCGTCGCCGTCGTTCTCCCTCTAAAACGTTCCGAAAGATGACGACATTATCGGAAACAAATTCTTCCACCCCAAATCGCGCCACCGGGCCATATTCTGCCTCTCGTTCCGTTGTCATAATCGTGGTAGCTCCCACCTGTTTCAATCGCGCTACCAGGCGGAAAATCTCTCGTCTGACCACTCCTGCGGCTTCATATTGTTGGAAAACGGCCGTTACCGAGTCAATCGAAACCCGTCGAGCTTTATATTTACGAATAGCATATTGAATCCGCTCAATTAAAGCTGATAGGTCAAAATTTCCTACAATATCTTGCCCCTCTGGGTCAGGAGAAGCATCTAAAATAAATAACTTTCCTTCATCAATAAATTGTTGGAGATCCCATCCAAAACTAGAAGCATTTTTAATAATATCTGTAGGTGATTCTTCAAACGTGACGAAGATCCCAGGTTCATCAAAATAGGTAATTCCATTGTAGAGAAACTGAACCGCAAACAAGGTTTTTCCGGTTCCTGATGTCCCGCTCACTAACGTCGTTCTAGCAATAGGCATTCCGCCATGACTAATATCATCAAAACCTTCAATCATGGTGCGGATTTTCTGCACCCCTATCAGTTTACGTCCATTGCTTTTGGTTTCCTGAGAACTTTCACTCATAATTTTTATCTTAAAGAATATGGCTCTGATCGATGAACCTGTGAGACTTTTGCTACATTTACCACAAAATCTGGAACAGTAGGGGATCAAGTCATCATTCTCAACCAAGAGTTCCCAGCAGTTGGTAAGGGTGGATCAGAATTGACGGACATCAGTAATCTATTTTACCTTGTCCTTACCCTCCAAAATCGATTTCAAGTCCAGATTTACTCATCCATCAGTTCTTCATAGAGAAGATCGAGTCCAATTAAAACTTTTTCTCGATCCGAGAGATCACCAATTATTTTCCGCACCGGAGGAGGCAAGATTTTAGACAGGGTAGGAGTCGCTAAAATTTTATCTTCCTCTGCCAGTTGTGGATTTTTGAGAACGTCAATGACTTTTAAGGCATAAACCCCTTGAAATTCCTGTTCTAAGATGTCTTTAAGGGTTTTCAATGCTCGGACTGAGTTGGGAGTATTCCCCGCCACATAGAGTTTGAGGACATAGGTTTTTTTAAGAGGACTCATAAATGTTGATTGGCCGGTGTTAGATGGGGTAGGAAAAACTTATTTTATCGTTAAAGATGAAGGTTCAATTACTATTTCTAGGAATCTCTAGGAATTGATCGGCGATACATTTCACATAAATGGGCAATGGTGTCAATTAAAGTTAATCGGTAATCTAATAAAACATCTTCGCTTCTTCCTTCTAATTTAAGCTGTTTAGAAAAATTATCCATCAACTCCATGTGAATTTCCACAATTCGGGTGACAGGAACATCAGCAAAAAAAGCCAAATTTACATATTCATCAATTTTATTATTCAAACTTTGATCGGCTGAAAAATAACTGAGAACGATTTGGCGATATTTGGTTTTAAGTTGATCGATAAATTCCTGCCGTTCGGCCGGGGCCATATTACGAATAAAATTTTGGGGGCTTCTTTTATAGTACACACCCAGGTATCCTAAACGCTCATGGAGTTTACTGACCAGGCGACGTTGTTGACGAATGATAAAATTCGTTAGCTCTGTCGGTGCGTCACCACTGGCAGATTGTTCGGTGAGGCGAGTTGTAATCGCATTGGTAATAAATTGACTAATCGCTTTATCAATATAAGCGGGAATCTGATTGAGTTGATTGTCCCCGATTCGTACCTCGGTACAGTGGTAGAAATAGGGTGAGGATTCTCCCGGTAATGAAGTTTCATCTGAAGAATCTGATAGGGTCGTTAAACGCTCTATCAGTTGGGGTTGTGCTGTGATAATCACCGCAGGTACAGAAATAGACTGATTGTGGAGATATTGGCTCAGAGCCAGCAAATCGGAATTATCCTCAAGAACGATACAATCGAGTTGCTGTCTTTCTTGAGCCATGAATTGGAGAAAGGCTTCAACAGACTGAATCTGCACTGCCGTATAACTATCATTCTGTAAATGGGACATGACAATATTAGCCAGTCTCACAGTCGGCACAAAAACACCGATGGATAGCTGTGGACGCCACACAGTTGGGGAGGTTGGGACTAAGTTTTCACCGAACAAATCAGTCAGAGCCAATTGCTCCATTACTAAGATTGTTTAATCCTATATAATAGTATTTAATCACGAATTGTAACTATTTTTTAACGATTCCCTAGAAAAATCCTACTTCTAAGATCAAGAAACGGTTTTAACCTCCCCGTGAGTCAAAGGTTGATAAAATTTAGCCGCGAGGGGTTTAATCCGAGTTAAAGCTAAATTTTCTGTAACATGAGCAACAGTTTTCATTCCCACTAAAGCCGTCAATAATCGGGGACAGGAACGAGTAAACTGAAGGGCCTTTAGGGTCGGGGTTAAGGAAGTCTGATGGAGTCCCTCTTGCAGGGCATCTGGAATGTGACCAATGGCTTTTGTTTGGCCAAGGGAGGCACTAGAAATCACCGATAATCCTAAACGATGGGCAGCCTCTAAAGTCGGAAGCCATGTCCGCTTAACGTGCTGAGTGGGTTGAACCAAAGCCTCTAGCATTGTTGCATTAATCGGTAACTGAATAAACTTGAAATGATCCTGGCCTTCGGAGGTGACTTGACTTGCTAATGCTTTAGCCTTGGCTAAATCCAAATAGTTGAATGCGGTGGGTGGCACTCGCAGACCGTCCCAAGTGGCTAACCCATAGGCACTAATTTTTCCTTGGCTGACGGCTTTTTCTAATACTTCAAAGGCAAGTTGGAGACGGTGATAAAAAATTTCTGGGGAAACTTCCGAAAGTTGCATTTCTGGGTTATGGAGATAATAAATATCAATGGTTTCTAACCCTAAATTATCTAAACTTCGTTCGAGTTGATCCCAAATATATTCGGGGTGTAAACAGTGGCATTCGGCAACTAAATCCTGGGGTTCAATGGAAAATTTACTACTTTCAATATATCGAGAATAAAACCAACTAATGCGCTCATCATCAGGAATAAACCCTCCTTTTGTACAAATTACTAATTCATCCCTGGATATAGTTTCATCCCGGATTAAAGCCAATAACGCATCACTAACACTCCATTCAGCGTGCATATAGCGATAATTAATTGCCGTATCAATCAAGTTAATTCCATTTTCAACCGACTCGATAATGGCATCCGTGACGAGATCATCTGTATGAGAGTCCGGCGCACCTAAATAAGTGCCAATCCCAATCGAACTAACAACCCAATCATTAGCTTGTCGAAAATGAGTTGCTACACAGTCTTGCTGATGTCGTTCTCGATATCTTTGGGTTCCTGCCAAAGTCGCTTTACCTGAAATTTTCATACGGTATCTAGGTTTAATAAAAGCTTGAAAATTGGGTTATACTCTCTATTTTAAACGTTTCCTTTCGGTCTTCTCGTTTTATTACTATTTTGTTACTCATCAATATAAAATCCTCCAATTCAGCACCCATCCCTTGTAAGCAGGTGAAACCTGAATCAACAAACACCCCAAACCCAAAACCTCAATTCTTAATTCTTAATTCTTAATTCCCCCTATCCTCGTCAGTACAAGAGATGATGGAAGATCAAGGGCGATTCCAAATGCCCCTGTCGTTAGTAGAGAAGGTTGTTTCTATGCCATCCTTGAGATATGCCTATTTTCCCGGCTGTGTTGCCCAAGGAGCTTGTCGGGAACTGTATCAGTCTACGCAAGTCCTCGCCCAAACTTTAGGCATTGAACTCATTGAACTGAAAAAGGCATCCTGCTGTGGTTCGGGAACATTCAAAGAAGATTCTCGGCTCTTAGAGGATACCGTCAATGCCCGTAATATTGCTTTAGCAGAAGAATTAAATTTACCTTTACTGACCCATTGCAGTACCTGTCAAGGGGTGATTGGTCACGTTGATGAACGGTTAAAGGAATTTCAAACTACAGATCCGGCTTATATTGAAAAGGTGAATGGATTACTCAGCAAAGAGGGATGCTCCCCCTATCAGGGGACAACGGAAGTTAAACACCTGCTTTGGGCCTTAGTCGCCGATTATGGTTTAGCCGAAATTCAACAAAAAGTCAAACGCAGACTGTCCGGTTTGAAGTGTGCTGCCTTTTATGGCTGTTACCTCTTACGCGCTCAAACCCATCTCCCCTATGATGACCCCCATCAACCAGAATCGATGGAAAATCTGTTTCGGGCGGTCGGGGCGACTCCCGTTTATTATCGGGGTAGAACCCAATGTTGCGGTTGGCCTTTGTCGAGTTACGCCACAGAATCAGCTTTTCAAATGGCCGGAAACCAAATTCAAGATGCCATTGACAACGGTGCAGATTGTTTGGTCACACCTTGTCCCCTCTGTCATCTTAATTTAGATTCCCGCCAACCGGAAGTGGAAAAAGTCATCGGTCGTCCCTTGGGTTTACCCGTTCTCCATCTTCCCCAATTAGTGGCCCTGGCCCTGGGTATCGACCCTAAACAACTGGGTTTAGACCGCCATGTTGTCTCTACCCAGTCGGTTTTAGAGAAAATTCGGTGAGGGCTATTTCCCGTTGAGGGTCAAGGGTCAAGGGCCAATAGTCAACCAAAGTATTACATTGTTTAAAGTTTTATCGCCTTATGTGTATTGGACGTGAAACACTGGGGTATTGTGATGGAATATATGGGATGATTCCGCTCATAGAAAAATAGCCACGATGGTTTTACCAAAGTGGGTACTAGCTGGTTGGCATCGTCTTTAGGAGTAAAACTCTTTTAAGAATCCCTCGAATTTAATTCGCAGGAGTGTCAAGTTAAGCTGGACTTCTAACCTGTATTCAGGGCAGAACTTGTAACATTTTGATATCTACTGGAGAAATCATTCAATGTCTCATTCAGTCAAAATTTACGATACCTGTATCGGCTGTACCCAATGCGTTCGCGCTTGTCCCACTGACGTCCTTGAGATGGTTCCTTGGGATGGCTGCAAAGCGGGTCAGGTTGCTTCTTCTCCCCGCACCGAAGACTGTGTAGGTTGCAAACGGTGTGAAACAGCTTGTCCGACAGACTTTTTAAGTATTCGGGTTTATCTCGGTGCTGAAACAACTCGTAGCATGGGTCTAGCTTACTAAACTCTGCCCAAAACCGGGTGTTTTTATCAATTCCAACTCCTGACTTCCACTGGGAAGATTACAAGGAGTTCAATCTTCACAGAGGGCGGAATTTACCCCCTCTTTTTTTATGATTAAGGGAACAGGGAACAGGGAACAGGGAAAATACTTCTGGCTGTTTTATGTCCGGTTTAAATTATGACCCTCTATTTAAAATTGTTATAGATTTTATAGAAATTTTATTGATAGCTCGGAGATATTATGAATTCTAATTCTAGTTTAGATGCAATTGCTCGTTTTTTTAACTTTCAAGAACTCCAGACTAATTTTAGGATTGAAATTTTAGCCGGAGTCACAACTTTTGTGACCATGGCTTATATTTTAGTCGTTAATCCTGCTATTTTATCTAATGCTATTTTTCTCCAAACCTCCGGGGATTTATTCGGAGAGTTAGTCATCGCAACGGCTTTGGCTTCTGCTTTAGCAACGTTAGTTATGGGGTTATATGCTAAATATCCCTTTGCATTAGCACCCGGAATGGGATTAAACGCCTATTTTGCCTTTTCGGTGGTGTTAGGATTAAGTATTCCTTGGCGAGTTGCCTTAGCTGCTATTTTAATTGAAGGCTTAATTTTTATTGCCTTAACTCTGAGTCGATTTAGAACTCAAATGATCACTGCTATTCCTGAAGGCATTAAACACGCCGTCGCCGCCGGAATTGGTTTATTTATTGCCTATATTGCTTTAACAGGTGCAAAAATTATTGTCACGGATGCAGCCACAACTACAACATTAGGAAACTTAAACGACCCGACTGTATTAATTACAATTGCTGGAATTTTGATAACAGCGGCTTTAATGGCTCGTCGAGTTACGGGAGCTTTATTATTAGGAATTTTAGCCACAGCCGGGTTAGGATGGATTTTAGGAATCGCCCCCTGGCCTAAAGGAATTATCGGTTTACCTCAATTACCCGTTGATTTATTCGGTCAAGGAATTATGGGGTTAAAAGAAGTCTTACAAGTGAATTTTTTACAGATTTTTACAGTTACTTTTGTCTTTTTCTTTGTGGATTTATTTGATACGGTGGGAACCCTAACGGGATTAGGAATGAAAGCAGGTTATATTAACGAACAGGGAGAATTTCCGCGTGTTACAGAAGCCTTTATGGCGGATGCGGTGGGAACAACAACGGGGGCAATTTTTGGCACTTCTACGGTCACAACTTATATTGAATCTGCATCGGGAATTTCTGAAGGCGGAAGAAGTGGATTAACGGCTGTGGTTGTAGCTATTTTATTCACAATTTCAATATTTTTTATTCCTCTATTATCCGCAATTCCCAGCTTTGCAACGGCACCGACTTTAATTATTGTGGGAGTGTTAATGATGGGAAGTGTACGATATATTCATTGGGATGATCCCGCAGAATCAATTCCGGCATTTTTAACAATTTTTATAATGCCCTTAAGTTATTCAATTGCAGACGGTTTAGGAGTTGGTTTAATTACTTATCCCATAATGAAATCCTTTCAAGGGAAGTTCCATGAAACTAATATTGCCATGTGGGTTTTAGCGGTTATTTTTATGTTAAAGTTTGTTTTTGTGGGGAAATAAGCAGGGGATATGAGGTTAAAGTTTTATCTGTCACAATTTCAACCAAATACTTAAACCCCAAACTGATAACTGATAACTGATAACTGATTTTCAAGATTTCTCCCCAATATATTTTAATTTCCATAAACAACCCGACATAAAATTAGTGAAAATATGGGCAATAATCGGAACCAATAAATTACCAGTTGCGATCGCACTATACCCTAACAAAAACCCGACAATGATTGCCCAAATGACATAGGGCCATTGTTGAGAACCGCTAAAATGGAGAACCCCAAAAGCAATACTTGAAACCACTAAAGCCAGGGGCGTTAATCCTAAATCCGATAACATTACCCCTCGGAATAATAATTCCTCACTGAGTCCGGGTAATAAACCTAACCAAATTAAATCCGGCCATAATAAAGGACTGAGGACTAATTTTAAATAAGTATTCGCACTGCGACTATAAGCCGGCCAGATGCGATACATGACAAAACTGGCAATTGTAATGATTAACCCGACACCTAAACCCCACCCTAAACTAAGTCCAGAAAAAGTCACAGGTAAAAGGGTCACATGACTCAAATGTAACCAAGCTTTAGCGATCGCTAATAAGACAATAGCCGTTCCCCCCATCGCCACTAAAACTTGAGTTCGGGTTAAGGGTTCGAGTTCAAAATTGTTCGGTGTTTGTTGTTCTACCACAAGCTATAAAAATTAAGAGTATTTCAGTTCGTTTAGGGATAATAAATGGGGACGCAAGGCATTCGGATCAACTCCCGCTTTATGCGCCACTAAAATTCCTAAAGCCTCTAAATAAGAGTTTACCTGCACGGCTTGAATTCCTAACCGTTCTGGGGTGACTTGCATTCGGGTTTTATTTTCCCCAACGGTAATAATTTGAGTAGAGACGCGCCATGGCGCGTCTCTTGGTGCGTTTCTTGGCGCGTCTCTTGGTGCGTTTCTTGGCGCGTCTCTTGGTGCGTTTCTTGGTGCGTTTCTTGGTGCGTTTCTTGGCACATCTCTACGGCTCAAACTCAGGATAGCAGACCCTCCACAAGCTGTTGCGGGAACCACCACCGCATCCACTTGATCCGCCCAAATTGTCCCAGAAGTAGCAGAAGTTACGAACTGGGGTGCCCGACTCAACCCCACTAATACACAGGGGAGAAAGGTATATCCCAGTTCCTCCGCCGCCGAACGAGGAGATAACTCAGGATCAAGGGGAAGGGGAGAAAGGGCTGGAGCATGGGCACAGGGAATTTGAAAGGTGCGGACAATTAAATGGCTGATCACCGCTTCTGCTCCCGCCAAGGGATCAACGCCCTGTCCATGACGATAAGCTTCTAAAACACTACTATTTTCAGCTTCAGGAAAACGGGCGACAACAGCAATGGCCTCGGCTTTGGCTTCTGTAATTAACCGCTCTGCGGCTCGTAATAAACTGTCCGGGTTGCCAATAGTTCCCCAGGAAGCCCCGGACTCAGAGGTTCTCAGTTCCACGTTTAGGGGCGCATCGGTAATTACATAGTCTGTTAAGCTTAAGCCTAACGTTGCTCTAGCTGCGTCAGCCACTTGTAAATGTCTGAGCCGTAATTCCGGTTCAATGGCTTGATCTAAAAGTAACCCAACTCGGTTTTGATGAACCGTTTGGAGTCCCCACGTTCCCGCCGCAAATTGATCTAAAGCATACCCTTCTACATACAAAGTATTGGACATAGGCCAATACAGTTGAGCACCATTGAGAACGTTGGGATGGGTAATTAAAGTATCTGCAACTTGAGCGATCGCCCTCGCAACGGGTAAACCATCCCCTGCATACCCTCCAATGGCCGCACCGATGCCTGTTGGGATGATTAAAATAACGGTATAAGGACGAGGCATGATCAGATGTTGTAGGGTTTAGGATGTTGGGTATGTCGAAACCTATTTTAAGGGATTAACAATCGCTGTGTTACCGACAAACTTTATTCAGGGTATTGGGTTGCAGAATGAAAAATTGTGTTATAATAGTCAATGACCTGGACTTATGCGATTAGAACGCCCAAACCTTGTCAGAACCGGAAGGTGGCAGCAATACGGGATGCTTCTGATAGGCGTAAACTCCGGGTCACTTTTTTTACACCGAAAAATCTGTAATCGGTGATACTTGTTTTAGGAAGTTGGAGTGGTTATGCCGGGTTTCGGAGATCTTTTCCAAAAAGCCGTTTACTTGGGGGTGGGTTTAGCCTCCTATGCTGGCGAAAAAGCCAGTAAAACCCTAGCAGAATTACGCACGGATGCCCAGAAATTAGCCGATGAACTCGTGAAACGGGGCGAAATGACGACAGAAGAAGCCCGTCGTTTTGTGGAAGATACCATTCAGCAAGTTCAACAACCGCCGACTGAACCTCCGCTTTCATCTCCTAAGTCTGAACCCCGTCGCATTGAAATTGTAGATGATGAGGAACCCACTCCCGTCGATGAAGGGGTGGAAAAGTTAAGAAAACAGGTGCAAGATTTACAAGACGAATTGCGACGCTTACAGCAATAGTCAAGGGATAATCAAGCTCACCCCGATACAAAAAATTATACTAAATGGTTAATTCATTCGCGCTATACTAGAAAGATAGTATAGCGATTTTTTGCTGTATTTTATAAAATTTATTCAGACAACTGGTTAATCAGTCTCATGGAAGAGTGGTCAAAAAGTATTGTAGAAGCACTAGAAGCAGTCGTTTCAGACATGGAGAAATTTTTTGCAGACGTGACTGAAGAAGTTAACGAAATGTTTAACGAACTCACCAAGATCTCGGAAGAAATTACCGATGAGGTACAAAATAAAATTCTTCCTGAACTTGATGAATGTATGAATGATATCTTTGAACCCATTCTCGATATTTATTTTGATCTCGATTCAGGTCTGGATTTAGGTTTAGATCATGAGGGAGAACATTTTGATCCCTTTGTCACTTATGTTCAACCCACAGAAACAGAACAACCCGCCTGTCGAGGATGCAAACATTATCACGGACAAGTTTATGGGGGAAATTTATTAGTTTGTGGAATGCACCCAACGGGAGCCGAAGGAGAAACTTGTTCTGATTGGGAAGGCGAATAGGGAATTTAGTTAATAAATTAACCGTTAATTATTAACTCTTACACTGTTAACTGATAACTGATAACTGATGACTGATGACTGATAACTGATAACTAACTGATGACTGATGACTGATAACTGATGACTGATGACTGATGACTGATAACTGATGACTGATAACTGATGACTGATAACTGATGACTGATAACTGTATTCCTCAAATTCCACCTTCATTGCATCTACGAGCCTATCAAAAGCAAGCGGTCAATAACTGGTTTGCTAATCGGGGACGGGGAACGTTAAAAATGGCAACGGGAAGCGGTAAAACCATTACAGCGTTAGCGATCGCCACAGAATTATATCAGAAAATTGGTTTACAAGCATTAATTATTATTTGTCCCTATCGCCATTTAGTAACTCAATGGGCAAAAGAGGCAGAAAAATTTAATTTAAACCCGATTTTAGCCTTTGAAAGTGTCAGGTATTGGCAAAAACAATTATCGACTGAATTATATCAATTAAGAGCCGGATATCAAGCATTTTTAACGGTTATTACAACTAATTCTACCTTAATTTCCGAAGGATTTCAATCTCAACTACGTTACTTTCCCGAAAAAACGTTAATGGTAGGAGATGAAGCCCATAATTTAGGAAGTCCTCGCTTAGGGGAAAGTTTACCGCGAAATATTGGCTTAAGATTAGCCCTTTCAGCTACTCCTGAACGGCATTTTGATGAAAGTGGAACCGATGCGATTTTAAACTATTTTGGGCCTGTTTTACAACCGGAATTAACCTTAGCAGAAGCCATTCGTCAAGGCGCATTAGTTCGCTATTTATATTATCCGATTTTAGTCGAATTAACAGAAGCAGAAAGTCGAGCCTATCATCGATTAACGACGCGCATTGGTTGGGCGTTAATGGGGGACGAGAAAAACTGGGAAAATAATGAAACCGTTACAGCTTTATTAATTCAAAGATCTCGATTAATTGCATCAGCAAGCAATAAATTAGATGCGTTACGTCAGTTAATGAAAACACGATTAAATACAACTCATACTTTATTTTATTGTGGAGATGGAAGCATAGAAACCTTAGAGGATTATTCCCCACGACAATTAGAAGCAACGGTGGAATTATTGGGGTCAGAATTGGGTTATCGGGTGAATACTTATACCGCAGAAACCCCTTTAATTGAACGGGAAAAATTACGTCAACAATTTGAACGAGGGGAATTACAAGGATTAGTAGCAATTCGATGTTTAGATGAAGGGGTTGATATTCCCGCGATTCAAAATGCCGTGATTTTAGCGAGTAGTTGTAATCCTCGACAATTTATTCAACGACGGGGAAGAATTTTAAGACCCCATCCAGGGAAAGAACGAGCAACGTTATTTGATATGATTGTTTTACCCCCAGATTTAGATCGAAATACCTTAGAAGTTGAACGCAATTTATTAAGAAAAGAGTTAAAACGGTTTTTAGAATTTGCCAATTTAGCCGATAATGCTGGGGAAGCCAGATTAAAATTACTTCAGTTACAAAAGCGATATGGATTATTGGACTTATAATTCTTTATAAAAGTTAACCCTATTTTCAAATCTCAACAATTATTGTAGGATTAATAGCAGGATGGCTATAGATAGGCGTAGTCCATTTTAGGGGAATAAAAATGTTGAAATATTCTGAAAGTTTGATTACGGCGATTACGAATGTTTTCTCTGAAAAAAAATCTACTTACGGAGATAACATTAATCCTAAAGAAGCTCAAGACCCGATTACCAATGCTTCCCCGGAAGTTCGAGAAATTATTGAACGGGTTTTACAAGCCGAACGAGATAAATTATATATGAAAAATCCGCGTAATATTAATGATGATATTCTCAAAATTATTAAGGATGTGGTGCAATGAGATTAATTTCAATTCAACTCTGCAATTTTCGGCAATTCTATGGAAAAACCCCAGAAATTATTTTGGGTTATGGAGAGAGAAATACAACGGTGATTCATGGCAATAATGGAGCCGGAAAAACCACATTAATGAATGCGTTTACTTGGGTTCTTTATGAAAAGTTTAGTGCCGCCTTTGCCATTTCTGAACATTTAGTGAATAAACGAGCATTAAATGAATCTGAACCCGGAAAAGGGGTGGGATGTTGGGTAGAATTAATCTTTGAACATGATCATAAACGATATTTAGTCAAACGGATTTGTCGAGCTTATAAAAATGGCAGTGAGATTGAACAAACAGCCAGTCAATTATATATGCAAGTGGCGGGAGATGATGGACGCTGGGGAATGCCGCCTCACCCTCCAGAGGAAATTATTAATCGAATTTTACCGTTAAGTTTACATCAATATTTCTTTTTTGATGGAGAGAGAATTGAGCAGATTGTTAGAGATGAACGTAAAGTAGAAATTGCGGATGCAACAAAAGAGTTATTAGGAGTTGAAGTTTTAAATCGAGCCATTAAACATTTAGGGGAAGCCAAGAAATCCTTAGAAACGGATTTAGGAATGATTGGAAATCCTGAAACCAAAAAATATTTACATGAAAAGAAAAAAGCGGAACAGGAAATTGAACGTTTGTTGCAAAGACAGACTGAAATTACCCAAGAGTTAGACCACCAAAAGCTGGTCAAATCAACCTTGAGTGAGAGATTAATGGAGTTAAGTGGTGCGGCTGAATTACAACAATTACGGAATGAATTAGACCTAAAAAAACAATTACTCCGAGAACAACTCCATCAAGGTCATGTCGCTATTAATCGAGGAATTTCAACCAAAGGCTATACGGTTTTAATTCCTGAATTAACAGCAGAATTTAGAACAATATTTTCCGAAATGCGAGAACGGGGGGAGTTGAATACCGGAATTACCAAACAGTTTTTGCAGAGTTTATTAGCGGAAAAAAAATGTATTTGTGGGGCTGAGTTAATCCCAGGAAATACGGGATGTGAACAAGTTGAACATTGGTTAAATCAAGCGGGAACGGCTGATATTGATGAAACAGCAATTCGGTTAAGTAGCCAAGTAGATGAATTAGATAAACAAGCCACTGAATTTTGGGACGAAATTAATCGCCAACAACTGAATATTCAAACTTACCGAGAAGAATTACAACGGATTGAAAATGAACTCGATAGCATTACCAATAAACTGAGAAAGTTTCCTGATGAGAATATTCAAGAGTTACAAAAACGGTTAGATGAAATTGAACTCAAAATTAGTGAGTTAAATCGAGAAACGGGTTCAAATCAGCAACAAATTGAGAATTTTAAAGCAACGGTTGAGAGTTTGTCTCGGCAAGTTGATAAACAACAAATGAATGAAATAAAACAAGTATTAGTGCAGCGAAGAATTGCAGCCACTCAAGATGCAATCTTGCGTTTAAATCAAGTTAAAGACCGTTTAGACCAACAATTTCGCTGTCAGTTAGAAAAGCGAGTGCAAAAATTATTTAGTCAAATTTCCTTTACACCTTATTTACCAAAATTAACGGAAAAATATGAATTAAAATTAGTTGAAACCACCGCCGGAGAGGAAGCGGAAGTTGCGGCTTCAACGGGGGAAAATCAGATTTTAAGTTTATCGTTTATTGGGGGAATTATTGATGGGGTCAGAGAATGGAGTCAAAAAAATACTTTAATGGGCCCCGATAGTAGTACCTTTCCGATTGTTATGGACTCGCCTTTTGGCAGTTTAGATGAAATTTATCGGCGACAAATTGCAAATATTATTCCACAATTAGCAAATCAATTAATTGTTTTAGTCACCAAAACTCAATGGCGGGGAGAAGTAGCAGAAGAAATGGAAAAACGCATTGGACGCGAGTATATTTTATCCTACAATTCTCCAAAAACTGATTGTGAAGAAGATTGGATAGAATTAGGAGGAGTGCGTTATCCCTTAGTCCATCAAAGTTCAAATGAGTTTGAATATACGGAAATTTTAGAAGTGGAATATGATTTTTAAAGGAATAAAAAATACTCAACAGGAGTTAGGAATATGGTAATGGGATTATATCGCACCACTAATATTAATCCCTTAGTTCCTACTATTCCCTATTCCCTATTCCCTATTCCCTATTCCCTATTCCCCATTCGTAATTCGTAATTCGTAATTCATAATTCGTAATTCCCTATTCCCTGTTCCCTACTAGGAATTACTGACCAAAACGACGGTCAATATCGTCCGCAGCAGAACCCCCTCGACGGGAATTAATTCTTAAAGATTGACCATCTTTGGAAAGGTCATAAGTTAGGGGTTGAGTCGATTTAATCAAACTTTCGCCTTCTTGCGCTAAAGTTGCTGGAGGGTACTGATTCATTAACGCTCTAAGCTGTTCAACTCGCTTAGGAATAGCCGGATGAGTGGTATCAAATTCAGCACCGGATGTGCGTCCTAAAACATCCATAACTCGAATACATCCTTCCGCGTCAAAACCCGCTTTAGCAATATATTGATAGCCAACTTCATCAGCTTCAAATTCTTGTTTGCGATTATTTTCAGCGAGCTTTTGTTCTAATTCTGTAGTTTTTTCTTGAACAATTTCTTTCACCCGTTCTTCTGCTTGCGCTAAACGTTGACGACTCGCACCTTGTAACGCACTATTTCCCACGTTTCCCGCAGTTCGACCCCAACCTCCCAAAAAACCACCAACAGTTTGCAAAACAGCACCTCCAACTGAAGTTCCTGTTGCATCAGATTTAGCATCTTGAATTTCAGCTAAAACTTGTTCTTCGGCTTCTTTTTGAATGCGTTCTTTTAAAGCTGCTTCTTCGGCTGGCCCTAACGCAATATGACGTTTAACATGATGTGCCATTTCATGACCAATGACACAAGCAATGGCAGAAGAATCTCCTGCTAATTGATCTAAAATTCCTGTATAAATCGCAATTAAATTAACTTCCGTTGCAAAGGCATTAATATTATATTCATCTACAATTCCAACCCGCCAAGGCGTATTATCTAAACCATTAGCTCTGGCAATTCTATCAACAACCCGATAAATGACATAAACATCTTCTGAAAGTTCTTCTTTCGCTTGCTTATAAAACTCATCGTTGGATGGATTTTGAGCCATTAAAACGCTTTCAGGATTCAATGATTCCGCTAAAAGAGGTGTAGGGAAAAATAGGGTACTTAAACAGGTGAGAATGGCTAATTTTTGAGTAGATTGCAACAACGGAAACATAACCGCACCTCGGCTGACACAACGAGCAATTTTCGTGGGTTTAACTTTAACACTTCTGTTTGCTTTTGTCTAGGGAAAAATATACTTATTTTTTTACAGGAATTAAATTGACGTCAAAACGTTTACAAAATTTTATACTCAAGCTTTCATCCTAGGGTTACGCTTAAAAATCCGCAGTTGCAATGAGAGAGAAATGGACTATTTAACAGAGTGGACAGAAAGTGGCGTTGATGAAGAACTCACCCAACTTAACGTGATTCCTCTGGATGGGTATCGTCCGTTAGATTATCTTCTCTATGCTGATACCCTTCCGCGATTAAATACAGGCCGTTTATCAGAACCTATTCTTAACCGTTATAAACATCTTTATGATGGAGGTTGGTGGTGTTCTGGGATTGATATTTTGACTGGAAACCCTGATTTATGGGGATGTTTTAAACCAATTAAACCTCGTCTAACCTCAGATCAAAGTAAATGTATTAAATATGAACATCCTCCCAATACACCAATGGGAATTTTTGCTCTCAGAATTTCTCGAACAATTTGGGAAAGAATTGCCCAAAAATATGCTGTTGAAATTAATTCATCTGATATTCAACCTCATCAACCGGATTTAGGATTTTGGCGCTGGGTAATTTGTCATCCCGAACTGCCTTTATGTATTACTGAAGGAGCTAAAAAAGCCGGAGCATTACTAACAGCCGGATATATTGCGATCGCACTTCCTGGAATTCATGGTGGGTATCGAGTTCCCCGTGATCAATATGGAAATAGAATTGCTAAACCTGCTTTAATTCAGCAATTACAGCAGTTCTCAGTTCAAAATCGGAAAATTTATATCGTATTTGATCAAGATACTAAACCTAAAACCATTAAAGCCGTTAATTCAGCCATTCAGCAAACAGGATATTTATTATCACAAGCCGGATGTTCCGTTTATATTGTCAATTGGAATCCTCAATTTGGTAAAGGAGTTGATGACTTAATTGCAGAACAAGGACAAACAGTATTTGATCAGGCATATCAAACGGCAACTCCTTTAGAAACCTGGAAAGCATTTTCTTATAATCGCTTAAATTATTCCCCCAATATTGACCTCAATAGTCGCTATTTATCCGATATAAAAATACATCAAAATGCTAAACTAATCGCCATCAAATCTCCTAAAGGAACCGGAAAAACAAAAATATTAGAAACCCTAGTTCAAGAGGCACTTGAAAAAAAACAATGGGTTTTAGTGATTGGTCATCGAATTCGACTCATTGAAGCGTTATGTCAACGGTTTGGATTACAATACATGAAATCTGCCGTTGAAACTCCTAATTCTGCTTTTGGGTATGGATTATGTATTGATTCATTACATCCTAATTCTAGCATTAAATTTGAAGCCAGAGACTGGTCAAATGGACTGGTTATTTTAGATGAAGTTGAACAAGTATTATGGCATGGATTAAACTCAGAAACCTGCCAAAATTATCGAGTTTCTATTCTAAAATCATTCAAAACTCTCCTGCAAAATGTCTTGGGAGGAGGCGGTCAAGTTGTGATTTCCGATGCCGATTTAAGCGATACCTCTATTGATTATTTAACCGCCTTATCCGGTATTCATCTGCAACCTTTTGTGATTCAAAATCAGTGGCAACCTTCACCCGATGAAGCGTGGACAATTTATAACTATTTAGGAAATACCCCTGACCAACTGGTGAAAGACTTAGAACAACATATTGCCGAAGGAGGGAAACCTTTTGTTTGTTTATCTGCCCAAAAATTAGCGAGTCAATGGGGAACTCGTACCCTAGAAACCTATTTAAAAACTCAATTTCCAGATCGTTCTATCTTGAGAATAGATTCCGAATCTTTAGCTGATCCTACTCATCCTGCTTATGGTTCAATTGCTAACTTCAATCAACAGCTAATATCCTATGATATTGTGTTAGCTTCTCCTTCCATTGAAACGGGAGTTAGTATTGATATTCAAAATCATTTTACCTCAGTTTGGGGAATCTTTCAAGGCATTCAAGCGGAAAATTCTGTCCGTCAAGCATTGGGACGAATTCGAGAGAATATTCCCCGATTTATTTGGATGGCAAACCGAGGATTTAATCAGGTGGGAAATGGTGCAACTTCTATGAGTTCTTTACTCGGTAGTGGACAACGATTAACTCGCTTAAATATTCGGCTGTTGCAACAATCAGATTTTGCAGGATTAGATGATTTAGGAATAGGATTTCAATCTGAATCTTTAGTCTGTTGGGCAAAAATGGCAGTGCGATTTAATGCAGGAATGGATCATTATCGAGAAACGATTTTAACAGCGTTAGCAGGAGAAGGTCATCAGATTATTGAGGTTCCAGAAGCTAAAAAAATACCCAAAAATGCGATTAAATCGACGCAAAAATTTCAAACTAAAAATTCAGAACGTCCGACCCTTAATGAACTCATTTTAGCGGTTAAGGATCAGAATTACCAAGCGGAAAGTTTGGCTGTAATTCATTCTATTGATTTAAGTGATTGTCAATATTATTCTCTTCAAAGAAAATTATCAAAAACTCCAGAAGAACGTCGCGCAATCCGTAAATATGAGTTAAAATTACGCTATGGGGTTGCTGTTACATCAGATTTAATTGCTAAAGATGATCAAGGATGGTATGAACAACTCAGAATTCATTATTTCTTAACCGTAGGTCGTCCTTATTTAATGGGTCGAGATGCGTTAATTGCAAGACGGTTAATGGAACAAGGACAAGGCAATATTTTTGCCCCGGATTTTAATCGCTCCCAGCTAGGTGCTATGATTGGAATCATGGAATTATTAGGGATTCCGGCTTTACTTAAAAATCAAGAACGGGATTTAAAAAATACTGATGCTGACTTACAAACCATTACTGAAATTGCCCTTAAAGATCGAAGTGCTATTAAAACGATTACAGGAATTGGACTCGCTAAAAATTCAAGTCCTATTACCATTTTACGCCGATTTTTAGATAAAATTGGTTATCGTCTAACCTGTGTTCGCTGCCAAAGTGAAGGGAAAAAACGAGTCAGGGTTTATCGGGTTATAGACCCCCAAGATAACCGAGAACAAATCTTCCAACATTGGTTAAAATTAGAAGGTCAATATCCTTGCCAATTAGACACAACCATTCCTGAAAATAATTTCATTTCAACTCCTTTTCAATTCACCCCAGACTATATCCAACTTTCTCTATTCAACTCCTAGTTAATCCAGAAACCGGGTTTTTGCTCACAATTTTGTTAACTATCCCCAATTTTCTGATAAAAACCTGGTTTCTTTTAGGCGTGGGATAGGTAAAATTCAAAAACCGGGTTTTTGCTCAAAATCTTGTTAACTATCCTCAATCTTCCGATAAAAACCCGGTTTCTTTTAAGCGACAAATCAGTTAAAATAAATAAAGTTGAGATTATTTCCCAAAATGAACACCCTATCAACTCCTACAATTCAACCCCAAACCCTGACAAAAATTGGTGTAATTGGAGGGGGACAACTCGCTTGGATGATGGGAATGGAAGCCGCATCTTTAGGGGTTTCTTTATTTGTTCAAACCCCCCACAGCACTGACCCAGCAGTTCCTTTCTCCTCCGAAACCATTTTAGCTGCTATTGATGACCCGACAGCCACCGCAAAATTAGCAAAATATTGTGATGTTATTACTTTTGAGAATGAATTTGTTGATTTAAACGCTTTATCTAAACTGGAAGAACAGGGGGTTTGTTTTCGTCCTCGCTTACAAGCTTTATCCTTATTATTAGATAAATATGATCAATTAAGTTATTTAGAAAAAATAGGTTTACCCGTTCCTGCATTTCAACTCTTAACCCCTGAAAATGGTAAAATAATTAATCATAATCTGGGTTATCCTGTGGTTTTAAAAGCTTGCCGTTATGGATACGATGGACAGGGAACCTTTATTATTAAAAATGCGGAGGAACTCTCTAAAACCTGGGCAAAATTTAACTATCCTCCCATGTTATTACAACAATTTGTCCCCTTTGAACGGGAATTAGCGGTTATTGCAGCGCGTTCTGTTACAGGAGATGTGGCAGTTTATCCGATAGTAGAAACGGTGCAGAAAAATCAAGTTTGTCATCGAGTTATTGCTCCAGCTAATATTAATAAAAGTATAGCAGAACAAGCAGAAACAATTGCAACAACGTTATTGAATAGTTTACAAGTGATTGGGCTATTTGGAATCGAATTATTTTTAACATCCGAAGGGGAAATCTTAGTGAATGAAATTGCACCTCGCACCCATAATTCCGGTCATTTTAGTTTAGATGCTTGTGAAACTTCCCAATTTAAACAACATTTAAGGGCGGTCAGTGGTTTACCATTAGGTAATACCGCGTTAAACTGTAGTGGGGCTGTAATGGTGAATTTATTAGGCTTTGAAACCGCTAATTGTGACTATTTAGAAAAACGCAAAAAAATCGCAGAAATTCCTAATACTTTTATTCGTTGGTATGGTAAAACAGAATCTCGCCCCGGTCGAAAATTAGGTCATGTAACCGTATTAATTCAGACAGAAAACAAGGAAAATATAGAAGAAAAAGCGAATAAAATAGCTGATGAAATCGAATCAATTTGGTACTCGTAGGGTGCGTAAATTCCGCGCACACACCACAACCCCATCATTCCTGGAAAAAGCTAGTCTATAAATGACTTTTCATGATATGTTATTAATTATAAGGGATATTTGCACTCAGTACACATGGCTACTTCTATCTATTATATTCCTATTGATGAATCATTAGGAATTGCTAAACATTATTTTATTTCCTCCGATGGAACCTTTGAAAATTCAATTGGCTGGGGGCCTAATGGTGTTGAATATAAAGGTAAAGGAGTTGAATTAACCCCTGAACAACAAAAACGGATTTTAGACTATCCTCAATTATTTGGAGAGTATAATATTCATCGGAATAATTGTGAAATGTTTGCTTGGTATGTGATTACAGGTAAACAATATTCAGGACAAATTAAAGACAAAATTCATACAGCTATTGGAGCTTTAGCAGTTTCTTTGGTTCAACCTGTTTTAACTGTTCAGAGTTATGAAAGTTATCAGTTAAAGCAGGCTATTGCTAACAAGTTAAATCAAGATTTAGAAAATGCTAAAAAGGAAAAGCTAAAACAACAGCAAAAAGAGCGTGATGAATTTTGGCGCAAACGAGATGCAGGTGAATTGTAGATAAAGTAGTGCCACTATCTCGGTCGCTAATATTTATTGATTAAGTGTGATTAGGTGCGTGCCCGGAGCTTAAGCACCCTACAAAGTTAAGCAACTTGGCAAAAATTCCCTAAATTTTTCTGATGGGGTAAAGGTTTACCTTCAGCTTGATAACTCTCTAACAAATTCGAGGTAACTGTTCTCCACTTAACATATCAATAATCCGTTTTGCTCCGATTGTACTTTCCATTGTAACTAAAGAGGTTAACGTTTGTTTAACGTAACCAATTAAACTTGCTTCTGGAATTTTTGCTTGTAAAATCGATAAAGTTTTTTCAATATCTTTTTCAGGGACAAATACCGCAAACCGCCCTTCATTGGCAACATAAAGGGGGTCAAATCCTAAAATTTCACAAGCTCCTTTAACTTCTTCTAAGACCGGAATTGCTCTTTCTTTTATTTCAATTTCAACATGAGCACCGATGGCAATTTCATTCAACGTACTCGCTAAACCACCCCGTGTTAAATCTCGTAAACAGTGAATTTCTATTCCCGCCTCTAATAACTCTAAAACCACATCCGCCACAGGTGCAGAATCACTTTCTATTGTTGTTTCAAACTCTAATCCTTCCCGCACTGCCATAATTGCAATCCCATGTCGCCCCAAATCTCCATTAATAATTACAGCATCTCCCGGTTGAACCGATAGAGGATTAATAGTTAAATGATGTTCAATAATCCCGATACCCGATGTATTAATAAAAATCCCATCTCCCTTGCCTTTATCAACAACTTTAGTATCTCCAGTGACAATTTTAACCTGAGCATTCTCGGCTGCTTTTTTCATCGATAGAATAATTTCCCATAGAGTTTGAATGGGTAAACCTTCTTCTAAAATAAAACCCACACTTAAATATAAAGGACGAGCACCCGCCATTGCTAAATCATTAACCGTTCCATGAACAGCCATTGAACCAATATCTCCCCCTGGAAAAAATAGAGGATTAACGACGTATGAATCCGTTGTAAAAGCAATTTTATTGCCACTGAATCGCAAAGTAGCTGCATCATGTTCCACTTGATTTGAATCACCAAAAGTGGGTAAAAACATCTGGTCAATTAATTGACGCATGAGTTTACCCCCACCGCCATGAGCGAGTAAAATATAAGGATATTGTTGCAGGGGGATTGGACAGGTTAAACTAAAGTCTTGATTAGATGTCATAGATAGGTTATTGATAGAATAAAGATGAATTTATAAGAGAATTTTAGGAAGGGGCAGATGAAACAGTTATCCCCTAAGCTTTATAAAGTTTGGCTTTATCTCATCCTTTTAATTCTGGGCTATATTTTAGCCGGATGGCTATTAACTGCATTTCAGGTTTCCATCTGGGTTTGGGTGATAACCTTAGCCATTATCCTCTATTTAGCCAAAACAGGTTCCGAGGGTATTGTATTAGGAAGTGCTGGGGTCATGGGAATTATATTTTTTGGTGTTATTTTCCGAGTATGGCCCAAAAATTGGCCAATAACGATTTGGTTGCAAGATATTCCCGTTGGATCAGGGACTCGACCTAAACTGATTATGCTTTGGCCTCTAACCTATATTTTACTGTGGTTATTCGCTATTTTACTCGTTCTAGGATTAGCATTTGCCCATAAACCCTTAAAATTTTTAGGCTTAAATCCACAACAATGTTTTTATTGTTTAACTTTGTTATCTGGGTTGTCTTTAGGAATAGGTGTGTTAATCTTTAAAAATAGCTTATTCAATTTTATTTAGAAGAGCTATACCTAAGTAACATCCGTACAAATTCCGTATAAATTCGGATATAACACCGTATGAAATCTTCGGCTATTCACAAAGAACCTATTGATAAATTACCTTATCATGCCAAAACACCCGAACATTATATCCAACAAATTGAACCTAGTATTTTATCAAGTTTTACTCCAGAGCAATTAAATGAAATTAAAATAATATTAAATCATGCAATTCCTAAAAATTCTCCTAAAATTGTAGATTTAAGATTGAACGTTGACTTAATTCTTTCTCGATTTTATGTTGTTTTATTAGTGGGGAAAGAACGCCGAAAAGTTCAACGCCATTACGTTACACGGGGCCTCACAAAAGTGGGGAATTTCGTGGCTGCTATTATTTTATTAATTACTTTAAACTTAATGATTACTGTTTTGATCTGTTTATTGCTGTATTTAATTAAATCAGCAATTGGAATTGATTTTTTTCACCAAAGTCATTTAATTGATAAAATCAAGGAATTTTTATACTGATGTAGCTTTAAAAAAGCTACCTATTCCTCTTTTATCAATAAGGGGAATGAGTGAGATGATCAATTTTAGCAAGACCTAAATAGTTAGCTTAACAGTGGACGCTAATCTTGTACAAACGATATCTAGTTCGGAAAAATTCATGAAAAGCTATTATAATTTTTCTCAAAAATCAACTCCTGGTACAACATTTGTTACCGTTGGTGCAGCAACTGGGGCAGGAATTTATAGCACGATTGGTGGTGTGGGACTGGTGGGAAGTTTTTGGGGAATTGGGTTAGGAATGATGCCCTTAATGGGTGTGGGGGCGGTGGCGGGTGCTGCAACTTATGGCGCATTTAGAGCTATTAATCAAGGGGATTCTATTGCTTGGGGTACAGTAGGATTAGGGGCAATTTCCGGCATAGGAATTTCTTCCGTTGTGGGAGGAATGGGGTTAGGTTTTGCGGGGACAGGCGTAGGAATTGGCATGGGAACATTAGGAGTTTTTGGCGGCATTGTTGGGTTAGGATTATATGGAATTGCCCAATTAATTGATGCTGCCGGAAGCGGAGAAACAGCGTTTCAAGCCTTTGACCGGATGGAAGAACGGATTTTAGATCAGGAATTTTATACCACCGCGTTATTAGAAGTATTGGAACTTATTCCTGAATTTCAAGAAGAAAAATTAAAACAAAAATTCGATAATTTAGAATTAGAGGATGAATTAAAACAGCTTAAACAAAAGATTCAAGATACCCAGAAATCATCTTTTCAAAAAAATAAAGAAAAACCTACTATTGAAAATTACAGTCTTGTTATTTATCCCCAATCACCTGATTTAATGTGGATAGAAACACAGCGTTTAGCCGGACATCAAAATTCAATTCATGCGGTGGCTTTTAGTCCTGATAGTCAAACTTTGATCAGTGCCAGTGATGATCGTAATATTCACATTTGGGATGTTAATACAGTTAAGAAAAAATATACTTGGTTTATGCCTTATGAGATGTATTCAGTTGCCATTAGTCCTAGTTCAGAAGTCGTTGCCACCGGAAGTGTTAATGGTCGAATTACCCTCTGGAATTTTCAGACTCGACAACTGAATCGAACTTTATTGGATCTGAATCTTCCTGAAAAAAATATGGGAATTATTACGTCCCTCGTATTTAGTCCCGATCATCAAATTTTAATCAGTGGAAGTAGCGATAAAACCGTTAGACTTTGGTATTTTAAAACCGGACAATCTAAACGAATTTTGAACGGACATACTGATGGAGTTTGGTCTGTTGCTATCTGTTCTAAGAGTGAATTTGTAGCCAGTGGGAGTGCTGATAAAACTATTAGAATTTGGAATATCAAAACCTATGAAAATCCTATTGTTTTAACCGGACATTCTAACTGGGTGACTTCTGTTTTATTCAGTCCTGATGATAAAGTCTTAATCAGTGCGAGTGCTGACAATACAATTAAAGTCTGGGATCTTAAAACCTATCAATTAATTCGGACATTAACCGGACATTCTGCCGCTATTTTTTCTATAGCTTTGAGTCCCAATGGCAAAATTTTGGCGAGTGGAAGTGTTGATCAAACGGTTAAATTATGGAATTGGAAAACAGGAGAATTATTGCAAACGCTCTCCGGTTGTTCTCCCGTTGCCTTTAGTCCCGATGGTCAACGATTAGTTAGTGGGAGTCAAAAGGGGATTTTACAACTGTGGTATCAACAATTAAGTCTACCAGAATTAATCGCATCTGAACATTATCAAAATTGGTGGCAAGTATTAAGAGTTCATCCCAAGGCAACACCGAATCAAGTGAAAAAAGCCTATTATCAATTAGCCAAACAATATCATCCTGATTATAACATCAAATCTGAAGCGATCGCTGTTATGCAAAGAATTAATCACGCCTATGAGACTTTTTTAAATGAATGGAGTCAACAGGTGCGATCGCCATCAATAAAATGATCAATTTAACAAATATAAAGATTAGTAACTCAATCAAAAAAACAAGAATAATTATAATTTTTTAATAAAGTTAGTTGTGTACTATTACAATATAATTTAGATATTTCGCAATTTTATTTCGAGTGACTGATTATTCATGTTGCTTGTTAATCGCTCTTGATAAAGATACATAAGATCGTTAATAGCTACTTCTTTAACTTCTATTGAATTAATTAATTTAATCTGTCTAGTTGTTCCTCTAGTAATAATCCAAACTTGTTTATGATGATTATAAAATTCTTCTGTTGTTCTTCCAGATAATTCAATACTACCTTGTTTCAGTTTATTACAATAATTATTTATTTGTTCAATTTTACTGTTTTCTATATTCTGGAAATCAAGAGTACAATCATAAATAACTGCTAAATTTCCAATTTTGAAAAAACCATCAGCTTTTCCTGCTTGTCTTTCTCCTGTAAAATTATATACTGTCTCTATTCCCAATAACTTGAGTAAATAATAAGCATATTCTTCAAATTGTTTCCAGTTATTTGTTGTGATAATTTTATCAAAAAATCTCGGTGATAAATCTGAATCTAATTGTATTTGTTTATTCTGGTTATCCTTGTTAATATCTGAAATTTTATTGGGAATTAAATTATTATTTAAACTAAAAGCAATTAACTTATTCATAACTCTCTGAAATTCAAGCATTTCATCCTTAAAAATACGCATTTTGGTACTAATAAATTCATTTTCTAACTTTTTTCTTTGTGCTATTACAATATATTTAGTACCATTTTTTGATTCCTTAACCTCAAAGAAATAGTAATGGGAACTGCTAAAATATTTTTCTTCTAAAAAAATTAGATTGTTTGGCGATAAATTAGATTCTATTTGATTATTATGATAATTGTTATCGGTTTCAGTAACAGAAGTGTCATTTAAAGAAAAATTAATTAGCTTATTCAAAATCCTTTGAAATTCAAGCATTTCATTTTCAAAAATACGCATTTTGGTACTAAAAAATTTATTTTCTACCTTTTTTCGTTGATCGATAATAATATACTTAGAACCATTTTTTGCTTCTTTGACTTCAAAAAAATAATGATGTGAACCGCTCAAATATCTTTCTGTTAAAATAACATTCCTCTTTTCAGAAGAAAACCTATTTTCTGTCATGTTTTTTATCTCTTTATATTAGCTGAGTTATTAAATATAATATCAATAAAGGCAACATGGAATCAAAGGGTGCGATCGCCATCTGTAAAACCCTAATGAGTTAGCCTTTGCTCAAAATGTGACTGATCGTCCGTAGACTGATCGTCTATGAAAGGGGATCATAATTTTATGGAACAGTCTAAAACACAAGTTTTAAAGGCTTTAGGAAGTTTGATTAGACAATATCGAATGTCTATCAGAATTTCTCAAGAGGAGTTAGGGTTACGTTCTCACCTAGATCGAACCTATATATCTGGACTAGAACGGGGTGTAAGAAACCCTTCTTTAACAGTTCTAGTTTCTCTTGCTAGTGGTTTGAATATTACTGTTTCAGAACTGCTTGAGAACTTAGAAACAGAGATGAGGAATGTGGAGTGAACCCAGAATCAGCAGAAAGTTTAAAATCTAAACTTAAATCAGGTTCATCACAGTCTAAAGTTTTCGATTTATTATCTGATCAAAAGTGGCATTGTCGCAACTGTGAAGGGAAAAAAGTTGCTTCTAATCAATATGCTGGAGGTGGGGGAATTCAAGGTTTAGAACGAGGAAATAGAAGTGGTCGTCCAGGGTTAGTGATTGAAACCAAGCGAGAAATTTGTCAAGTTTGCCAAAAAATTACTATTTGGGATCGATGGACGGGAGAAACCAGAGAAGCAAATGCTTCTGCTAATCTTCCTCCTAAATTAGTCAAAAGAATTTTAGAGATTTACAATTATATAGACGTGATTGAAAATCGGCAACGGTTGCCTCATGAGTTAGTTATTGATCATCGTTTTCCGATGGAACGTTGGGGTAAAAGTGAACCGAATCATGATGTTAATATGAGTGAAACTGAAATTAGGAATAAATTTCAACTCCTCAAAAAAGATAGTTCTGGGAATCATAATCTTTTAAAGTCGAGAAGTTGCGAGAAATGTATTGAAACAGGAAACCGAGGAACACCATTAGGACTCGAATTTTGGTATTTTGGGAATGAGAAATGGCCGGATAATATTCCTCAATCGGGTTCAGAAGCCGAGGAAGGATGCGTCGGTTGTGGATGGTATAATTTTGAGGCTTGGCGAACTGCTCTTAATGCAACTCTAAAGCAAGTTGAATCTCAGAATTTTTTGGAATAGTTGATAACTCTTTCTCTTTCCCTAAACTAATACTATCTAAATAAGGAATGAGAGCATATCCAATACATTCTGCTAAACGGGGAGGAACTGCATTTCCAATTTGCCACATGGCTTTTTTCATCGTTCCTGCAAAGATAAAAGAATCAGGAAATGTTTGTAATCTAGCCATTTCACGCGCAGAAATCACTCGATTAAGATAAGGGTGAATATGAGTTCCACCGTGATTTTCTTTTATGGTCATACTGGGTTTACCTGAATATTGACGTTTGAACGCATCAAGATAAGTTTCATAGAGAGAACCTCCGGGGGGAACTTGTGCAATTCGCTGCATATATTCAGGAGAATGGCGAGTCCATTCATGATTAATTTCAGGAATAGGTGTATACTCAGGAAGATCAGAAATAGCGGATTCAATCGGTTGATATTGTTCGGGTAAAAGTTGAGGTTTGGGATAAGGGTTTTGGAGTCCAAATCGATTGGCAATAAATATCGCTCTAGGTCGAATTTGAGGGACTCCATAGGCAGCAGATTCAAGAATAACAACTGAAATATTTGAGTAACCTATGGCTTGAAATTGTTCAAATACTTCCTGTTTAATTTTTCCATTTTTCAGAGTTAGAATACCCGGTACATTTTCCATCACAACGTACCAAGGCAGAATTTCTGAAACAACACGAATAAACTGTTTAAATAAGTTATTTCTGGGATCATCAGGGTTTCGTTTTCCAGCAACAGAAAATCCTTGACAGGGAGGGCCACCCACAACAAGATGAATCGGGGGGAAATGCAATTTTTCCAAAGATTTTCTGGGATTGAATTCATGAATATCACCACAAAAATGATTACAACTTGGAAAATTATTTTGATGAGTTGCTGAAGCAATGGAATTAATTTCAATACTAGCTACAGGATTAAATTTTGCTTGGACTAAACCTTGAGTAAATCCCCCTGCACCACAAAAAAGATCGATAAAGTTATAGTTAAATGAGGATACAGACTGATTGTCAATATCAATAAAAACTTGATAGGGATCACGTTGAGTTGTTAATAGTTGCTGTTGAAGTTTTTCATAGCGACCTGATTTTGCTTTTTTTTGTTTTTTAGGAGTAGATTCTGTTTGTGTAGTGGGAAATAAAGATAACTGTAAATCCATTTAAACAAGCCTATTATCAATTAACAAAAAATATTATCCTAATTATAACATTAAATCAGAAGTGATCGCTGTTATGCAAAGAATTAATCACGCCTATGAGACTTTTTTAAATGAATGGAATCAAAGGGTGTGATCGCCATCTGTAAAACGGACAATTTAACCCAATAGAGTCTGTGAATTGAGTGAACTGAACCGTTTAGATTTTGAGTAAAACGCTTGAATCTTGGCGATGAAATTTCTCAGCCATTGAAGATTTATTTAATAAGCGTTCGGCTTCTTGAGGGTTGAGAGGTTTGGAGAAATAATAGCCTTGACCATATTGACATTCCAGGGATTTTAACTGATATAATTGTTCTTGGGATTCAATACCCTCTGCGATCGCATCCATCCCTAAACTATGGGCTAAAGCCACAATGACTTTAACCAATTCACGTTTATTTTCATCTAAGAACATTTGACTAACAAAAGAACGATCTATTTTTAAAACATCCACTGGAAATTGATGTAAATATCCCAAGGAACAATATCCGGTTCCAAAATCATCAATACAGAGTTTAATTTCTCGATGTTTGAGTTCATTTAAAGTAGCGATCGCCAATTGAGGATCAGACATAATTGCCGTTTCTGTAATTTCTAATTTTAACTCCGATCCCATTACTTCCGTTTCTGTCAAAATCCGATCAATTTTTTGACTTAAATCCGATGTAAATTGTTGACCCGATAAATTAACACTCATCCTTAATTGAGGATGGCAATTAAATTTCTGTTTCCATTCGCGTAATTGGCGACAAGCTTGTCGTAAAACCCACTCCCCAATATCAACAATTAATCCGGCTTCTTCCGCCACAGGAATAAATTCAGCCGGAGAAATAAAACCTTCTTGGGGATGTTGCCAACGCAATAATGCTTCAAACCCAGAAATTTCCCCATTTTCTAAATTAATAATCGGTTGATAATGGAGTTGAAATTGATTTTTTTCAATCGCCCAACGTAGATCCGTTTGTAACTGTAACCGCCTTAAAGCATCGGTTCGCATAGTCGCATCAAACACGACATAACAGCCTTTTCCTTGCTGTTTTGCTCGATACATGGCGGTATCAGCATCGCGTAACACTTCTGAAGGTAACAGGTATTCTGAGGAACTGTGAACAATGCCAATACTGCTCCCGGTAAAAATTTGATTTCCGTTCAAATTAAAGGGTTTTTTGAGAGACTTTTGGACTCGTTCAGCAATCTCTTTGACTTCTTCTGGAAAACCCACATTTTCTAATAAAATTGTAAACTCATCCCCCCCTAATCGGGCTAAAACATCCTGATTTCTTAAACAAACTTTGAGCCGTTTGGCAATTTCAATTAATAATTGATCCCCGCTTCCATGCCCTAAACTATCATTAATAAACTTAAATCCATCTAAATCTAGGAATAACACGGAAAAATGATAGCCGGGTTGTTCTTGACATTGAATAAGAGCCTGTTTAAGTCGTTCAATAAAAAAGGCTCTATTCCATAAATTTGTTAAAGAATCATGGGAGGCACTATAACGAAGTTTTTCTTCCGTTTGCTTAAAGCTGGTAATATCAACAATTGAACCTTCATAATATAAAATATGCTGTTTTTTTCCATCTAAAATTGCTCTCACATTGGCAAAAATCCAAATCACGCTATGATCATGACGATAGACCTGGGCTTCAAAATTATAAATTTCATGGTGTTGATTCAGTAAATCAATCATTTGATAAAATTCTTGATGGTGAACAAACACTTCTCGAATAAATGAGTTATTTCCGGTTAAAGCATCTGGAGACGAATATCCTAAAATTGTGGCGAAAGCTGGATTAACTCGGATATATTCTCCATCGCGGCTAATTTGAAAAATGCCTTCAACTGCATTTTCAAAAATACTACGATATTTTGCTTCTGCTTGTTTCCGTTGAAATACGGTTCCTAACTGAGTGGCAATGGAAGAAATTAAATTCAATAATCGTTTATCTTCCTGCTTGTTCGTTATTGTAAAAAATATTAAAACGACTAAAACTTTATCATCAACAACAATAGGTACACCAAACCCCGCTTTAAGTCCAAACTTGATGGCAATTTCTTTACGCGCAAAATGATCGGGTGATTCTTGTTCTATATCAAATATCCATTCCGGTTGTTGAGAAGAGTAAATGCGTCCAGTGAGACTTTGATTGGGTTGGAATATATACTGTTGATTCAGGCGTTGAAATTCTTCTAAATTTTCTCCTCGATTATATCCAATCGGGCTACATTCAAGATACTTTCCGTAAGGGTGGGGAACCCAAGCCTCCCCAAATTCCCAACCGATTGTTTCACAGACTAATCGCAATGCTACTTCTAAAGCAGACTCAAAATTACAGGCGACACTGACTTCTTTTGTAATTCGTTGTAAGAGGAGTAATTCTTCTTCTGCACGTTTGCGTTCTGTAATATCTAATCCCGCACCGACAAAATATTCATATTCATCAGTTTCTTCATTAAAAATTGCCCGACCATGCCATTCAACAATCAATTCTTGACCGTCTTTGGTTAAAATTCGTTCTTCAGTACGAATCGGTAAACGGCGTTGAATCATCAATTCAAAAACCCAGGGTAAAGAATCACCATTGCGACGGGGAACAAACGTTGCTGTATAATCAGTTCCCTTAATTTCTTCTAAGTCATAACCCAAAGTTTTTAGCATCATATCATTCATCAGTTGCACTTTTCCATCGGCATCTAAGACAATAAAAAAGGCAGGATTAGCATCAAATAAAGTTTGAGTAAAGTCTTTTTCTTTGCCTAAGGCAACTTCGGCTTTTTGACGTTCCAGGATTTCTGCCTGCATTTGATTCATAAGCGGACGAATCATTAGCACGAGGTAACTTGCACCCATTGCAATTACCCCCATTAAAATACTGGCGGTCGTCCAGAGTGCTGCATGAATTGTTTGATCATCATCACTTTCCTCAGAAGGGGGAGGCAAAATTTGCTCCTGATGTTCTAATAGGACGGGGGGTTCTTCGTGAGGTTTGAGGCGAAAATAAAAAGGAAATAAACTTCCTAGGAAAATTAACAGACCCAAAATTAAGAATCCTAGGGCAGATCCTTTAAGGACAAAGGTTTGAAGATTTTGTGTTTTTCTTTGCATTGCATCAATATAGAATTAAATTAAGAGTTCTATTCCCAATCCTTTGAGTCGGTTGGAAGTGTAACAATAATAATAATCAATCTTTCAAGATTTCGCCTAAAGCAAAAGCAGAGGACATTAGACAAGGTTGTAGGAATCCAGATTCTAGGAATCTTGAATGATTAATTGATAATTTAGATAATTTTGGGGAGAAGTGTCAATTCTATCTCATATTTTAGTATAACGTTCTCTGAATTTAATATTTTTTGTTAAAAAATAAAGATTATTTGAAATTAATTTGTAAAATTTTAATCTTACTATAATCTTAAAATTGTCAGTGATCTAACTCACATCTTAAGCTAATTCATATCATATTGTTTCCTTGGGGTTATAACGGGACTTAGAAATAGATTTCCCTTCAGAAATAACAAAAAAGAGTTTTAAAGCTTAATTTTTCCTATAAATTAGAAAAAGTTTAGATCATCCCACAGCCCAACTTTTTGTTGAACAATATTTTCCGCCTGCAACTAAAGCGAAAGCAGAGGAAATGGTCGCTAATATTAAAGCAGAATTTAAACGGCACTTAGAACAAAATCCCTGGATGAGTGAGCCCACTCGCAAACAGGCTTTAAACAAGTTGGACAAGATGATGATCTATGTCGGTTATCCCGAAAAATGGCTTGACTATTGCTAATAAGGGGGTTTGAAATTTCATAGCTGTTTCCTAAAATTAAGTTAACGGTTGACACTAATCCAAACTTTATGTTTTATTCCCCATCGCTAGGGAAACGATAAAGTTATAACTAAATAAAACAAAACTGTAGGGGTTTAACTTGTATATCAAAACCCTACAATAGAATACCACAACTTATTAAGGATTCCTAGATATATTGGGTTTTCTCAACATTAAAGATTTAGGTTGAGATTTAGGGCGAACGCGATAAACCTTGAATTTATTTAAGGCAATACTAGCAGATTGTGCAACAGAAGTTTGAGGATCTCGTAATGCCTTTTGCAAAATCGGAATAACTTGATGAGAGGGGATATTTCCTAATGCAATTACCGCTTCTTGACGAACACGGGAATCAAGATCTTGACTTAGGCGAGTCAAAATCGGAATGATTTGTTGTACTTCCCGACTCAGGCGACGAGAAGCTGTGAGTTTTCCTAATGTTGCTGCAATGGAATAACGGACTTGAGCGTTAGGATGTTGAACATATCCTGTTAAGGTGTTAATTGCCGCTAAGTTTCCCGATGTTCCAATGGCCAGAATCTGATCAATTAATTGTTCTTCTGAAGTTGCTTTTGTTGGGGGTAATGTGATTTTTTCTGCTTTAACAATAGCAGGTTCAGTAATAATTTCTGGAACCGTAGGAGATTCTACAACTGTAGGTTCAGTAATAATTTCTGGAACCGTAGGAGATTCTACAACTGTAGGTTCAGTAATAATTTCTGGAACCGTAGGAGATTCTAAAGCTGTAGGTTCAGTAATAATTTCTGAAACCGTAGGAGATTCTACAACTGTAGGTTCAGTAATAATTTCTGAAACCGTAGGAGATTCTAAAGCTGTAGATTCAGTAATAATTTCTGGAACCGTAGGAGATTCTAAAGCTGTAGGTTCAGTAATAATTTCTGGAACCGTAGGCGATTCCACTTCAATTAGAGTCACTGATGTTTCTGCTACTTCCTCCTCAGCAAAAGAACTTTCCTCTGGTGTTTCGGGTAACGTCAGGGTTAGTTCTACTGCTGGAGTTGCATCTTCTTCTACCCCAATAGAAGACTCAACCTCTTCCTCAACAAAAGATGGACTCAGTTGCTCAACCTGTGCTTGAGTTGCTTGCAATTCAGCCGTCAGTTGTTCCACAAGGGTTTGATACTGAGTCAACCCTTGATTAAGTTCTGTAACTTGAGCTTCAGATGCGGCCAGGGATTGACTCATCTGTTGAATTTGAGAATCCTTTTCCTGTAACTGCACCCCCATCTGTTCCCGTTCAACGAGATATTCAGTTTCTACCGTTTGTCTAATTTGCTGAAGTTGGTTTTGATGTTCCTGTTGTAACTGTTGAATTGTTTGTTGTTGACGAATCTGATGGGATTTTTCCTGTTCCTCCCGTTCCCGACGAATTCTCTCTTCTATACCTTCTTTTTGCTTGGAGTTCTGTTGTTGAAACACCAGATAGGCAATTCCCACCCCAACCACAACCCCAATAATTAACATCACCACTAAATTGCCCCAAACCATAAAATCACTCCTATTCAATCCAAAATGAATATAATCTCTCAAGATATGTATATGTCGCTTATCTTCATTCGTCAATGCAAATGCCATCTAAATCTGTTATCGTTCGCGCTCACGTTTTTGTATCGGGACAAGTGCAAGGGGTGGGATATCGCTACTACACCCAGAAACAAGCCATTGAGCGAGGAGTTCAGGGTTGGGTGAGAAATCTCGCGGATGGTCGAGTCGAAGCAGTCTTTGAAGGAAATCAAAACAGGGTGGATGGAATGATTCAATGGTGTTATCAGGGGCCAAAATCCTCTCAACCCAGGGACGTGATCATTAATTTTGAAGAACCAGAGGGTTTACAAGGGTTTGAGATTCGATATTGACAGGGGTGTTGAAGGTTGACCGACAAGCAACAATATCCAACTTCTAACACCCCTCTTGAATTCCTCTAAATTTTAGACTTAACAAACTCCTCTAAACGTTTAATTCCTTTTTCAATGGTGGTTAAATCCGTTGCGTAGGATAAACGAATATGGTCATCATTTCCAAAAGCTTGACCCGGTACGGCGGCTAACTGTTGTTCTTCTAGTAAGAGATTACAGAAATCAACAGACGTTAAACCAGTTTTGCTAATATTGAGGTACATATAAAATGCGCCATCCGGTTTTAGACAACTAATCCCCGGAATTGCATTTAATAACTCAAACATAACCTCTCGCCGTTTGGCAAACGCTAACCGCATTTCTTCTACACAATCTTGAGAGTTTTCTAACGCAGCAACCGCACCATATTGAGCAAATGTACAAACATTAGAGGTACTATGACTTTGAATCCGGGTTGTCGCTTTAATAATATTCACATCTCCCGCTAAATAGCCAATGCGCCACCCGGTCATCGCAAAGGATTTAGCAAAACCACTACTAATTAAGGTGTATTTATAGCTTTCAGGATGAGCCGCTGCAATACTTAAATGTTGGGCATCATCATAAATGATCTTAGAATAAATTTCATCCGAAACGACTAAAATACCCGTTTCAACAACCACCTCAGCTAAGGCGCGAATTTCATCTGGCGTATACACCATTCCGGTTGGATTTGAAGGAGAATTCAAAACAAAAAGTTTTGTCTTCGGTGTAATGGCTTGACGCAGCATTTCAGGTGTGATTTTATAACCCGTATCCGCACCCGTCTGAACAATAACGGGAATCCCTTCCACCAGTTTTACCATTTCAGGATAGCTTAACCAATAGGGAGCCGGAATAATAACTTCATCCCCAGGATTGATCACCGCTACCATTAAATTATAGAGGGAATGTTTACCGCCATTGGTAACAACAATATTCTCACTTTTATAGTCTAAACCGGTTTCTTGACTTAAGGTTTGAGCAATTAATGATCGGAGCTTCGGTTCCCCTGCTGCTGGGCCATAGCGAGTTTTGCCCTCGTCCAAGGCCTGTTTAGCCGCAGCAACAATATGCTTAGGGGTATCGAAGTCCGGTTCGCCTACGCTAAAATTTAAGACATCCATCCCCTCAGCTTTCATTGCTTTTGCCTTCGCTGAGATCGCCAGCGTTACAGACGGCGGAACCTTTTCTACTCGCGCTGCTAGCTTCATATTTTAATAATCTCTAATTTTCTGGTTCAAGATTTAGATTTTAGGAGGGAGATTGCCTAACGGCAACCCTGTTGTTATAGGATGATAACATTGTATTAGAATTGCTTCTCTTTTTCTACAGCAAATCTTAATCTCTTAATCTTGAGGAGGAATTGTTAAGGGTTCAAAATCAAGAATTTTTTAAATTAATTCTGGTTATTGATAAAAAACTGATATCAATTTAACCCTATATTTTCAGGAGAATTAATATGCGATTCATTAATCCTAAAACAGACTTTGCCTTTAAAAAAATATTTGGGTCTGAAGATAGCAAAGATATTTTAATCAGTTTTTTAAATAGTATTCTTTATCCCGATAATCCCCAGATTGAAGATTTAACGATTCTCAATCCCTATCAAGCTCCTAAAATCCGAGGGATTAAAGATACTTATTTAGATGTCAAAGCCACAATCACGGGAAATAAAACGGTTATTATTGAAATGCAAATATTAAATATTGAAGGATTTGAGAAACGAATTTTATACAATGCAGCAAAAGCTTATTCAATTCAGTTAAAAAGTGGAGAAGATTACACCTTATTAAATCCAGTCATTGCCGTTACCATTACTGATTTTGAAATGTTTCCCCATCTGGATAAGGTCATTTCTCGGTTTGTTTTAAAAGAAAAAGAGTTTTTAGTGGATTATCTGATTTATGATATTGAATTAGTTTTTGTAGAACTTCCCAAATTTAATACGTCAATTAATGAGTTAGAAACTTTAACCGATAAATGGATCTATTTTATTAAAAGTGCTAAAACTTTAGAAACTGTTCCTCAAACAATGGCACAGATTCCCGAACTGCAAAAAGCCTTTACCATTGCCAACGAAACCACTTTAACCCCGGAAGAACTCGAAGATTTAGAAAAACGGGAAATCTATATTTATGATCAACGGAATGCGATTAAAAAAGCCGTGAGATTAGCCAGAGAAGAAGCATTAAAGCAAGGAATTGAACAAGGAATTGAACAAGGAAAGGAAGAATCTAAACTCGAAATTGCCAGACAATTAATCGGCTTATTAGATGATCAAACTATTAGCCAAACCACCGGATTAAGTATAGAACAAATCCAACAATTGAGACAAAAACAGGAAACTCCTAGTTAAAAAGTCTCCTGTAGAGACGTGCCATGGCGCGTCTCTGTTAGCGCGTCTCTGTTAGCGCGTCTCTACCCCAAAAACACTAATTTAGACAAGGGATTGAGACTCGCTATATAATGAAGCGATACGCATAGCGCGTTTTGCTATCCTTTATTCTTGAGTTTGATTGTACTCGATGCTGAATTTTTACTTTGATACGGAAACGGATACCCACAAGTCCTTTGAGTTACCTGGCGCTCGCCCCCATTATAATCCTGACCGTCCAGGTCAAGTGGAACATATTTTTTTGGACTTAGTTCTCGATATTCCTAATCAAAGTTTTCAAGGAACTTGTACCCTACATTTGAATCCTGTTAGAAGTGGAATTGAAACTTTAATATTAGATGCCGTTAACTTAGAAATTCAAGACGTAAAAATTGAGCAAAATCAGCAAGAGTTTGACTATGATGGAGAACAGTTACAGATTCATTTACGTCAACCCACAACGGTTAATCAGTTAATTAAATTGGTGATTAGTTATTCCGTCACCCATCCTCAACGGGGGCTGTATTTTATTAGCCCAAGTAAAGATTATCCTAACAAACCGATTCAAGTTTGGACGCAAGGAGAAGATGAAGATTCTCGCTTTTGGTTCCCTTGCTTTGACTACCCCGGACAACTCGCCACCTCAGAAATTCGGGTACAAGTTCCGAAACAATATTTAGCCATTTCCAATGGCGAATTAATTCATAGCGAAACCAAAGGCAAAACTAAAATTTACCATTGGTCACAAAAACAAATTCATCCGACTTATTTAATGACCTTAGCAGTGGGAGAGTTTGCAGAAATCAAAGACGAATGGAATGGAATTCCAGTTTTATATTATGTTGAGAAAAATCGCAAAGAAGATGCCCTTCGCAGTATGGGGAAAACCCCCCAAATGCTTGAGTTTTTCTCTCAATATTTTGGCTATTCCTATCCCTATCCGAAATATGCTCAAGTTTGTGTGGATGACTTCATTTTTGGCGGGATGGAAAATACATCTACAACGTTATTAACCGATCGCTGTTTATTAGACGAACGAGCTACCTTAGATAATCGTAACACAGAAAGTTTAGTTGCCCATGAATTAGCCCATCAATGGTTCGGAGATTTAGTCGTCATTAAACATTGGTCACACGCCTGGATAAAAGAAGGCATGGCGACCTATACTGAAGTTTTATGGACAGAACAACAATATGGCAAAGAAGAGGCGGCGTATTACCGTTTAAACCAAGCGAGAAATTATTTTTCTGAGGATAGTTCCCGCTATCGTCGTCCCATTGTTACCCATATTTATCGAGAAGCCATTGAACTTTATGACCGCCATTTGTATGAAAAAGGTGCTTGTGTTTATCATCTAATTAGAACAGAATTAGGGGATGAACTGTTTCAAAAAGCAATTCAAACCTTTGTTCAAGATAATGCTCATAAAACTGTCGAAACCATTGATTTATTACGAGCACTGGAAAAATCAACCGGATCTAATTTACTCCCCCTATTTGATCAATATGTATTTCGAGGCGGACATCCCGAATATAAAGTCTCCTACAGTTGGGATAATAATAGTAAATTAGCCAAAATTACAATTAAACAAACTCAAGCTAAAGACAGCGATAAACTCAGCGAACAAAACTTATTTGATTTAAAAATCCCCATTGGCTTTGGATATAAACCCGATAAAAAAGCTTCTGAAATCCCATCAACCCTTAAAATTTTTACCGTTAGAGTCCATGAACGGGAACAAACCTTCTATTTTCCTTTAGAAGAAAAACCCGCTTTTATTAGCTTTGATGTTGATAATAATATTCTCAAAACCGTAACGTTAGATTATGCGATCGCTGAATTAAAGGCACAATTGCAATATGATCCCGATCCGATTTCTCGAATTTATGCAGCCAAAGCCTTAGCTAAAAAAGGCGGATTAGAAGCTGTTAAAGCCTTGTCAAATGCCTTAAAACATGATAAGTTTTGGGGAGTTCGAGTTGAAGTAGCTAAACAATTAATTCGAGTCAAATTAGATCAAGTCTTTGAGGGATTAGTAGCAGGTTTAACCGATGACGATGCTCGCGTCAGACGTGCCGTGATCAATAGTTTAGCGAAACTGAAAACCACCGAAAGTTATCAAGTTTTAAAACCCCTTTTAGAAAAGGGAGATGCGAGTTATTTAGTGGAAGCTGCAACCGCAACAGCAGTAGGAGAAATTGCAGCCACTCACTCTGAAGATAAACATCTGATTGAACAAACAATTAAACTCTTAAAATCCGTTCTCAAAGAACGAGAAGGATGGAATGAAGTCGTGCGTTCTGGGGCTATTTCAGGACTGAGTAAAATGAAAACCTCAGAAGATGCCTTAAACGTAATTTTAAAATATACCGCCCCCGGTATTCCCCAAGCTTTGAGGTTAACTGCCATTCGGGCTTTAGGCAGTATTTCTACGGGTCAAACCCCAACCAATACAGAGCGAATTTTACAACGCTTAGAAGAATTATCTAATGAAACCTTTTTCCTCACTCAAGTCGCCGTTGTCGCCTCTTTAGAACAGATGGAAACGCCAAAAGCGATGGATGTGCTGCAATCTTTAGCCGACCAAACCCTAGACGGACGAGTTCGCCGTCGCGCCGAAGAAGCCATTCAAAACGTACAGGGAAAAATCGGTTCCGAACCCGCCTTGAAAAAGCTACGCGAAGAACTTGACAAAATTAAAAAAGAAAATCAAGACCTTCGTAGTCGCCTGGAAACCTTAGAAGCTAAAAGTAAATCGAGTAAGCATTAAAGGATTAAAACCTTAAAGGGTAACAGATGAGGGGAAGGAAAAAGGTTTTTACCCAACCTTCTATCCCCGACCGTCCTTGAAGAAGACTTCTTTTGAACAATAGCTCAACTCGGCGACGTCAAAAACTTAACGTGATTTAACGTTTGATCTCGCACCAAATACAGGGATTTAAGTTAACTTACAATAAAGAGCAACCCTAAAAGGTCAGGTTGTTCGCAAGATTCAGAGTGATTAACTCCCGACTGAAGTTCCTTGCCAACAACCCAAACTGCCTTTGAATTGTATACCTTCTGTTACACAAACCAAACAGTGATGCTTCCAAGAAGCAAAAGCTTACCGTTTCTTTTAGAATCACTGAGGGGAAACTTCAGCAATCAATTTTGAGTGAATTACAACTTCATCTATGCCTCAACTGAGACCACAAATTCTACCAGGGTGTATTAAGGTGACTTGCCTTTATTTACACTCCCTTCAATATTTATTCGTGGGATTACAACCCAACGTGAAAAGATTTCGCTAAGATTTTAGTGAATCAGGATATCGATATCCCTTCTGAGATCCCCTAAACAAAAATGATCACCCCAATGTGATCAGTCAAACATAAGGATGTAAAAGGGGTCTTTGTACTCAACCCCCAACTTGATTAATCCCCCATCGGTGAATTCAGGTGATCAAATCTCCTTTGTGACAAATCGTACAATTTTTGTCAGAAAGGCTACAATCGGAAAGGTCTTGGCGCAATCCAATGATCACCTTTGAATATTTGTCTTCCTATGTTAGGACTGAAGTGAGTTATGATCATTCACTCAGTAACTCGGTGGGCAAAGGTTAAAACTTGAAACAGTATGCCACTGGTTCAATAGTCTACTGATAGACATCTCTATTCTGTGATTGATTTTTACTAATTGAGGAGCATGAGGAACGCGGCATGATCCAGATTAACAACGGACTCGCAACCACAAAGCCTGAGACAGAAACATTATCGTTTCTTCCCCTTCCAACCCCTAGCAACATCACCCCCCTAGATTTGGATGATTTTGAACCGGATGAAGAAGATTTAATTGATGAAGAAGACATCCTAGAGGATGTGATAGCGGATGAAGATGATGAGACTAAAGCGGGTAAAGCCGCTAAATCTCGACGTCGCACTCAGGCGAAGAAAAAGCATTACACAGAAGATTCAATTCGTCTGTATCTGCAAGAAATAGGTCGGATTCGATTATTACGGGCGGATGAAGAAATTGAACTGGCTCGAAAAATTGCTGACTTATTGGAACTAGAGCGAATTCGGGAAAAATTGATGGAACATTACCATCGAGAACCCAATGAGCAGGAATGGGCGAGCGCCGTTGATATGAGATTGCCAGAGTTCCGCCGCCGTCTGTATATCGGTCGTCGGGCAAAAGATAAGATGGTACAGTCGAACTTACGACTGGTGGTTTCCATCGCCAAAAAATACATGAATCGAGGTCTGTCTTTCCAAGATTTGATTCAAGAAGGCAGTTTAGGGTTAATTCGAGCCGCCGAGAAATTTGATCACGAAAAAGGCTACAAATTTTCAACTTATGCGACCTGGTGGATTCGTCAAGCCATTACACGGGCCATTGCTGATCAATCTCGAACGATTCGATTACCCGTTCACCTCTATGAAACCATTTCTCGAATAAAAAAGACCACCAAGTTACTGTCTCAAGAAATGGGTCGCAAACCCACTGAAGAAGAAATCGCAACTCGTATGGAAATGACCATCGAAAAATTGCGGTTTATTGCCAAGTCGGCTCAACTTCCCATTTCCTTAGAAACCCCCATCGGGAAAGAAGAGGATTCTCGCTTAGGAGACTTTATTGAATCCGATGGCGAAACCCCTGAAGATCAAGTCTCTAAAAATCTTTTAAGAGAAGATTTAGAAAATGTATTAGATACCCTCAGCCCCCGTGAACGAGATGTATTACGGTTGCGTTATGGGTTAGATGATGGTCGCATGAAGACATTAGAAGAAATCGGTCAAATTTTTAATGTCACCCGTGAACGGATTCGTCAAATCGAAGCGAAAGCACTCAGAAAGTTACGCCATCCCAACCGCAATAGTATTTTGAAAGAATATATCCGTTAAAGCGTCTTGGTTCTAGGTTGGTATCAACAATCCGATACGGAGGAACAAACGCTTCGATTATTTTCGCGTGAGGATGAATCAGCGTGCTATCTTTCAAACCGTTTATGGAAACATGACGGTTACATATTTACCTGCCGAAACAAACTTGAAAACAGATTGAGTTTCGGCAGAAATTTCTATATTGGTGTTCCCTGTTCTCTGTTTCCTCGATATTAAAAACTTGAGAGTTTGTATCCAATCCTCTCAAGTTATGTTAAAATCTTCTTTGCGAATTAAATTCCGTTGTTTAATCCGGCTATCATCCGGTTTTAAGTGCTTCTGGTTTATATGGTGATGTAGTGGGATATCCCATTACATCAAACCCCAGAAGTGAAGAAAGCCTTGACCTGACACCAGTTCAACAATAATCGCGCTGAGAAAACCAATCATCGCCAAACGGCCATTCCAGTTCTCTGCACCCGGGGTAAATCCCCAGTCCCAATGATTGCGCTGTTGTTGTTCAGGGCTATTGGTTAATTGTGTGTTTTGCATGGTGGTTACTCCTGTTTTGTTTGATGTAACGTTCTGTAAATTAATGTAACTAACCTGTAAAAAAACGGCAAGTTACGATCTCTTCAACATGAGAAAACCGGAAATTGCACAAATAGTCTGTATTTCTTCTGTTTTTGGGTGTGTTTAGGAATAGATGCGATCGCTTAATTTCTATCTTTAGGTAGGGTGGGTTAGTATAGGAATTGAAGGGATATGCTGTAAATATAATGACTAACTTATGAATGCCATTTATAAACTCCCCTTAATCTTAGAACCTCAACCCGAAGGCGGTTATACAATTACTTGTCCTTTGTTACCCAATTTAATTACGGAAGCTGATACGTTAGAAGAAGTTATTCCTAATGTATCCGATGCTTTACAAGCTTTAATTGAAGCCTATCAAGATTTAAACCAACCCTTACCTGCTGTTTTAAAGCCGAGGAGAAGATATAACTTTGTGGACAGAAAGCTTAATTAATAGGGAATCCAATCAACAATATTCACCCATTCATCCGCCTCACTAATTTCCCACAAAAGATAAATACTTTCAGCCAACTCGCCAATATTCGTTCCTTCCCTGACCCAAAATAATCCCCAGATTTGGTGGTTATTTTTCCAGTGTTCCTGTAAATGACCGGGAATAGATTTACGATTATCTGTCACTAAAATTCTCTGGGATTGTTCGAGATAAATTAAAATTTCTGGATCAAGGGTTCCTAATGGGGGTGTTAATGGATCACCAACACATAAAATGTCAACTTCAGGATTCATCCGAAGTACCGCAGATTTAATCCGTTTAGATAAATTTTCATCCAGCAAAAACTTAATTTTCATTAATAATTCATTTGTCCATTAACCGTTTTTCAATAATTTTTTGAATGCGTTGACGTTGGGGTGTGGGGTGGGCTAACGCTTCCTGATAATGACGTTCTTTCCAGTCATTAATCCTTTGTAAATAGGCATCGATTTCAGTTTTGTTATGATAATAAAAAGTTAGTGTAGCATAAATTTTTTCAAGATTTAAACTAGGAAAATGTTCTAAAATATTCTCTGGCGAACAGCCTTTTAAGTAATAATTTAAAACATTATCAATGCCAATTCTATGCCCTTTGATTCGGATATCATCAGGATCTAAAAATTCAAAGTATTCTTCAAGTTGCATAATATATTTAATAAAGTAAAATCAAGATGAGTTGACTTTTTATTTTTACTTAAAGGTTGAACAACCTCTAATCAATATTATCATAGATTCCCAAAATTGCCAATAATTGCGTTAGTTTGTGCGATCGCTCTTGATGAAACCTAGAAGTAGATGCTAACATTGAAGTTAATTTGAGAAGGAGTGGCTATTTATTACAGAAGCAGAAATTGAACAAGTTGTCGTCAGTTCTCGAAAAATTCGAGGTCAAACAACGGAGGGGGCGAGGGCTATTGCTAAAAAACAAGGACACGCCAATTCAGGAGGATATGCTTCAGTTTTTCAGGGTATTGAACCAACTCAACTTAATGCTGAGGTGTTAATCCGAAATATTCTCACTCACCCAAAAAGACAGTTTATGGGTGACAAAGTTACGGATGTTTATAATGAGCTTGGATAAGGTGTTCGCTTTGATAAAAATACTTACGCATTTATTGGTTTTTTAGAGGAGTTCTTAGCAAGACAATGAATAATATACTGATGCAAGATGCTGAACGTCATCCCCAACTATTTGTCTGGAATGGTGCAATTGAATCTAATCAATTAGAAGTCTGGTTACAAGAGCATCAATTGAATTTACCTCAAGATTTAATTGAACTTTGGAAACAGACGAATGGGGGTGGCTTGTTCGAGACTGAAACTATTCTTAGTCCATTTGCGGATGAGAGCTTAGGAGATGATATTGAGAGTGTGAATGAGCTTCACTACTCTCAAGGAATGTCAAAAAATTATTTACTATTTCATCTGGGAACAGGATTGAGTGCTGTTCGTTTAACCGATGGGTATTATGTTAAACTTGATGAGAGTTATCAAGAAATTGCTCAATTCCAGAGTTTAGATGATTGGTATGGACATGAACTGCGAGAAGAATATGCAAAACGTTACAATTTTGAGCTAGAGGCTTTAAAAGATATTCGGAAACGTTTACTTGACAGAAAAGAATTGTATTTTGAAAAAGGATTTAAGTTGTCTAAAAGAGAAAAAGAGAAATTTAAAAACTTAGAATATCGTCTTGATTACGAAATTACACAACGTGAAGAAATGATGTTATCAGAAAATATAAAAAAAACAATCTCAGAGCCTATTTATTCAGAGATAAAACGTGGACGGAAAATTTTGGATAAATTGCGTATATCTGAATGGCAAGAGGCACAACAGTTCTTAGAGGATATTTATGAGCGTTGTTATGCACTAGAAGTAAATAGGGTTTCAGAAGTGGAGCAAATTATTAGTAGTTCTGGATGGTTATTACCAACTTCAACGTTGTCTAAATCTGATTTAGTTTTATTAGTAGATTTTGAACAAGTCAAAGATAGAGACAGCTTTTTTATAGAAACGCTGATGATCCCAAAGCGTATAAACGAAACTTTATCAAACTGGAATTGGAAGGAAGAATCTAAGGAAGAATCTAAGGAAGAATCTAAGGAAGAATCTAAGGAAGAATCTAAGGAAGAATCTTTCGTTAACAAACGCTACCCAATACTAGAACAGGCGGTAAAAGCACACTTGAATAAAGACTTTTACCTCAGTGTTTCAACTCTGATACCTCAGATAGAGGGATTGCTTAGAGATGTTCTGGATGAGCCGGAGGATTTTAATTCTTTATCTAAAGAGCATATGAAGAAAGCAACTAATCAGTTAATAGATGGTTGGAAAAATAAGTTTTCAAAGCTCCTCAACGGCCAAGTTGCAATGCTTGAGAGACTGCCTCATTGGGTTGATAATTTATACGATGAATACAAACCAAAAACAAAGCCAGGAGCAATAATACCAGGAAAAATTTACCGTAATGGAATTTGTCATGGCTTGCAGTTAGACTTTGGCTCAGAAAAAAATTCTTTGCAGTTAATTTTGCTCCTTGATCGTATTATATATTTTACAGGACTTGAGGAAAGTTAATCAAGGATTTTTAAATAGGTTGTAGCAGGGCATCTAGTCTAATAAAATGTAGGCTGATTCGGAAAATTAAAGACTAAATGTTTATAAATTACAAGTTTCAATAACCTACATAATTAGACTAGAAGAGAGCGATCGCTATTTCTATAAAAATATCGATTTAGATACGCTTGCTAATCCTGTTTTTACTCAGAACTCAGATAATTACTATCTTCTATTTTCCAAAACCCTTGATCAAAGGTTAAGTAAAATCGGTATTTTTTAGATCGAGGGTAATCAGTTGTATTACCCTTATCAATTTTACCATTAATATATAAGGTCATTTTTTCAACAACTGTAGCATCAAATACAGCTTTACCGGGGGATGATTTAACATATTCTAAGCTCTCAAGTTTGCTGAACTCATATTCATAATAAGCACTATTACTTTTTAACCATTGTATGGAATCAATTGTATCTTTTAGCTTTTTTCCTGTAGCCAGTTGTGCTACTAACTGTTGATCATAAGGTGCTGCTAACATACGCTGTTTAGCATTCAGCCATTTTTCAATCAATTGAGTTGCTTTTTTTTGCATTAAGGCTGAAATATTCATGCTAATTAAATAATTAGACTGACTTGTTGCAGAAACTTCAATAATATAATTTCCAGTGCTTGATAATTTTCCAGACCATTGACTTTGACCATTTGTAACGGAAGCTATCGTTTGACCTTGTGGTGAAATCAAAGTTAAGTTAACGTCGCCTTGTTTTCTTTGAAGTAATAACTCTTGTCCCGCAGCAGCCCAAACATGATAACGATGACGCTCGTTAGGTTGAATTGGATTCTTAACTGTTGCTCCTGTACTTCCTACATTAAAACGGACATTGTAGGTTTTGATTAATGGTGTAGATAAAACAACCGTCTTTTTCTTAGTTTTCTGCTCATAAGCCTTTGCTACTTGGAAATTTTTACTATACTGTAAATAACGATTTTTAGCCGTTTCATATTGAGAAGATTCAGGGGAAACATCCCCCATTAATTTTGCAGCTTTTTGCCATTTTTCTGCGATTAGTGACCATTCTTGAGCCGTTTTAGCTTTTTTTCCACTGATTGCAGCCTCTTGTGCAATTTGTACTGCTATTTTAAATTCTTCATGATTAGTATGATAAGTAGTAATTTGAGGTGTTTTTTGCTCAATTAAATTTTGTTTTTGAGGTAGTTTTTGATTAGCAATTTTAAGTTCTGTTTCTAACTTTGATGCAAGGTCTACTGTTTGTTGATATTGCACCTGTATCTGAGCATACTCTTGTTCTTTTTGTTGTAATTGACTTTGCAGTGTAAATGTTTGTTGACGAGACTCTTCTTGTTGTTGTAACTGAGTTTCTAGTTTAGAAACTTTTGTAACAGATTCATGATTTTTACTGGCTTCAATCAAAATATCTTTTTTTATTTTTTGGTTATTAAAATCATAGATTATACCTATTATTCCACATAGAATCACTGCTGTTACTGTGCTAATTCGCCAGAAAATTAAAGAATTTTTATATTTTCCGTTCTGGCTTTTAGCTAAAGATACTTCTTGTTGATATTTTTCATTTTGGTTTTTAGCAATAGATAATTCTTGATTAATTTGTTGTTCTTTTTGATTCAAATATATAAGCTTTTGAGTCAAAGATTGAGATTGATTTTTGGCAAAATTAAGATCATTAATTAATGAATTATATTTTTGTTTCAAATCTTCTAATTCATCAGAAGAATAATTTTTTGAACTTTGAGCTAAACTCAATTTTAGTTTTAAATTTTCTATTTCTTTTTGCAATTTATCTAAGTCTTCTACCTTCTTTTTGTCAGCTAAACTCAGTTTTAGCTTTAAAGTATCTATTTGTTTTTTTAAATCGGTATTTTCAATCTGCAAATTATTTTGCTTTTCTACATCTTGATCACCGGGTACAACAAAATCAGGAGGCTGAAAGTTTGAACTATAAAAATTATTGTGAAACCAGATGCTAATTTCATAAGCATATTTTAGATTTTCTAAAGCAATATTTTTATTATTTAAAAATTTATGATTAGCCTTATTTCCATGCATACGAATTTTATGAAATAGGCAATAAATTTCTTTAGGTATAATATTTTGATTATACAACCTATTGATTAAATCTTTTTGTTCTTCATTACGTTTAAAAATTAATCGTTTTTTGATTGATATTATCTGAACCATCCGTTCTCCAAATTGACGCAATTTCATCAAGCTGGTATTTGGATCATTATTATAATATTTTTCAGCAAGACTTACTAATGTTAGTAATTCTCGATCATGAACTTCTAAAAAATCAAAGTTATTTGATGAAGTTAATTTTGTTATTGTTGATCTCATGGCTTTAAATTAAAAGGGATAGATTCAGAAAAAAAGCTTCATTTTTACTAAAAGCTCTTGTTTTAAAGCATAAGGGTGATCGCCCTTTTTGATGCTCGAAGGAAATGTTCTAGTTTTCTGTTTAAGAATTTATTGTTACCGATCAAAAATTACGCCAAAATTATAAAAAACTGTTTTTATTTATTCTAATTTAGACGTAATCACTGTAAATGAAATTAGGGGGTAGCGGAGAAATAACAACTCAGAATAGATGATGAATTGAAGTCATAGGCTAGTGGTGTTTACGCGATCGCGTAGCTGCCACAATGAGGGCATCGCATCCACCATTTTTTGAGCGATATAATAGAAGTTTATCCCTCACATAATGTTTTGTAAATCAGTGAAATTACGGAACTTTCATATTTTTTAATGTTCCGGTTCAATCTACCCCCTCGTTAGTTGAGTGATGTTGCTGAAATCTGCTCTCTAAAACCGAGGGGTGATGCTGCTACCAGTCCGAATCTGATTCGTTTCCCTCCCACATCTCCCGTTCTGAATCTCGTTCTAATTCCCGATCTAAGGCATTTTGTTCTCGGTAATCATCGTAACTATCCTGAACATCTCGGTCGTAATCATAGTCGTGGTCGTCGTTGTCGTAACCGTCCTCACCGGGGCCAAAATTATCGTAACTCATGGTCAAAATCCTTCATGATCAGTTCTACTGACCTATTGCAACCTGCGAACAAAATTACGCAAATTTTCAAAAAATTTTTTAGAGTTGGTTTGCGAGGCTTGGCGAGTTTTCCCACAAACCCGGTTTTCTATTAATTACAATAATCCCCGATACCGAATAAATAATAAAATCGCCGCCCACGATCCTAATGCTACTTTAATCGCCACTAAAATATTTAATAACGGGACAGCACCGCCACTAAATAGCCCCCCTAACTCGCCATGGAGTAACTCATATCCGGCTAAAGTAACCACCGACAAAACAATAAAAGCTAAAACCGAAATCTTTTCCCAATCAGCGGCAGCATAACGCTTATAAATGCCTTGCATCCACTCAGGAGAAGAGGTAATTGCTACTAAACCGATCGCAGTTCCTCCCGCCACTCCTGCTGCAAAACCGCCCCCCGGACTCAGATGACCCCGAATGGCTAATTCTACCCCAACTAACGCGCTAATTGTTGCTCCCAAACGGGCTAAAACAATTGAAGCTTCATCGGTAAATTGATGAACTTTAGCATAAGGTTTTTCATTCGCTAATAGGTAATAAACCCCCATAATTGAGATTGTAAAAACGATCACTTCAAAAATCGTATCGTAAAGTCGATTTCTTAAAATAATTGCCGTGACCGCATTGGGAATTCCACTATCTTTAATAATTGATTCCACAATCGTTAAACTTGGTAAATCCCCAAGGGTGTTCGGCATTACTAAAAACTTAATATAAATGGCAATAACCGCTAGAATATAAACCCATTTCATGACTGTTTCTCCCCTGATTCTGATAAACTAAAATAAGTTAAACGAGTATCTAACAAGGACAATTGAGTTTGCATCACCTGATAAAGCCGTTGAATTCGAGTTAAGGTGTGATAAGATTGCGGTTTCTCATCATTCATACAAACGGCATGAACTTCTTTATCCATCAACGCTTGTTTTAACGCTTTCTCATCGGGATAGGCCACTAACTCCAAACGTAAATGATATTTGTTAAAGACTTTTCTAAACTGTTCCAACAGTTCGCTAAATTTCCCTTCTTTGGCTTCCTTCTCCAAGTCTTTCAACACTCCCAAACGCACGACCAATGAGGAACGCACCGCCACCGCATACAGGGTAATTGCCAACATTGTCCCCACTAATGCTTCGGTTAAAGCGACGTCCGGCGCTCCTAAAACGGTGTAAAGTAAGGCTGCGATCGCCCCCAAGATTCCCCGCACCACCAAAGCATGATAAGGATTTTCCTGAAACACTAACATCGTCGCCGCTAAGGGGAGTAAAGACGCGATTACACTCACATAACTGTTGTCGTTCATGAGTCCTCCTCATTATTAGAACAGTAAGCTAACACATAACCCAGCATCGTATTCCACAGCATCAGAGAAATCAGGGCTAAGATCAGGAACGGCCATTGTCTGGGAACTTTCACCAGCAACCCCAGGATAATCAGCATTGATCCCAGAGTATCCGCGATGGTTAGGGTATGGAGTTTGAATAAAACTGATCGCAAACCCAATAACGGTAACGTTCCCCAAAACCAGAACACAATTCCTAAACCAATCAACCCATAACCTAATCCGTCAATCATTGGTAATTTATCCTTTTTAAAAGTTGAGCAAGTAACATAAATCCGGCATTTCCAACACTAAGGATGATCACTCCCGCAACCCCAATCATCCAATCATCTCTCATCACAGAGATAACAAGAATCATCATCGAACACTTGGTGGCGATACTGGCTAAGGCTAACATCTTCTGCCAGACATCATCTTCTTGCCAACAGGCTTCATAAAGGGGAATCAACAATGCGATAATCATTGCAATCAATAACAAATTCATGACAGTTTTCTCCGTACTACCCGATGAACGGCATACCACCCTTTTTCGTGATATTTCAACACAATGGTTTTTGGCGTAAAGGTAATCAGAAAAATATCTAAAAAGATCAGTCCGGGTGTTCGTTGCGGTTTGACTCGTTCCATGATGATTTCTTCCTCATTATGGGGATGAAAAATCATTTCGATCGCCTCCAGATAAGCTTGAGGAATTGCCACTAAAACCTCCCCTAAAGTTCGCATCCAATCTTTTAATGCGGTGGGTGTTTTTTTAAGTCCGGGTATTAAAAAAGCGATCGCCACGCCAATAATAATATTGGTGACAGTGAAATTTGCTGTTAATAGAAACCAAATGGTTAATCGTAATATCAGATTCAGATATCCAATCATGCCCACACCATCCAAAATAATAGGATTAACATCACACTCATCACCCCCATCAAATGATCAATTTGTTCAAGCATACGGGGAAGTTTGAGGGAGATTTTTTGAATAATGAACAAATAAACGAACCATCCCAAGAAAATCGTTGCCAGAGGTTTGATAATATTAGCAATAGTATAAGCGTCGTAATAAGCCACATTTGCTACTACCAACCCTGCCAATAACAAAATCAACCCAGGCCAAAAACCAGGCCGGATTTTATCTTCTCCCCCACGCGGTAGAAAAATAAATTTGGCAAAGGAGATCGCGGTTCCCAATGCAGCAAGATTCATGCCGATTACTTGCCAAGGGAGGAGATTTTTCATCGTTAATACCTTTGCCCCAAACCCCGACAATAGGGGAAAACCGGAGATGGAGAAACTTGCGATTGCCAACGCTATCCACAGGCGAGTATTGATAGGTTTGTGTTGTAGTTCTTTAAAACTCCGACTCGGTAAAACCCCGGAAATTAGAAATAAAGCCGATTTAACTAAGCCATGGGTTAGGGCGTAAAATCCCCCTACTTCCGGCGCAGCCAGCACAAACCCTAACTGGGATATGGTGTGAAACGCCAGCATCCGCTTCGTATCCTTTTCAAACATGGCATAGAACACCCCCAGCAAGGCAGTTCCCACCCCAAAGATCCGAATAATCGGGTCAAGTTCACTCACCGTTAGGGCGATCCGCACCATTGGGAATACTCCCGCTTTCACTACCACCCCCGACATTAACGCCGATACAGGTGCTTCAGATTCTGAGTGGGTTAAGGGCAACCACAGCCCCGATACAAAAATACCTCCCTTAACTAATAAACCCAACAAAATCAAAGCCACTGCTTCTGGCGGGACTCCCTGCAACCCTGCAAAGGCGAAGGAATGATGGGTTTGATAAACTAACACCGCCCCTACTAAATAAAAGAGCATGGCGACGTTGCTGACAAACAGATACCGCAACCCAACCCAAATCGACCGATCTGAACGCGGATAAGCAATCAGGAGAAAGGAGGCAATACTAATCACCTCTAACGCCACATATAAACTGATCAAATCTGCACAGGCAAAAGCCGCGTTAATACTGCCATGTAAAATAATCGTTTGGGTATAGAAAAAAGTGCTTTTATTCGTGTGCCAACAGTAGAGGATAACGGCGGCAGTAACTAACCCATTAGTTAAGATAAAATAACCACTCAGTTGATCGAGCATTAAGGTAACACCAAAATGATCAATTAACTGCATTGTCAAGGGAGATGAATTAACACATTGGTACAACCCATAAGCAATGGAAATAAACGCAACGAATAACGTAAAAAATCGATCTAGTTTTGGAACCAGATAAACTGTAAATCCCGCCAAAAAAGGCAGCGCAATCCAAACAAGAGCAAGAGTGATCATGGTGTGTTATTTTTCTCGATCTCGTTCGTTTCCAAAGTGGGATTATCCCGTGCCAGCTTCATCGCCCCAACCAACATTAACGCTTGAATCGAAAGACCGATGACAATGGCAGTTAAAATCACGGCTTGGGGAACTGGATCGGCGTAAGTGGTATTTTGAACATCTGTAAGAATTGGGGTTAACAAACCCCCCCGTGATGCGATGAACACATAGTAGGCGATCACACCCGTACTCATGATGTCCATTGAGATGATCTTCATCAGCAGGTTTTGTTTAAGGATAATTCCAAAAAACCCGCACAAAATTGTTGCAAAGACGAAGGCTTCTAACACGACAATGAGCGGTTGGCTAAGGGTAATTTTTAATTCAATTTGAAAGACAAGAGGGCTGATTTGTTGGGATCAGCGATAGTGATTTGCAAGGATTCAACCTCCCTGATTGAACTGCAAATAATCATTGATAGGAACTTTCGATTGAATGAAATACATCAGCAGCAGCAATTCAAGAATTGCCCAGAATGGTATATTTCATCAACTCGTCAACGGCTATAGGCTGGAACGATTTGCTAATTGATGTGTGCATAGTTTGGTGCTGATGCCTAAACTAATAAATAATGCTATAACTATCTTGGCTCTATAAAAACGAGCTAACTTAAATATAAGTCTATAGCAACAACAATCTAGTTGTCAAGACCGTTGGCTATCTCGATTCAACTTTTTTCTTTTACCTCACTTAAATCCAAAAAACCATGAAAAACAAGAAAAAAGAGGTTAGTAGGAACCAGGGACAATGGCTAAGTCAGTTTTTGGATCAAATAAATGAATTTTTTCCGGTGTTATGGTTAACCAAATTTTTTCACCCGGTATGAGTTTAGTTTCGGCAGGGATTCTCACTTGCAAGGAAGAATTTAGGTTGTTTTCTCCTAATAAATGTACCCATAATAACGTTTCATGTCCTAATGCTTCCAGACGATCAACAATGACGGGTAAATTTTTAGTAGCCGGACAACTGACGATTAAATGTTCCGGTCGAATTCCTAAGAGTAATTTTTGGTTATTATAAGAAGATAAAACCCTTTCCCAAATATCGGGTAAGGTTAAACGAAATTGAGGATGGGTAATTAATAACGGTGCAGTGAATTGAACGGGAATAAAATTCATTGGGGGAGAGCCAATAAACTCGGCTACAAAACGATTTGCAGGACGATTATAGAGTTCTAAAGGAGGAGCAACTTGTTGAATTCGTCCTTGGTTCATAACAGCAATTCGAGAACCCATGGTCATGGCTTCCACTTGATCATGGGTAACATAAATTGTTGTGGTTCCTAATTTTTTTTGTAATTCTACAATTTGAGCACGGGTTTCGGTTCTTAATTTAGCATCTAAATTAGATAACGGTTCATCCATTAAGAATACTTGAGGATTTCTAGCCATAGCCCGACCTAAAGCGACTCGTTGTTTTTGTCCCCCAGATAATTGCTTGGGATATCGATCTAATAACGATTCAATTTGTAATAATTTAGCAACCGTTAAGACTCTTTCGGATACGGCTTTTTCACGTTCTGAAACATAGCGAAATTGAGGAGGAAGCGATCGCGTCATTTTAACTATTATATCTTCTAACCACAACGGAGCAAAGATTTGATAGTCTCCTACGATAACGGATAATTGTTGATGGGAAGAAGTTGCAGAGGTTGTTTTTTGAACGATTAAAGGTTGTTTAGGTTCGGTTTCTCGATAAGAACGACGCAGCCCGAAAGCTAAGTTATCATAGGCTTTTAAATGAGGATATAACGCATAGTTTTGAAAGACCATAGCAATATCACGGGCTTTCGGGGGTAATTCATTGACTAATGTATTCCCAATATAAATATTACCTCCGGTAATGGTTTCTAATCCGGCAATTAATCGTAATAAGGTACTTTTTCCACAGCCAGATGGCCCCACTAAAACCATAAATTCGCCATCGAATATTTGAAGATGAACTCGTTTTAAAACCGCTTGACGAGTAGGGGTTGATTCTTGAAGTTCTGATGATTTTGTTTCCTCGGAAGTCGTTTGACGACGAGTGGGGAAACTTTTATAAATATTATCTAAAATAACTTCTGCCATTTTAATTTAACCTACTTTTATGTCAGGGCAGGTTCTTCCCAATTTAGGGAATAAACCTTTAACTGTTTTAAACCTGCCTTTTTAAGCTGATGATCTGTTGGTGCGTGCGCTTTGCTTACACACCCTACGGTTTGATGGAGGTAATTTTTTCGTCGGGTTTGAGTTTAAAAAGGCGATCACCTGTACTATCTTTGGGTGAGAGATGAATTTCATCTGTGGGAATATGAACAATGCGATTTTCACTGGTTAAGAGGTGAACCTGTTTATGGGGTTTAGCAGGTGCAATTCCCACTAAGCTATCATTGGGGGATTTAAAATTGAGCATGGAAATTCCAATTCCGCCTCGGTTACTACTGCGAATGTGTTCCATGGAAATGCGTTTAATATAACCTTGTTCTGTGACTAATAATAAACTGCCTTTTGGGGATAAAGTAACACAGCCGACTAAATGTTCTTTTTGTCGTAACCGAGTGGCTTGAGAACCTTGGGCGACTTTCCCCATAGGTGGGAGTTGTTCGTCATTAATATCAAAGCGTAATATTCGCCCTCCAGATGTTGCTAATACGACTTTTTCATCAGGTTTAGAAAGGGTAGCAAAACAGAGTTCATCATCTTCTTTCAGTTTAACAATAGTGCTCCCTCGATTAGTTAATTCAGCTAATTCCGTTAAGGGTAAACGTTTAATTTTACCTTGTTGAGTTAAGGTAATTAAGTCTGTTTTATCGGGGAAAGCCGACAATAAAAATTGAGCAATAATTAAGTCTTGGAGATTAACGGATATATCCTTAGAAGCCGAAGGGGATAATAATGTAATAATCGGTTTTCCTTTAGAACGATTAGAACCCATCGGAATATCCGCTACACTTAAAGGATAGGCTTTTCCCGTTCGCATAATCATCACTAGATTTTGACGGGTGCGAGTATTATAGGTTTGGGTGGTAAAATCATCGGTTTCTTCAATATTAATAGCCGTTGCAGTTTCACTCTGATTGCGTTTAGAATCGTTGGTTTTCGGGGACACTCGCCGAATATAACCCCGATGAGTTACTTCTACAACGGTTTCTTCATCAATGGGAGGTAAGGGTTGTAATAAGTCGGCAGATGCTGACAGTTCTAACACTTTTTCTGGGGATTTTTTAGAGGTTTTATCCTCAGATTCAAGAGTCACCTGACCCTTGGGCGAAATAATCCGGGTGCGTCGTTCATCGCCATATTTTCGTTTAAGCGATCGCAATTCTTTTTTCAAGGATTTTAACAATTCAGGACGTTCATTTAATAACCGTTGTAACTGTTGAATTTGAGTGGTTAATTGGGTAAATTCATCTTGTAATTTTTGCCTTTCCAACCCCGTTAATCGACGCATGGGCATCGATAAAATCGCATCAGATTGATCATCACTAAATCCTAATTGATCTTCTAAGGTTAATTTTGCTGTGGAACCATCGGGAGCATTCCTCAGAATTTCAATCACATTATCTAAATTTTCTAAAGCAATTAATAACCCTTCAACTAAATGACATCTGCGTTCTGCAACTTCTAATTCGTGGCGATATTGACGAGTTAAAGTTTGTTCCCGAAACGTCAGGAATTCTTGCAGAATTTGTTTTAAACTTAACTGTCTCGGTTGTCCATTCACAATTGCCAAAAAAATCGCCCCGAATTTCGTCATTAATTCGGTTTGTTGATAAAGATGATGTAAAACCACTTCGGGAGTCGCTTCTCGTTTTAATTCAATCACAACCCGAATTCCTTCGCGATCGCTTTCATCCCGAATATCCGAAATCCCGTCTAATTTTCCCGCATTTACTAACCCGGCAATTTTCTCAATCCAACTGGCTTTATTCACTTGAAACGGCAATTCTGTCACCACAATTGCGGTCTTAGTTCGTCGTTTTTGGGCGGTTGGAACTTCCTCAACTTTGGCAATACCCCGGACAACAATACTGCCTTTTCCTTGGGTATAAGCTTCTGCAATCCCTTCAGTGCTGACGATTTCACCCCCCGTTGGAAAATCCGGTGCTGGAATCAATTCCATTAATTGTTGATCAGATAATTCAGGATGATCAATGAGGGCAATTAATCCATCCACAACTTCCCCTAAATTATGTGGGGGAATATTCGTCGCCATCCCCACTGCAATTCCCGACGATCCATTTAACAGTAAAAACGGAAGTTGGGCGGGTAAAACCGTCGGTTCCTGTTGAGAATTATCAAAATTACTAATAAAATTAACCGTTGCTTCCCCGACTTGGGACAATAACCCTTCATACCCAATGGAAGCTAGACGGGTTTCGGTGTAACGCATCGCGGCGGGGGGGTCATTATCCACAGACCCGAAATTTCCATGACCCGCTAACAAGGGATAACGACTGGAAAACTCCTGAACCAGTCGTACTAAAGCATCATAAACTGATTGATCCCCATGGGGGTGATATTTCCCTAGCACATCCCCCACCACCCGCGCACATTTGCGGTAAGGTCGGTCAGGGGTTAACCCTAACTCGTGCATCGCGTACATAATCCGACGATGGACAGGTTTCAACCCATCGCGGACATCTGGCAACGCCCGTCCAACGATCACACTCATGGCGTATTCGAGGTACGACTGTTGCATCTCCGTATGAAGCGATGTCGTGATTACTTTCCCAGAAAAGAGGTTTAACTGTTTAGCCATGAGTTTAGTTGAGTCTACAGCGATAGGGTTCTGATATTAGATTATGTCGTGACAAGGTGTTTCTATCACACCCCTCTAACACGAGTCTGCTGATTTCCTTCCTGTTTTGAGGATAACGAATTGCGATCAATTTGACGAGTCAATCAAGTTTTGTATAGCAGTGATAACCTCTGCCGTTCTAATGGATTGTTATAACAGGAGTAGGTTCGTCCTTCGCACTTTTCGGATGTTGCTACCTTAAACGGTTGGAACATAGAGTTTGGGGAAGTAGCGCTCAACAACATCAGTAGGAAATCCTAAGCGGACAGCACCCTTGGGAGTATCTGAAACTAAAAGACCCACCTCAACTAATTTCTTGAGCACTGTTCTAGCTTGTCGCTCTTTGTAGCCTGTGATTGTAGCAGCTTGACCCCGCTCAAAAGAACCAGAATACAGGGCTTCCTTTAGTAAAGGAAAAGAACCTTTAAGTAACCGTCCGGCTCGAATTTCCTCCTGAACATAGAGTTCAATACGATTTAAGAGTTGGGAGGGTTCTAGTAGTGACTGCATGAATGTCACTTGGTCGATACAAGTTTCTAAAAAGAACTGACAAAACTTCTGCAAACCAGCCTCTGTTAAATTTCCACGACCGTCTAAAGCGTCCCATCGTTGCTTGTCGGCTGCCATCAATAAATCTCGATATAAATTAGCATTTCTGGCTAAACCACGAGAGACAGACCACAAACTACTGCCTACCCCAATTTGCCTTAAGAAAGCATGAGAAAACAGCCGTGTCACTCGACCATTACCATCAAAGAAAGGATGAATCCACAGCAGCCGATGATGAGAAGCAGCCACAGCAATGACTTGCTCAATTAAAGATAAACGTATGGGATTATAGGCTTCTTCAAAACGCCGTAAAAAACGTGGAATTGCTGGAGCACTAATGGGAACGTGATAACCAACACTCACATCCCCAGTCCGTAATTCTCCGGGTTTGACTTCAACACGTTTATTGCCTTGGGGGTTTTCAACGTAGAGTAACTCAGAAGAAAGTCGTTGACAAAACTCACGATGAATCCAGATTAGGTAATCAGTTGTTACTACTGCACAATCTTTTTCTTCCCGGTTATCAATCATCCGTTGAACTTCGATATGAGCTTTAGCTTCCAGTTGTAGAGAGCGTTTTTTCGGCTCATTGGAAAAGTCATTTGCTAAAGCTCGGTCTATATCTCTAGGATGTGTATTGTGTCCCTCAATCAAATTGCTGTAATAGCAATTCATGGAACGGACAAGCTCTCCCATACTTAAGGCAACATTGGGAGTTACCTGTGCGTTAAGTGCCTTGCTTACCGCAATCAACTGAGTTGCTAAATCGTCCAGCAACCGACGATTACCTTCCGATGGGAGCATGGGTTCCATCAAACTAACCGATTCGCTAAATTCGGTGGGACTAGACATTTTGCCGTTCTCTAAAACCCTATGTATTGATTATAAGCTATAGCTTTCAAGTTTCACAGATACAGATTTTTGCCGATGTTTTTGCCGATAAACCGTTAAAGCCTTGTACAGAAGGAGAGCCGGATGCTAAAGATCTACAATCTAAGTAATTTTACGGATAATTGGGGATTTTAGAGCCATTTTGCTCAAAGTTCAGGCTGGTTTTTCAATAAAATTCAGCATTATTTCGCTGTTTTTTTGGGGAAAAGTCTTTTACCCTAAGATCAGACTCATACCGAATCTGCTGTCAACTCCCCCTGGAAAACAGTTGAACAAAAGTGATGATCCTTCAAGGCTTTGGCTTTTCTATCTCGCTACTCTTGTCAACCCGTTGAAAGGGCATGGTATGATAGCACCTCGGTACTGGAGACAAACTTAAGTAAACGATCCTTAAGTCCCAGCCCTTCCTTGATGGCGAGGAAATGATTAAGCTCTAGCCAAGGAGTAATATTGAGGAGGTACCCTTTTACGCTCATCTTAAATTAGTTCAAACAATAATCACTTGGGTAAATAAATTAATTCGATTAACTTTGATTAAAAGTATGGCTCAAGAGTTGGTTCGATTAAACTTGCAAAAACTTGAAGATCCTGAAATCACGGGTGTTGAATATCAACAAGGTGAATGATTTCGGAGATGAAGTTAGCCACAAATAATGCAACCCTATTGATAAAAAAAATGGGAACAACAATCCATTATAAACTTTGCCCCCCTTTTTCTCTTACCCCGAATCTGAGTGCAGGTAATTCCGAAATCTCCAAGGAGGAAGAAAGATGAAGACCGTTTTAATTGTAGAAGACGATCAAGTTAATGCTCGTGTTTTTTCAAAAATCTTGACAAAACGGGGTGGATTAGCCGTTAAACATACGGAAAACGTGGAAGAAGTGATGGAAATCGCTCGAACTCGGGAAGCGGACTTAATTTTAATGGATGTTTCCCTAGCACGCAGTGTCTATCAAGGTAAAGCCGTTGATGGAATTAAAATTACACAATTGTTGAAAGCTGACCCCGAAACATCGGCACTTCCCATTATCTTAGTAACAGCCCACGCCATGGCCGGAGATCGAGAAGATTTTCTAGCTCAAAGTGGGGCAGATGACTATATCTCTAAACCTGTTATTGATCATCAAAAGTTTGTCGATAAAATCAAATCTTTACTACCGCCAGAGGAGTAGGCTGCAACAGGGGAACTGCGGAATTAAAGAGGATAAAATAGACTAGACTCACCTTTTTTTCCACTGCCTACCCCTTCCTTGCATTCTAGGGAAAACTAGCGAGACTGAGGTTGAGTGTCTTTAACTTGAATTAAGGTTTTTTGGATTTGAGGTGTGGCTAAGAATTTTTGGGTGTCGTTTAATAAGCGATCGCCCCAAAGATTTTCTTTGAGATAGTCAAAATTAGCATAACGGCTATCGAGACGTAAAGCGGCTTCTCCTAGAGATAAAGCTTCTTCCGTTTTACCTTGTTTATACAGAGCAACGGCTAAAGCTAACATGGGTTCTGCGGCTTTGGGATCAACGCTAATGGCTTGTCGCCATTTAGCAATGGCAATGTCGATTTCTCCCTGTTCATACTTGACTAAGCCGACATTATTAATCGCAGGCCAAAGGCTTTTTTCTTGAGCAAAGGCTTTCTCATATTGCAAAATTGCCTGCTCAAATCGCCCCAATTTATAATAAGCATTTCCTAAATCAAATAACGCTCCTGGAACATTGGGGTCAAGTTTCAAAGCCGTTTCTAGGGATTGAATTGATTTTTGATAGTCCCCTTTTTTAAAGTAAGCTTCTCCTAAAATAAACTGAACCCCGGCTTCCTTGGGGGCTAAGTTACTGGCTTTTTGCAGTAACTCAATTCCTTTATCGAGGTTTTCTAATTGCAGATATAAACTGCCTAATAACGCCCAAGCTTGATAATTTTCCGGGATCAATTGCGTGGCGAGTTCAGCCCTGGGTACAGCTAATTGATATTGTTGAAATCGCGTTAACTGAGCCGCTTCTTCCAGCAATCCTAATCCGGTTTGTTCAAGTTGTTCCGAGTTTAGTGGCGGGGTATAGGGAACTAAAGCTTGTCCCATCACGGGTTGAGCGACATTCCACAAACTAAGGGTGACGGCAACGGACAGAATCAGAGTTCGATTGGGCACAGTAAGAGCCTTAATGCAATGCGTTTCCTTTACTTTTATACCACAGAGAGAACAATCCCTTCTTCATCCCCAGGCTAATTCCTAAATAAATGGTAATAAAATCTCAAATTCTGTCCCAATTCCCGGTTGTGATCGCAATTTTAACTGTCCGCCATGTTTAGCGGTGACAATATGATAACTCAAGGATAAACTGGTTTCTTTTTGAGGGCGTTTGGGACTAGAAAAGGAGTCTAATATCTTTTGTTGTTCTTCAGCAGAAAGTCCGGGGCTATTATCAGCAATGCAAATTGAAACCCAACGTTCAGGGGTATTAACACGATCCGTCGAAGATGAATCTAAATTAATCATCCCGGTGGTAATTATAATTTGGGGAAGCTCAGAAGGCTCAATTCGTTGAGTATTTCCATATTCATCCACCCAATCTTGTTTAATGGCTTGATTGAGCAGGGAATCAAATCCATGAATCAAAATATTAATAAATGCTTGGTTTAATTGTCCAATATAGCAGGTAACAGGAGGCAAATGACCATAGTTTTTGATGATTTTAATGTCCCGATTAATCCGGCTTTTCATCAAGAGCAAAATACTATCTAAATGGCTATGCAAATCTGCTGGCTTGGGATGCACTTCATCAATATGGCAAAAGTTTTGTAAACTGGTAGCCAATTTACTTAATCGTTCTGTTCCACTTTTAATACTGGATAAAAGTCGGGGAAAATCTTGGCGTAAAAAATCAAATTCAATTTCTTCTTTCAACGCTTCAATAGCAACAACAGGTTGAGGATAATTTGTTGCATAAGCATCCAAAAGCTCAATTAAACTATCACTATAGGTAATTAAATGGGTTAAATTTCCCCAAATAAATCCAACGGGATCTAAAATTTCATGGGCGACCCCATCCACTAATCGCCCTAAACTTGCCATTTTTTCACTTTGTAATAATTGAACTTGGGTACGTTCATAACGAACTTGGGTTTCAATTCCTCGAATTTGCCAATAAGCTAAATTCAGTTCATGACTATTCAAAAGACGATAGGGCACCATCCAAGGATAATCCGCAGAAGCAAGCCAATTTCCTTGTACGACAATTGGGTCTGCATATCCCGGCGCGGAGCGTTTCAAAGATTGTTGAGTTGCGGTTAAAATAGAAGTCTGTGCTGGTAATACTAATACCGGAGTTCGGATATAGCTATAAACCACATCAAGGGATTGATCCAGAAACAATTCTAACCCCTTCGGACGTAAAAAAAATTCCAAAAGACCTCGCCGAGAAATCATCCCCAAAAATTCTGAAGTGCCGTTTTCTTTTGGATCTACAATAATCACACCCGGAAGTAAGGGATGTCGTTCAAAGTGTTGAACTAAATCCCGAACAGAACACCCCAAAACCACTTGAAAATCATACAAAGGTAAATCTTCTAGGGTAGACTCTAAACCTAAATCTCCCCCGGTTTGATTTTCCCATAAATACGGTATAGACACTCTCGTCAAGGTAGTTTCCCGCAGTATCAATTACACAGTTACCTATAGCCTAGACTAACATTAAGTTGAAAAAAATTGCCAAAAATAAATGAGTTTTAACGAATTCATTCATCTCTATTACCAATGGGGATTATCCTGGAGTAAGGCTTGAGCAGCATTAGCATCTACTGGCGGAGAAAAATAGTAACCTTGCCCTTCTTCACATCCTAGATTTTTCAGTAAGGACAACTGTTCTTCGGTTTCTACTCCTTCGGCGGTAATTGTCATATTCAAATGATGAGCCAGGGTAATAATCGCATGAATAATTTCTAAATTTTGGCGAGTTTCAGTAATTCGCTTAATAAAGGATCGATCAATTTTTAAATTATGCAGGGGAAACCGATGTAAATAACTCAGGGATGAATATCCGGTTCCAAAATCATCAATACTTAACTGAATATCTCGGTCTCGGAGTTGTTGTAAAAGTTCCGTTGCTGATTCAGGATGATCCATAATCGCACTTTCGGTAATTTCTAATTTTAGATAACTGCTATTTAACTGAGTCCTTAAAAGAATTTTATCAATATTTTGAATTAAATTAACTTGAGAGAATTGTTTAACAGAGAGATTAACACTCATTTTAATTTTATCTTTAAATAAACCTTGATCTTGCCACGTTTTTAACTGTTGACACGCTTCTTTTAACACCCATAACCCAATGGGAATAATTAATCCGGTTTCTTCGGCGGCTGGAATAAATTCCCCCGGAGAAACTAACCCTTTTTGGGGATGATACCACCGGATTAAAGCTTCAAATCCATTAATTCTTCCCGTTGTTAAGGAAATAATGGGTTGATAATATAAGAGAAATTCTTCACGATGTAAAGCCCGTCTTAAATCGGTTTCTAATTCTAAGCGTTGTTGGGCGTGATAGTGCATTTGAGTATCAAAAATTTGATACCGAGCTTTTCCCAAAGCTTTAGCTTGATACATGGCAATATCTGCATCTCTTAACAAATGTTCGGGCTGTTCATAGGTTTGATCACCAACAACAATTCCAATACTGGCATTAATAAATAATTCTTGATCATCAAATTGAAACGGCCAACTCATGGAGGTTTGAATTTTTTGAGCTAAACGGCTGGCATCCTCGGAACCCTGAATATTTTCTAATAAAATTGTGAATTCATCTCCCCCAAATCGAGCTAACATATCTGTAGTGGTTAAATGGGTTTTAAGACGACGTGCGATCGCAATTAATAACCGATCTCCGGCAAAATGTCCTAAAGAATCATTCACCACTTTAAAGCGATCGCAATCCAAAAATAACACCGCAAATTGATAATTTGGTTCCTGCTGCGTTCGTTGTAAAGCTTGAATTAATCGATTCATAAATAACACCCGGTTGGGTAAACTGGTGAGCGCATCATGGGAAGCCATGTGCAGTAATCGTTTTTGAGTCTTTTGATGTTCTGTTATCTCTTGTTCTAACCGTTGGTTTAAGGTTTTTAATTGCAAATTTGCCGATTCTAATTCTTGAGTTCGTTCTTGAACTCGTTGTTCTAATTCTTCATTCAATTGCCGAATTTCTGCCTTCGCCATTTGTAATGCCATTTGATTTTCAATCCGAGCAATCACTTCTTCAAATTGAAAAGGTTTAGTAATATAATCGGCTCCCCCGACTTCAAAAGCTCTAACTTTATCAATGACTTCATTCAAAGCACTTAAAAAAATCACCGGAATATCACGAGATAGCTCATTGCTTTTGAGATGTTGACAAATCGTATACCCATCCATATCCGACATTTTAATATCGAGGAGAATTAAATCTGGCGGGAGGGTTTGCACTGCCATAATTGCCATTTGTCCGGTCATCACCCCGCGAACTTTATATCCTAGCTGCATTAAAGTCGTAGACAAAAGCCGTAGATTTTCTAAGGTGTCATCTACGATTAAAATATCTGCTTTAAAAGATCGATGGAAAGAATAATTCATTGCTGGGTTGCTGTTTGCGCTAAATCTATTATCTGATCAAAAGAAAAATTATTCACCAGTACCATGAGAGACTGAGCCACATGGCGATGGGATGGGGGAATTTGTTGCAGGAGTTGTACAATTTGCTCCCCGTCGGCAGCGGCGGCACCGTAGCGCAGGGCAATTAACCAGTCGGAAGACATAATTTTCAAAGCGTCGGGGGTTAAAATAGGGGGGTCGATTTTGAGGCCTGACTCGGAACAGTCAATTTCAGGAGCATATAAGTACCGTACCCCTAAATGGTGAGCAATGGTTTCTAAAAGTTGTTCTTCTCGACAAGGTTTTCTGACGAAATCATCGCACCCTGCGGATAAAACAACAGTCCGTTCTTCTTCAAAAACGCTTCCTGTTAAGGCAATAATCACCGTGGCTTCACCTTTTAAATGGGATTTAATCTGTTTGGTTGCTTCATAACCATCCATCACAGGCATTCGCATATCCATAAAGATTAAATGGGGTTGCCAATGATTCCAAATTCCGACAGCTTCTTGACCATTTTGAGCTTCACGCAGATCAAACCCTAAAGGCGATAATAAGTGAAGTAACAGTTGTCGATTTGTTAGATGATCATCCACAATTAAAATTCGATAGTTCGGTTGATTGGGTTCGAGTCCGATCACCTGTTTAGGAGAAATTAAGGGTTTTAAATTCAAAAAATGAACAGGATAAATATTAATATAAAACCGAAATAAGGTTCCTTGATTAAGCCTACTTTCTACTTGAATCTCTCCTCCCATCAAGCGAATAAATTTTTGGCTAATGGTTAATCCTAATCCGGTTCCTTGTTGAGATTTTTTTCCCGTTTCGGTTTGGATAAAGGCTTCAAATAATTGAGTGAGTTCCTCCGGTGCTATCCCAGGGCCAGTATCTTCAATTTCAAAATATAAATAAGTTTGTTCGGATTCATTTTGCTCCCAAAAAGAAGAGTCAAACACTAAAATGCTTTGTTCTAAAGGAGGTTGAATTTTTGCTCTTAATATAACTTGTCCTTGGGATGTAAATTTAATCGCGTTTCCCAATAAATTAATTAAAACTTGACGGAGTTTTCCTTCATCCGATTGAATATATTGAGGCAAGGTTGTATCCCATTCAAAAATAAGCTTGATTCCTTTAGATTTTGCTTTTAATTCAAACAGTTGCTTTAAGGACGTTAAGCAAGAGTAAAGATCAAAAGAACTTAAATTTAAAACCGTTCTTCCTGATTCAATTTTGGTTAAGTCTAAAATTTCATTAATTAACTTGAGTAAATGTTCGCCAGAACGATTAATAATTTCTAAATTTTCTAATTGTTTAGACTCAGCCTTGGACTGACGCAGCATTAATTGGGTAAAGCCTAAAATGGCGTGTAAGGGTGTTCTTAATTCATGACTCATATTGGCTAAAAATATACTTTTAGCACGGTTGGCTAATTCAGCCGATTCTTTAGCTTGTTTCAGTTCAGTGGTTCGTTCTTCGACCTTAACTTCCAGGGTTTCAAAGGAATCTTTGAGTTGAGATACCATTTGATTAAAAGATTGGGATAACAATTCTAACTCATAAATTCCTTGAGAGTGAATTTCTTGTTGAATTTGTTCTAATTCTCCTTGAGCTATTTTTTGAGCCGCTTGATTTAATTCTAAAATCGGTTTCATAATCCATCGTGTCGTTAAAAATCCGAAAATCAGAGCAATAAATAAGGCAAAGAAGCACAGAAAAATAGTTTGATAGTTATTTTTTTTAATTCGTTCCATAAAGTTAGATTCGGGAACAACCAAAATAATTAACCAATCTAATCCTCGTTGATCTGAGTAAGGAATAACTTGTATCAAGTGTCGTTCTTTTTGATAAATAAAATCAGACTGATATACCGCTTTAATCCTGTTAAAATTGTTAAATGATTTTAGCAAATATTTACAGGAATTTTGTAAAAGTGGATCAGTGCTATTCAGACCTTGAATTCGTTGAGTTTTGCCATTTTCATCAATTAAAAAAGGTCGAGATAAGGTGGAACTTGCCACAATTAATCCTTGACGGTCAATAATAAAAATCTGCCCAGATTTACTAACTTTTAAATCTTTAAGAAAGTCACTTAGTTGATTTAAAAATACGTTATTTGCTAATACGCCTAAAATTTTGCCTTGTTTATTCTTCACAATTACACTGGCAGATAAAGCGATTTGGGGATAAGCATGATAAGTAAAAATCGGGCTCCAAACCGAATGGTTACTCATGATTGCTGCTTTGTACCAAGGTCGTTGACGAATGGGAAAATTAGGCGTTTCTCGAACTAATTTTTTAGGTTTTCCTTGAGCATCTAATTCAAAAAAATGAATCCCTCCTTGGGTAGATTTACCTGCTTTCATCATCAGTAAAGGAGACTGATTAAATCTCCCAATTCCAATAAATTCATTTTTTTCACTAGCGAAAAATACAAAATTGATTGTTTTAAACCGTTGCACTTGTAACCAAAAGTGATGGTGCAACTGTTCAGGATTATTAATATCAATATAACCGTTATTAATCGCATCTAAATTAAGTTGATTAATCAGATGGGGAATTTCTAAAAATTGATTCAATTTTTGTTCAATTCGATCTGAAGTTTCCCGGTGCATTTGATTCACGACATCTTCTACAGAAGCTTGGCTGGAACGAAAGGACATCCACCCAACCAGCCCAACAGTTGTAAAAAGTTGTACAACAAAGGGAACAATTAGTACCCATCGTAAAGGTAGTTTAAGCCATAAAATAGTCATTAAATGAATTTTATCAATAAATGGAGAATTGTTAACTTTTATTAAAATTTTGATCAAGGTTTAACTCTTAGTTTGATCATAAAGCAAAAGCTTTGCTGAACAGCAATTATTAGTCTAAAAAGTTACAATGAGGAACCAAACGGATGAGTCAGGAAGGATTTAAACGGTACAGTCAGTAGCCAGCAGTCCCACCAACACGGTGATTAACTCATACTGATGTAACCAACCTAAACAGTAAAATCTTTTTTTATCGGCTCTATTTTCTTTAATCTCATCGTTTCTGTTTCCCTGTATTCTATCTTTTTTCTTTAATACTACAATTTTAGCGATGAGTATTAATATTATTTCCGGTTTGATTTAGAAATTTAAGTTAATAAACTCGCATGGTGACGAATATGATCCTCGATAAAGGTAGCGATAAAATAATAACTATGATCATATCCGGGCTGCATTCGTAAGGTTAAAACCTGCCCAACGGCTGCACAAGCTCTTTCAAAGACTTCCGGTAATAATTGTTCTGTTAAAAACGGATCAGCCGTACCAATATCAATTAAAATTGGCTGATTAAATTGTCCTCGCTGCACTAATTCACTCGCGTCATAATTGCGCCATTCTTCTTGATTTGCTCCTAAATAAGCATTAAAAGCTTTTTGACCCCAAGGACAACGCATTGGCGCCAGAATCGGAGCAAAAGCAGAAACGGATAAATAGTGTTCAGGGTTGCGTAACGCACAGACCAGCGCCCCATGTCCCCCCATAGAATGACCGAAAATTCCTTGTTTATCAGGAATAGCTGGAAACTGTTCGGCGATGAGTTGGGGTAACTCCTCCACGACATAACTGTACATTTGATAATGACGACTCCAGGGTTCTACCGTCGCATCGAGATAAAATCCCGCCCCAGTTCCTAAGTCCCAGTCCTTATCTTCCCCTGGTGTTCCCGTATTGCGGGGACTGGTATCGGGTACAACCACCATTAAGCCGTATTTTGCAGCTAATCGTTGGACACCTGCTTTAATCGTAAAGTTTTCTTCCGTACAGGTTAACCCCGAAAGGTAGTAAAGTACGGGAACAGCGTGAGATTGAGCTTGGGGCGGTTGATAGACGGAAAATCCCATCTCGCTATCACAAATTGCGGAAAAATGGCGATAGAAGCCTACTTTACCGCCAAAGCATAAACTTTCACTGATTGGGTTCAGGGCAGCGATCATTTGTAAACTCCCAATAGGTAGAGGTTGATGGTTGACGATTACCCTCTACACGATTACAAACTTATTTTATCAATCGGAAAACCAGAGTTTGCTTTTCCGTAACTTCTCTTTAATATCCTGTAGATCACTTTTAATTAACCTTTAAATTTTTCTCGAATCATGATTAATTCAAATTTTGTCAAACACCAACTTGGAATCAAGGCTTTTCATCATCAAGAATTGTTAGAAATTGCTTTAACTCATCCTGATGCTATTGCAGAAAGCGTAGGATTAACGAGGGAACAACAAAAGTCAAGAACCTTAGAATATTTGGGAATTAATCGTTTAGGTTCTAACTTATTCAGTCAGATGGTGGATGATTATTTATATCTGCACTGTTCCCATTTAGGATCAGCAACCCGTATTCTGCTCAAAAGTGATTTGGTTAGTCCTGCTATTTTAGCACAATTAGCGATAAAAATCAATCTTGATCAGGGAAGTGATTTGGGGAAAAATTATCCGTTAAAACCCGACTTTGAACAAGAAAAAATATTAGCGGAACTATTTGAAGCGGTGGTCGGTGCTGTTTATTTAGAGTGGGATCGAGATTTTGAAAAAACCTATAATTGGTTAGCCAATCAATTTTTGGCAGAAAGGGTGAATCAAATTTTAATGGATTTGTTTGTTGAGTTTGTCCCGGCTGCGGAGTGGGATGCTAATTTTTATCCCTGGTTTGGTTCTAATCATTTAACCTGTCCTTCTCAAAACTCATCCTCAAAATCCAATTCTCTTTCCTGCTCATAACCGATAAAATTGTTAAGATTAACTTCTATTTTATACTTCAAGCTGAATGCAATCACTGTTTTTTTTCTTCGTTGCAGCTTTGGGGGAAATTTCGGGCTGCTATGCTTTTTGGGCTTGGTTACGTTTAGGAAAAAGTATCCTCTGGCTGATTCCCGGTTTAATCTCGCTGATTATTTTTGCTTCTGCTTTGACCAAAGTTGATGTTTCCTATGCGGCAAGAGCCTATGCAGCTTATGGCGGAATTTACATCCTTTTCTCTATTTTTTGGCTATGGATAGTTGAAGGAGTCAAACCCGATAGATGGGACTTACTGGGAGCAACAATTTGCCTACTGGGTACTATGATTATTCTGTTTGCTCCCCATCGAAATCCCGTTTAAAACGTTACTACAGTCCGAATTGATTCTCCTTGGTGCATTAACTCAAACGCTTCATTAATTCGCTCAACAGGCATAACATGGGTAATTAAATCATCAATATTAATTTTCCCTTCCATATACCAATCCACAATTTTAGGCACATCCGTTCGACCTTTTGCGCCGCCAAAAGCCGTTCCTTTCCAAACCCTTCCCGTGACTAATTGAAACGGACGGGTACTAATTTCTTGACCTGCACCCGCGACCCCAATAATGACACTTACCCCCCAACCTTTATGGCAACATTCTAAGGCTTGACGCATCACCTTTACGTTACCAATACATTCAAAACTATAATCCGCGCCGCCTTGGGTTAATTCGACTAAATAAGAGACTAAATCCCCTTCAATTTCTTTCGGGTTCACAAAATGGGTCATACCAAATTTTTCAGCAATTTGTTTTTTCGCGGGGTTAAGATCTACACCAATAATTTTATTAGCGCCCACCATTTTTGCCCCTTGAATTACATTTAATCCAATCCCCCCCAAGCCAAAAACCACAACATTTGCTCCGGGTTCAACTTTAGCGGTATTAATCACAGCACCCAGACCCGTTGTTACCCCACAACCAATATAACAAACCTTATCAAAGGGGGCATCTTCTCGAATTTTAGCTAAGGCAATTTCGGGTAAAACGGTATAATTAGAAAAGGTAGATGTTCCCATATAATGATGAATCATCTGACCATTTTTTGAAAAACGACTACTACCATCCGGCATTAAACCTTTGCCTTGAGTTCCCCGAATCGCTTGACACAAATTGGTTTTAAAACTTAAGCAATATTCACATTGACGACATTCGGGAATATATAAAGGAATCACATGATCTCCGGGTTTAAGACTTTTGACCCCAGAACCCACTTCAACGACAATTCCGGCGCCTTCATGACCTAAAATAGCCGGAAATAACCCTTCAGGATCATCACCCGAAAGGGTATAAGCATCGGTATGACAAATTCCGGTTGCTTTAATTTCAACTAAGACTTCTCCCTCTTTTGGCCCTTCAAGTTGAACGGTTTCTAAAGTTAAAGGTTTTCCAGCTTCCCACGCAACAGCAGCTTTAACGTCCATAATTGACCTTCGATAAAGTTAGCAGTTTAACACTTTTATTGAATAGATTTTAATATCCTATTCTCCTAATTAAACTTTAATTTTAGCAGATTGAAATTAAATCTCAACCCCTGATCAGTTCCCAATTTCCCTTATCCCTTACTCAGCAATATGGGGAGCATTTCGAGAGATTAACCAAGTTAGGAAACCCCCGGCGATCGCTAATCCTGCTAAACTTAAAAAGACATTGGATAATCCTATTAAAGTTTCAGCAAATCCCGCTAAAGCGAGAGGTAAACTTAAGGCAATATTAATCGCATTATTCTGAAGTCCAAAGACTTTCCCTCGCATTTCTTCCGGGGTTTCAGCTTGAATAGTGGTTTGCATCGGAATAGCAACAATAGCCCCAAAAATTCCTAAGCATAAAATCAAGCTCAAAGTCGGCCATAATTGTTGATTAAAAATGGATAACCCCACTAATGATCCCGCCACACCTAAAGAACCCATTAATGCCAGTTGGAAATGGGCAAACCGATGACCGAGATGACCGAGAATGGTTGCTCCAATCCCCATTCCTGCCCCTCCAGCCGCTAATAAAAAGCCAAATTGGGAGGAACTAATTTCAGGAATAATTTCCGCTAAACGTACAGCTAAAACGGCTAAGGCTGCAAAAATAGAAAATAGAATGATTAATTGTAATAACGCATTCCTAATTAAAGTATGATTGCTTAAATATCGAATTCCATCCCGCAAATCTGCTAAAATATGGGGTTGTTCATGGGGGGAATTATTGTTTTGTTCTTTTGGATTTAACAACAGCAGAATTAACCCAGCAATGACATATTCTCCGCCGACAATCAATTCTTTACCAATGGCTTCAAAACCGAGTAAATTACCCATGAAATCAGCCAAAGCTAATAAAGGTTCTCCGACGGCAAACCCAACAATGACGGAAGCCATCATGGTTGTTGTATAAAGAGAATTCGCGGATAATAAATGACGTTTTTCAACAACTAAAGGAATCGCTGATTGTTCAGCAGGCGCGAAAAATTGAGTTAAAGTAGAAACTAAAAAAGTTGTGATTAATAAAATATAAAACCCAACGGGTAATTGACCCAAGTGTTGACCCTGGAATAGCCACAAAACGACGGGTAAAGCGAGAACGAGTCCCCCTCGTAATAAATTAGTAATCACTAATACGGCTTTTTTTGACCATCGATCAACAAATCCCCCCGCCCCCGCCCCAAACAAAACCGCCGGGATAGTAAATGCCATCATAATGGCTGATACCCACCCACTAATCGTTTGATCAGCCTGTTGAAAGCGGGTGGAAATAATCGCAATCATTAACACTAAATACACTTTATCGGCCAATTGGGAGAACAGTTGTCCACTCCAAAGCGCCAGAAAATTCTTGTTTCTCAGAACAGGTAAAAATCCTCGTTCTTCATCATCTTGGGGCAGCTTAGGAAAACTCCCATTGTTGTCAGTTCTGGTGTCCTCGACCTCTGGAGAAACGTGGGGAAAAGAAGGCGTCGAATGCCCATTTTTTACCGGGTCTAATTCTACAGAGGTAGAAGCGGGAATTTCTAACAAGGAGTCAGTCTCCCAATCTTTCATGATGGCCCAGGGTTGATGGAATTTAAACTGTTTTTCTAAATCTTGCGATCGCATCATACATACTATTAAAGCAGCATTCTCAAAGGAGTCAGGCTTGAGGGAAAAATCACGGGAATTCCTGGAGGCGGAAAATTCCGTTCAGGGCTTCTCATCATTTCACACTCTCCTTAACAGTTTAATGATCAATTGGATCAGTCGCGTCACTCTGAACCAAACAAAGGGGAGAAATCCGAACCAATTCTTAAAACGGTGGGTCTACAATAAATTGGTGCGTAAAGGTATCTATGAGCAATCCTGACCGGATCGGATAGCCTAAATGATATTCTGTATATTGTCGTAATATCCGTTCTACCGTCATCCAATCAAGGGCGGAAATTGAGGGAGAAAAAGATAAAGCCCCGGTGTCCAGGAGTTGCGGTTGGGCTAAATGTTGCAAAATCGCTAATTGCGGGGCGGTGAGTTTGGTATTAATCTTAAGTTTGGGTTGAGCAACCGTTTCAATGGTGTAAGAGTTCTCCAACTCAGCAACAGCAATGGGTTTGGAGGCTACAGGAATGGGTTTTTGAGGCTGGGGAGAAGAGGGACGGTGTAATTTTGTCCACTCAGACAGGTTAATAATTCCTCCCGCATCCACACTAAACCCCACTCGCCACTGTTCATCAGTAAAATTAGGACGCAGCAGACGTTGAGTTAAACAGCATAATTGAACTTGGGGGGCTGTTCCTGCTAAGGCGAGAAGATGGAAAATACCCTGAGTTAAACTGGCAATAATTTGGGTGGAATGGGCAATTAAGGGAGAATTGGGGAGATTTTGTAAACGGTTTAAATGTTCATTCAGGAGAACAAATAAATCCTCTTGGGGATGTTCGCTTAAGGCTTGGTTGAGGACTACTTCTGCTAAATATTGACTCGCGGCTAATTTCCCTAAATTTTTGCCTAATCCTGAATAGGTGGTTAGAGTTTCGGCTTGTGTTATTTTATCAAGCGATCGCCCTTTAGCAATTAATAATTGATTAACAACAAATAATTCACTTCTTCCCCCTAACCAGGATTTCGCTTTTCTAGCTCCCGGTGCAATCACTCGAATTAATCCAAATTCTCTCGTTAAAATCGTTAAAAGGCGATCCGATTCTCCAAAGGGTTTACCTTTTAAATTAATCCCCGTAGCAATATAAGTTTTATTCATTGAATTTTGATGATCAGTTATCAGTTATCAGTTATCAGTTATCAGTTATCAGTTATCAGTTATCAGTTATCAGTAACTATCTTCTTCTTGGATATTTGTAGTCAAAATCTCAACACCACGAGAAGTCCCTAAACGAGTAGCTCCAGCTATAATTAAATCAACCGCTTGTTGGTAGGTTCTAATTCCACCAGAAGCTTTAATTCCTACTCGTCCTTTAGCAATGGATTTAATCAGTTGAATATCGGCAACGGTTGCTCCTCCATACCAACCTGTACTGGTTTTAATATAAGCAATTCCCGCATCCATTAACACTTCAACGGCTAGGCGTTTTTCATCTTCTGTGAGAATTGTCGTTTCAATAATAGCTTTTACCGTTTGCCCAGTTTCTTCACAAATTTCAGCAATTTCTTGATATAATTCCTCGGTTTTACCGATTTTTAACCAACTTAAATTAATCACAATATCTAATTCCGTTGCTCCATTTTCAACCGCTTCTTGAGCTTCATAGAGTTTAACTTTAGAAGTTGTGGCTCCCGTTGGAAACCCGATCACCGTTGAGACTTTTGGCGGTTTTCCTTGCAGTAGTTCTTTAGCAAGTTTAACATAACTGGGAAATACACAAACGGAAGCAAATTTATAACGTTCTGCTTGATAACAACACTGTTGAATTTCTTCCGGGGTTGCGGTTTGATTGAGTAAAGTATGGTCAATATAGGGAGCAATATCAATTTCCATATTCGAGCACTTTACCATAAAATTATTTCCTTAACTAAAAAATATAACTATCCTAGCTCTTATTATAGAACATTTCTCTTTGTGCTTATTGATTTTAGCTGAAATTATTCCCATATTTTATATTGTTCTAAGTCCTCTCTTAAAATATCTTTGCTCAAAACCAATTGATAATGTTTTTCCTTAACAATCCTAATTTGTTCATTTTCGAGGGTTAATTCAAACATTGCAATAACATTATTTTGCATGAATTGAGCCGATACCGGACGACAAATCAAATCAGGAAATTTAGTAATGCAACAGGTTATATCCTGTTTTGTTTGAACAACACCAAGTTGATCAGATCCTCCCTTGGCTTGAACAGGAATGACATATTGCACGCCATTCTGATTCACCCCAACATAAATTTCATCAATTTCAATTTGTCCAATATTAGGTACTGTAGTTCTTAGATGATTTTGTAAGGAATATGTTGTAATTCCTAAAAAAATATCGATTAACCGATTATAACGTACCTTTGCCAATAGTGCTTGTTCATCAGTTAAAGCATACTTATTGATAATTTCAGGTGTTGAGTCAGGAATTTTTATACAAATCAGATTAGGATTAGGAAGAATTCGATTAATTGGACTTAGTTTAAATCTATAAACTCCTTGACCCGCTAACTCAATAACCCATTCTAAACTATCAGGTGCAGTATCAGATATGACTTTGGGAAGTTCTCTCCTAAAACGATAGGAATATAAAACATCACCTAAATTTTTAGGAGGTGGAATATTAAGACTTTGAGCAACTTCAATAAATTCAGAACGATTGAACTCAAAATTGGTTATTCCTTCTTGATAATGCCGTCTGAAAATTTCAGCAATAATTGCATTATACATTCCTGATTTATTTGTTTTATCTGCCATAGTTTATTCGTCTTTATTTCCTCTTTTTCTGGGTTCAATTACATGAGGATCAACACCATACCGTTTTGCGGCTTGGGACATATTCAAATATAATAACGCCTCATGACCTAATTTTTCCTCTTGTTGTGGTTGGCTGGGAATTATCCCCAGAGCTTTAATAATTTCACCCGCAACGGCTTTTGCTAATAACGGGGGAACTGAGTTTCCAACTTGTCGAAATCCATGCCATTTTGTCCCCTGAAATCTAAACCAATCGGGATAGGAATGCAAACGCGCAGCTTCTCGCACCGTAATACAACGGGGGGAGTAGGGATGAATGGGACGAGGGGAAGTAAACGCGCCTCGGTTACTCGGTGTTCCGGCTCTTAAAGTATTACATAATCCGGTCGGATCGAGTTTATGAAATCGACTAATTTTTTCTATTTTTCCCCATTCTGTCGCTTCAAATCTAGCGATAGATGTTGGGTTATGTTGCGATCGCAAACTACAGGTTAATAAATTTTTATCGTAAATTCGAGGATAAGAAAAATCAGTTTTTAATCGAGATATATTATGCAATATTTTAGCATATTGGCTCAGTTTTTTATACTCTACAAAGGTATAATCTTTTGATTTCAACTCTTGATATTGTTCAATTTCGGGTAAATCTCCAATGGCATCCCAAACCGTCGGACAGGGGAGAAGATGCTTGAATTTCTCCTCTATTTTAGGATTAACCTTTGGGGGTTTAGTTATGGCTGGGGGATAACTCGGTAAAGGTAAATCTTGCCGACAGCCTAAAAGAAATAAACGCGACCGATCTTGAGGAACACCATAATAAGAAGCATTTAAAACTTGATAAGGTTCTACGACTTGATACCCAGTATTGTGCAATGTCTCAATAATCTCAGCCATAAATTGCTGATGTTTACCAATAGTTAACCCCGGAACATTTTCTAAAACAAAATATTTCGGCTGTAATTCCTGAATTAACCGGATAAAATGAAACATTAAACTATTTCTGGGATCATCAAACGCTCGTTTTCCAATTAAGGAAAACCCCTGACACGGTGGCCCCCCAAATACAACATCAATCTCTCGATCACCAATTTCAGAATCCTTCCTAATTTCTAATCCCTTCACCTGTTCAATATTGCCACATAAAACCGTCCAAAAGGGGAAATTATATTCATGGGTTGCACAATGAATAGGATCAAGTTCTACTGCTGCTAAAACATCAAACCCAGCCTGTTCAAAGCCTAGGGTCATTCCTCCAGCACCCGCAAATAAATCGACAGCAATAGGTCGTTGTTGAGTCTGCACAATTAATCGTTCTAACATTCAAACACGGACAGCAAAAATATTATTATAAACTAAGCAAGTTATTCTTTAAGGTAAAATTTCAAAACTCAGACAATGTTGCGGACGAAACAAGCGAAAATCTCGCTGATCTAAAGTCAAAACTGTTGTGATTTTATAACGTTCTGCTACTGCCATAACAGTTGCATCAACAAAATCAATGCGACTATCTTGATATTGTTCTAAAATTTCTGCAACTCGGAGTAAATCTCTATCGGTTAATTCGATTAATTGAAAACGGCTAACAGATAAACCTCGCAAAAATTTAGCAACTGTGGGAATTCCGGCATCCCGACCCACTAAATAAGCCACTTCAGTTAGTACGGTTTGAGGGAGTATTATTTTGGGATATTGGCTATAAATCCTAACAGCATCTTGGTGTTTAATATCACTACGATTTAACAAGGCAACAACAAAACCAGTATCACCAATCACTAAGGTTTTTTCCACGTCCATCCTGAAGTTTGAGTCATTTCTTGCTGTAATTGATTCTCTGCATCACTCGCTAAATTAGGAGAACCAGCAAAGAGTCCAACTAAAGGATCAGATTCTAAATCAGGAACTTTTAATTGCTCCTGTATGTAGAGTTTGACTGCTTCTGTAATTAAGGATTCAACCGATTGATGACGTTGATCCGCTAAAGTCAAGAGTTGATCTAATATTGTTGGATCAGGGTTCCAACTTAAAGTGTTCTCTGGCATGACTTGAATTAATTTCAGTTAAACCTAATTAATTATAGCTGATTCAACTTTGTAGTTAATTAAATCAGGGTCTAGCGGCACGGTTAGTGCTAACTTACAGAGTCTACTAATTCATAATGTAAAAGCATTAACATTGTAGCGGGAATCGTCTCCATTGCATAAGTGGTGCCATCTTGATGAGAAAATTCTACCTCAAAGGCACTGCCATCAAATTCCATCACCACTGTTCCTACTTGTCCTTTAGATAATTTAATGATTTCTTTAGTTTCAAAATGGGTTGCTTCTATGTCTTCTGTTAAAGCAACAATATCTAGGTCTTTAATTGTTTGCATTGTTTTTGCCTCACTTTTTGACGGGATAACAATTTGTTAATCTGGGGAAATTTTCACCCTCGCGGACGATCCAAGCTGCTAGAATCAGAGACTTACCTACTGCGGTTTGAAGCCAGAATTTCATGTTGTAATGTGTGCCGTATTCATTGGTTTTATGAATAACAACATCTTTGTTGATAGCAGCTTCTTTTAAAGCCTGTTTGAGCAGTCCAGCATTTTCTAGGGTAATGCCTAACTTACTGGCAAACAAAATAGCTTTATTTTTTCCTGCTTGGTGATTCAGATTTAGAGAGTATTCTTCTATTTTATTGCCTAAATCGGCTAGATGACCATTGGGCAGTTTCACTATTAATAATTTTCTTTGAAAGACAAAATAGAATCTTGAGTATTATAGGATAATTCTCGGAAATGATAAATAAGCTCATCATCCCAAAACAAGCCCAGCGAATCAAGCCTTATTCGATTTTTTTTATCCTTTTTTTACAAATCTTCACAAAACCATAATTCAGACGTCGGTTTTCTAAAGATTAATAAATCTTTTCCAACTGCCTAAAATCCCGTTCCACTTCTGCCCATAAGGCTCGATTATGGGGATCGGTTTTCAACGCTTTCTTTAAATAATTTCTGGCTTTTTCAACTTGCTTTTCTACAATCAATTGTCGTCCCCAACGTTGATAGGAAATCGCTTGCCATTGGCGAATTTCAGGGTCATGAGGAATCCGTTGGGCTAACCCTTCAATTAAAGCGATCGCACGGGGAAAACGCTTATTTTTTAATAAATTTTGTAACTCTAAATAGAAATTTTGTTTAATTTTTTGTTCTTCTTTAGTTAATTCAACATTAAATTGAATCGGTGGACTTTTAGGTTTAATTGTAACTTTTGGAGCTTGATAGTGAGAAAATCCTGACTGAGATCCTCCGGGTTTAGTCGAAGCCGTCACAGGTTCTAATTCTGCTTCCGGTTTGGCTACCGTTAACAAAAATTTATAAGCTTCTGTAATCGCCATAAACTTTTCTCTGGCGACTTCATTTCCCGGATTCACATCAGGATGATATTGTCTTGCTAACTTCCGATAAGACGATTTCACCGCCTCTAAACTAGCGCCGAATCTTAATCCTAATTGTCGATAGTAATCTGTTGCATCCATCACTAATTTTATCAGTGATTTGATTAATTTAGAAAAATAATTACAGGGTGAATTGGTGGGCAAAACCCACCAATTGTTGTGAATAATAAACAGTTAACCGGCGGTTAATGCCACTGGAACTCGTTCTTCAATCACTTGGTCAATTAAACCATAATCCTTGGCTTCTTGGGCAGAGAGGAAATAATCTCGATCCGTATCTTTCTGAATTTTTTCCAACGTTTGCCCAGTACGACTAGCTAAAATATCATTCAACAAGCTGCGGATTCTCAAAATTTCTTTTGCTTCAATTTCGATATCCGTTGCTTGACCCCTTGCCCCTCCTAAAGGTTGGTGAATCATAATCCGAGCATGAGGTAAAGCCAAACGTTTTCCAGGGCTTCCTGCGGCTAATAAAAACGCTCCCATTGAAGCCGCCAAACCCACACAAATGGTAATCACATCGGCTTTAATGTATTGCATGGTATCGTAAATTGCCATCCCTGCTGTTACCGATCCTCCGGGAGAATTGATATACAAATAAATGGGTTTATTAGAATCTTCCGCATCTAAATACAGCATTTGGGCGACAATGCGATTGGCTAACCCATCGGTGACTTCTTGACCTAAAAATAAAATCCGTTCTACACCCAAACGGGTATAAATATCAATCCATCTTTCGTATTGACTACCTGGAAGACGATAAGGAACACTCGGAATCCCAATAGGCATAGCTTTACCCCTTTTGAAGTCTAATCAATTTTAAACCGTTACCGCCAAGGAAGGCAGTTCTTTTCGACTTTTTAACACCCGGTCAATCAAACCATATTCTTTGGCTTCATCGGGTGTCAAATAGAACATCCGATCTGTATCTTTAGAAATTTTTTCCACCGATTGTCCGGTACTTTTTGACAAAATTTCTAACATTGTTCTTTTATTATCAAGAACTTCTTTCGCCCGAATTTGAATATCCGTTGCTTGACCTCTAGCCCCGCTTTTCGCTTGATTTAAAACAATGGTGGCATGGGGTAAACTCGCCCGATATCCTTTGGTTCCGGCTGCTAAAATCATGGCAGCAGTTCCCATAGCTTGACCAATACAAATGGTATGAACCGGAGGCTTAATATAGCCTAGGGTATCGCAAATGGCAAAGGCTTCGGTTTCAAACCCAATTGCATCTCCTCCATACCAGGAAGTTCCCGTTGAGTTGATGTAGAAATAGATGGGTTTCTCTGGATCGTCAAACTGTAAGTAAAGCAGTTGAGCGATAATCAGTTCAGTAACATCAATCCCCACTTGACGTTTGATGTCATCTGATGAATACAGGGGAAGTCCCAGATAGACAATCCTTTCCTTCAATAGAAGGGATTCCAAATCTGGCGGGGGAGTCCGAATTGGGCTATCGGTGTAAGAATATGCCGATTGCACAGCTTGAATGGGTTCTCTCATGAGGAATTCTCATCCTTAAACTTATAAAAATAGTAGCGCAACTCCAGGTAATCCTATGAAAGTCAGTTTGCAAGCGATTCTTAGCGATCCCAACTTCGATGTCTCCCAGGCAACCAGTCAACGTCAGCTTGCGATCTCCATTTCGGCTTTTCCCTCCCAAACTGATGCCGATGTACCCTTAAATTTGTGCCTGATTTTAGATCATAGCGGTTCCATGAGTGGAAAACCCTTAGAAACTGTCAAACAGGCGGCGATCGAGTTAGTGGATCGATTAAAACCCGGCGATCGCATTTCTATTATAGCGTTTGATCATCGCGCTAAGGTTTTAATTCCCAATCAAGATATTAAAGATTTGGACAATATTAAACGCAAAATTCAAGCGTTAAAAACATCCGGGGGGACAGCCATTGATGAAGGCCTAAAATTAGGCATTGAGGAATTAGGGAAAGGCAAAGCTGAACGAATTTCTCAAGCCTTTTTATTAACCGATGGTGAAAACGAACACGGCGACAATACACGTTGTTTGAAATTAGCCCAACTTGCTGCTAATTATAACTTAACCATCAATACTTTAGGATTTGGGGAAGATTGGAATTCGGATGTTTTAGAAGAAATTGCGGATGCGGCAGGAGGAAGTTTAGCGTATATTGAATATCCTGAACAAGCCCTCAATGAATTTAGCCGTTTGTTTAATAAAATGCAGTCGGTGGGGTTAACCAATGCTTATTTACTCTTGGATTTAATGCCCAATGTGCGGTTAGCCGAACTCAAACCCATCGCCCAAGTCGCCCCAGATACGATTGAATTACCTGTTCAAAAAGAAGGAGAAAAATGGATTGTTCGTCTAGGGGATGTGATGAAAGATGTCGAACGGGTGGTCTTAGCCAATTTATATTTTGGTCAATTTTCTGAAGGAAAACAAGCGATCGCCCAAGTGCAAGTTCGTTATGATGATCCCGCTTTAGATTTACAAAATTTATATTCTGATCCGATCCGGGTGGATGGAAATTTTGTGAGTTCCTACCAACCGAAATCTGATGCGTTTGTACAACAACAAATTTTAGCTCTAGCCAAATATCGTCAAACTCAAATTGCGGAAACCAAACTGCAACAAGGCGATCGCGCCGGAGCCGCAACGATGTTACAAACCGCCGCTAAAACCGCTTTACAAATGGGAGATAAAAACGCCGCAACGGTACTTCAAACCAGTGCCACTCGCTTACAATCGGGAGAAGAATTATCCGAAGCTGATAAGAAGAAAACCCGAATTGTCNTGATAATTGTGCAAATGAATAAAAAAGCGGAACTGGCGGAATTGGTAGACGCGCTAGATTCAGGTTCTAGTGTTCGCAAGGACTTCCGGGTTCAAGTCCCGGGTTCCGCATCTGACAGGTAGGGGCGTGGTTTCCGCGCCCTAATCTTATTTTACTCTTTTGGTAAGCCACACCCGATTTAACAGGCAAGATGCCTGTTCCACACTGATCATGTTAACGAGTCTGCAAAATCCATTAGTGAAGCAAATTCGCAAACTTCACCAAGCGAAGGGACGCAAAGAACAACAGTTATTTTTATTAGAAGGAACCCACTTAGTTGAAGAAGCTTCTGCTGCGGGCTATCCCTTAACCACAATTTGTTATACTTCACTGTGGCAAGATCGTCACCAACCTTTATGGGATAGTTTACGCCAACAAACTCCCCGATTTGAATTGGTCAGTCCAGAGGTACTGGAAGCGATGGCGACAACGGTTCATCCCGATGGCGTAATTGCTTTAGCACCTCGCCTGGAGTTAAAACCCCAAGCACTTGAGGGTTTAGGAATTGCCTTAGAAACGTTACAAGATCCGGGTAACTTAGGAACCATTATTCGCACCGCAACCGCCACCGGAGTAGATGGGTTGTGGCTGAGTGCTGATAGTGTCGATTTAGATCACCCCAAAGTGTTAAGAGCTTCTGCGGGAGCTTGGTTTCGTTTAAATAAAACAGTAAGCCCTAATTTAGCCGACGATATTATCCGGTTTCAGCAACAAGGATTACAAATTGTAGCGACGGTTCCCCAAGCCTCCCTATCCTATTGGCAATTAGATTTTACCCAACCCACGTTGATGGTTTTTGGGAATGAAGGGGGTGGACTTTCTCCTGAGCTTCAGGCTTTAGCGGATCATCAAGTTCAAATTCCTTTACAGCGAGGGGTAGAGTCTCTGAATGTTGGCATTTGTGCAGCCCTCATGCTCTATGAAGCTCAACGCCAACGAACCGGGGTGTGACGGTTGACAGGTAAAGCTTACTCTACTGCTCTGGCTAATACCCTTACCCTTATTTTTGTGTATGTCGATCTTTTAAATATTGTTCAATATCAGAAATCGCTTCTTCCAAATCTGATAAGCTAATCCCTTCCGGGTGTTTGGAGGGACGAGGGGAAGATACCGATTTTTCTGGGGGTGCAGCTTGAGGAGGGGGAGTCACGGTATCTGGCTCTTGAAATGCACTTAATAATTCTTGATCAAAAGACTCAATGAATTTTTCGGCGGCACTACGACGAAGATCTTGCTGATTTTTATTCATGACGGGGTGACTCCTGAAACGGTAAATCTCTCTCGCTAAAAACAAATAAACCTGTTAAATTAGATTCCCAAAGCATAGAACGGTCGGAGAACTTCAAGCTCAAGGTAAAGACACGGAGGAAAGGTTAGACTAAACCTAACCTAACACGTTTACTAGGGCTGATTTGTTTTGAATTGTGTTTTAACACGAACAGAACCTCGTGGCTTGGCACGGAAGCATCCACAAGGTCTAGAATGTTGATCTAAACTACTCACATTCATTCTTGATGGAGCCGTTGATTCATGGACGAGAAAACCCCCCCCGCTATTGTCAGACCCAAACCTGCTCTGGAAATTCAATTGACACCCGCAGGAAGTGAAAAATCCATTCGTCCTTCCCGTCCACATTCTGATTCTGATAGAAATAAACCCTCTTTTAGTAAACCCCGGCGAGTAGATCACACACCCCCTAAACCCTGGGTTGAACTCGAAGAAGCCCAAAATGCAACCGGGGATGTTTTTCATTTGGGGGATCTGATCCAGGTGAGAGCACCTTGGGGAGAAATAGCGATCGCACAGATCGACCATTTCTATGAAGTGGCTCCAGGGAGTCTGTGGGCACAGTTTGTCCCCACCGAGGAACGAGAGGAGTGGACGTGGAAAGGCGGCTCGATCCGGGCAGAATTATTAAAAAAAGCTTAGGATCAGGAATTAGTCATCAGTTATCTGTTATCTAAAATGGGTTTTGAGTTAACCATGAACGGATAACAGACGACTGATGAGTGATGACGAATTACAGAGGGCTGGCTCAATCAGGATACTGGATGGATGAAAGCTGAATATCAAGCTGTTAATATTTTAATCATTGATGATTCTCCGATCAACCTTAAATATTTAGGAAAACTCCTGAGTTTGCAAGGCTACCAAGTGCAACTGGCTAATTCTGGGGAATTGGGATTAAAGGTTGCCTGGGGAACCCTTCCAGATGTCATCCTATTGGATATTATGATGCCCGGTTTGGATGGGTATGAAGTCTGTCAACGCCTGAAAGGCGATTTGAAAACGCAGCATATTCCGGTTATCTTTGTTAGCGTGATTGAAGAGGTTTCTGAAAAAGTAAAAGCGTTTCAAATTGGGGCGGCAGACTATCTGACTAAACCTTTACAAAAAGATGAAATTTTGGCTCGCATTCACCATCAACTAACGATCCAAAGTTTACATCGTCAATTAAAAGCCCAAAATCTGCAACTCCGGGCTGAAATTACAACCCGTCAACAACTCGAAGAAAAATTTACGAAAGCCTTTTTTAATAGTCCGAATCCTATAAGTTTAATGACCTATGATGAAGGCTATTTTTTAGATGTTAATCCCAGTTTCCTCAAAACCTTTGGGTATGAAGAATTTGAAGTAATTGGTCAAACTGCGATTGCGTTAAACCTGTGGGTTAATCCTGAAGATGAATCTCAATTAAAACAATATCTGCAACAGGGAAATTCGATTCATAACCAAATGATTCAACAGCGAACCAAAGCGGGTCAAATCAAAACGTTGTTATTATCAGCAGAATTAATTGAATTAGAAGAAAAAACTTGTATTTTATCAATTATTAATGATATTACTGAGCAAGAATTAGCTCAACAAGATCGGCAGGAAGCTGAAGAAGCTTTAAGAAAAAGTGAAAAAAAATATCGCAATTTAGTTGAAACTTCTCAAGATATTATTTGGTCAGCTAATTTAAAGGGTTGTTATACCTTTGTGAATCCAGCCGTTAAAACGATTCTGGAATACGAACCCGAAGAAGTTATGGGTCGTCTTTTTTCCCATTTTGTTCCTCTGGCTCAAGTTTCTTATGTTCAAAAAGTCTTTCAACCGGTTTTAGCTGGTCAAGCGTTGATGCGACACCACTTAATTAATGTTTCTAAATCAGGAAAATGGGTACATTTGTTAGTGAATGCGTTTCCGGTTTATAACGCTCAAGGAGAGGTGATTGGGATAACGGGAACCGCATCGGATATTACAGAACAAAAAACAACGGAACGCGCTTTACAAATGATTGTGGAAGGAACTGCTTCCAAAACAGGTCAAGAGTTTTTTCGTTCCTGCGTTTACTATTTAGCAGAAGTTTTACAAGTTCGTTATGTGGGGGTTTTTAAACTTTTAAAGACTGCTCCCCCTCAACTTGTCAATTTAGCTTTTTGGGATGGGGAAAAATGGAGCGATCGCTTGCTTTATAACTTAATAGGAACCCCCTGTGAGCAGGTGATTAAAATGGCTCAGTCCTGTCATTTTAGCGAAAATGTACAGATTTTATTTCCTGATGATCGAGAATTGGCGGAATTACAAGCCCAAAGTTATTGGGGGATTCCTTTATTTGATTCTAATCATGATATTATTGGAATATTAATTGTTATAGATATTCAAAATAAACAACTGAATGTTAGTCAAGAATCTATTCTGAAAATTTTTGCTGATCGAGCCGGGGCGGAACTGGAACGACAATTAGCAGAAGAATTATTGGAATATCGATCCCGAATGGATCATCTCCTCAGCCATATTTCTCGGCTGTTTATTAATGAAACCCTAGAAAATACAATTCGTTCTACCCTACAAGAAGTTGCTCAATTTCTCCAGTGTGATTGGACATTTATTTTTAATTGTAATTCTCCCCATGCTCCCTGGAATATTACGGCTCAATGGTGGCTGAATGAACCCCAAAAAACCTATTCTAATCGGGTTTTATCGGTGCAAACGTTACCCTGGATTCATCAACAATTACAATCCAAACGAACCGAAATTTTAGCGATCGCCAATTTGGATGAATGTCCTGATTTATCCCCTCAAGATCTCAAAACCCTGCGTTGCATCGGTTGTCAATCCCTGATTTTTATTCCCTTAATTAAATCGGGAAAAACCAAAGGATTTATGGGAATTATTAATTTCCATTCCATAGAAAAGTGGACAATAGAAACCCAAAATTGGCTGAAACTGATTGGAGAATTAATTGCAATTCGTCAAACCACTCAAGAAACCCAACAAGCCTTAGAAAAAAGTAAAACTCGCTATCAAAATTTAGCCGACAATATACCTGGGGCGATTTATCAATTTATGCTGCATCCCGATGGTTCTATGAGTTTACCCTATATTAGTTCTGGGTGTTGGGATTTATATGGGATATCTCCGTCCCAAGCGATGATAGATGTACATCAATTATTTGCCAAAGTTCATCCTGAAGATTTACAAGGAGTCCTTAATTCCATCTGTGATTCTGCTGAATATTTAAGCCCTTGGACTTATACCTGGCGAATTATCCCGGCTCCCGGTCAGATGAAATGGTTACAGGGAAATGCCCGTCCTGAACCTCAAGGCGATGGTAGCATTTTATGGGATGGTTTAATTATTGATATTACTCAAAATAAACAAGCCGAAACCGTACTACGAGAAACAGCCCAACGTCAACAGACCCTAGCCCGAATGATTGGTCGAATGCGCCAAACGTTGGATGCAGATACGATTTTCAGCACCACCACTCAAGAATTACGGTATGAATTAAACAGTGATCGAGTCGGAATTTATCAATTTAATACTGATGGTCGGGGTCAATTTGTAGCAGAATCTTTTGCATCCGGTTGTCAATCTCTACTTTATCAATCGATTCATGATCCCGATTTTGATCCAACAATTTTGGAAACTGAAAATTGCGTTTTATTGAGTTTAAACCAAGAAGATCGGGTTCAAGATACTTATCTTCGAGATATTCAAGAGGGAGTGCATCGGGATGGTCTGAGCTATTTGTGTATTGATGATATTTATCAAGCTGGATTTCCCGATTGTTATTTGCAATTGTTAGAACGAATGCAGGTCAAATCCTATTTAATTGTTCCGATTTTCTGCCAAACTGTATCAACAGCGACTTCCTCCTTGGTTTCCTCTCGGCTAAAATTGTGGGGACTGTTGGCGGTGTATCAACATTTTAATTCCCGTCAATGGCAAGAATCGGAAATTAATTTAGTCGTACAAATTGGTGCCCAATTAGGAGTGGCGTTACAACAAGTGGCGTTATTGACTCATACCCAACAACAGTCGGAAGAACTGTGTCAAGCCAAAGAGGCGGCGGATGCAGCCAACCGAGCTAAAAGTGAATTTTTAGCGAATATGAGTCATGAATTACGCACGCCTCTGAATGCAATTTTAGGCTTTACTCAACTGATGAACCGAGATTCTAGCCTGAGTTATGAGCAACAAGAACAGATCAAGATTATTCATCGAAGTGGAAAACATTTATTAGCCTTAATTAACGATATTCTGGAAATGTCGAAGTTAGAAGCTGACCGAATTAGTCTGAATGCCACCCAGTTTAATTTATTTCAGGGGTTAGATTATGTCCAAGATTTACTGAGTACCAAAATTAAAGCGAAAGGCTTAAAATTTGAGGTGCAACGAGATCCAAATCTTCCCCAATGGATTATTGCCGATGAAAATAAATTGAGGCAAATTCTTTTAAATTGTTTAGGACATTTGATGACTTGGACAGAAGCGGGAACGTTATGCTTGCGCGTTAAAGCCCTATTGCCCAATTCGGAGATTCTCATGTCCCCTTCCCCATCGAATTCTCCGCCAGAAGCCATCAAACTTGAATTTGAAATTGAAACCACCGTGTTGAATCAAAATTCCCTAGAAATTAAAGATTTATTTAAACCTTTTACCTCCGTTCAAAGGAGTCTAGCCTTTCCAGAAGCAGAACATTTGAGCTTACCCATGAGTCAACAATTTTTACATCTGATGGAAGGAACAATGGTGATGGAACGTTCCTCCAATCAAGGCGTAAAATTAACCTTAGTGATTCCTGTGCAACTTGGAGAAGTTCAATCTCAAGATCCGGTTTCTGCTTCGGGGAAAATTATCGGTTTATCCCCCAATCAACCCAACTATCGTTTGTTGGTCGTGGAAGATCAAATTGCTTGGCGTTGTCATCTAACTCAGTTTCTTGAACAAATGGGGTTTCAAGTCCGCGAAGCAGAAAATGGTCAGGAAGGTTTAATCCTTCAGCGTGTTTGGAAACCCCACTTAATTGTGATGAAGATGTGGATGCCGATTATGAGTGGTTATGAAGCCATTCAAAGAATTCGCCCGGAAGAATGTCCCCTTGACGATTCACCTGAGTTCAGAAACTCTGAAACCGAATTTGAGGAAGGACTTCCCCATCAAACGATTATTCTAGCCATGATCCCATCAGGATCGGAGGAGGATAAACAGTTGGCTTTATCGGTGGGTTTTGATGATTTTTTGTGTATTCCGTTTCAAGAGGATGAACTTTTGGACAAAATAAGTGAATATTTAAAGGTGGAATATCAATATGCGCCCGAATTTTTGTCTCAACGGCTAGGATCACTTTCCCTATCCCCCCCTACTCTTTCTTCACCTTTGGTTATTTCCCCTGCATTAGAGATTATGCCGCCAGAATGGGTCGAACAACTCTATTATGCGGCGGCTCAATGTAGTGATCGTTTGTTACTTCAGCTAATTGGTCAAATTCCACCTGAACATGAAGCAATGGCTCAACATTTGAGTGATTTAGTGGATAACTTTCACTTTGATCAAGTCATGGAATGGGCGAAACAGCCTGAAGATTCAGTGCGGAAAAAACAATGATTCAGAAACAACCTGATATTTATAGCGGCAATATTCTTATCATTGATGATAATCCTGAAAACTTACGATTATTATCAAAGATGCTGATTCGGCGTGGGTATGACGTGCGCCAAGCTTTGAATGGCATCATCGCATTAAGAGCGATTGAAATTCAAGCGCCTGATTTAGTTTTATTAGATATTATGATGCCTCAAATGGATGGGTATGAGGTTTGTAAGTCGATTAAAGCGAATCCTAAAACTACTGAAATTCCGGTGATCTTTTTAAGTGCTTTAGATGAAGTTCAAAATAAACTCAAAGGGTTTGCTGTTGGGGCGGCAGATTATATTACCAAACCCTTTCAATTTGATGAAGTTTTAGTGCGAGTCCAAAATCAACTGTCGTTACAATTTGCTCGAAAAAAAATTGTAGAATTAAATACAGAATTAGAAAACCGGGTTAAGGAACGCACCCAACAACTGGAAGCGGTTCATGCTCAACTGCTCAAAAAAGCCTTGTATGATGAGTTGACGACCTTACCCAATCGAGTTTTATTTATTCAACGTTTAGAAGTCGCTCTGAATCAGTTACAAGCTGATCCGAATTGTCAATTTGCCGTTTTATTTTTAGATTGCGATCGCTTTAAAGTGATTAATGATTCTTTAGGGCATTCCGTTGGGGATCAATTATTAATTGCCATTGCCCAACGATTAGAATCAGCCTTTCCCGATGCGGATATTTTAGCTCGATTTGGGGGAGATGAATTTGCCATTTTATTAACCCATTTAACTGACCCTGAAACCGCGATTAAAATGGCAGAAACCATTATTGATATTTTAGCTCAACCGTTTTCTATTTTATCCTATCCTATTTATATTAATGCCAGTATTGGAGTTGCCTATAGTCAACCGGACTATACCCGACCAGAACAAATTTTACGCGATGTGGATACGGCCATGTATCGTGCAAAATACCGGGGAACTTCGTGTTATCAAGTCTTTGATCCTTCTATGTACCAAAATGCCTTATCTTTTTTACAGCTTGATACCGATTTACGCACGGCGATTAAAGAACAACAATTAGCCGTTAAGTATCAACCGATTATTGCCTTAAAAACAGGTAAAATTGTTGGATTTGAAGCCTTAGTTTGTTGGCATCATCCTCAACAAGGTTTAATTCCTCCGGCTAAGTTTCTTCCAGTGGCAGAAGAAACTGGTTTAATTATAGAAATTGGCAATTGGATTTTAAGACAAGCGACAGAACAAATCCATGATTTGCAACAACAATTTCAGGAAATTCCGTTAACTATTAGTATTAATCTCACCCCGCGACAATTTACCCAAAGTAATTTAATTAGTCAACTGGATGAAATTCTTCAAGAAACTCGTCTGAATTCTCGATCTTTAAAATTAGAAATTAAAGAAAGTGCCATTATGGATAATTTGAAAACAGCACAGATTATTTTAAATCAGTTACGACAACGAGAAATTCAACTAAGTTTAGATGATTTTGGAACCGGATATTCTTCCTTGAGTTACCTCCATTCTTTTCCTGTAGATACCTTAAAAATTGATCGATCCTTTATTCAAGGATTAGATGAAATCCCGCAAAAATTAGGCTTAGTTCCGGTGATTATTAATATTGCTCAAAAGATGGGAATGAATGTGATTGCGGAAGGTATCGAAACAGCCGAGCAATTAGCACAATTAAGACAGTTAAATTGTGATTTTGGTCAAGGGTATTTTTTCTCAGAAGCGTTAACACCTGAACAAGCGGTTAATTTACTGCAATCTTCCCCGAAATGGTAGTTAATCAGTTATCAAGTATCCGCATCATCAGTTATCAGTGGGTATGGTAAAATTAGAATTATTTTAACCCACAGGATAAGGACAGCAATCAATGTCTGTGATCGCCGTTATTGACTACGATATGGGGAATTTGCACTCCGTTTGCAAAGGCTTGGAAAAAGCGGGTGCAAACCCCCACGTCACTGACTCAGCAACAGAAATTAAAAACGCAGATGCAGTTGTCTTACCCGGAGTGGGTTCCTTTGACCCCGCCATGCAACATTTGCGATCGCGTCAGTTAGTAGAACCGATTCAAGATGTGATTGCTTCGGGTATTCCGTTTTTAGGGATTTGTTTAGGCTTACAAATTCTATTTGAATCTTCAGAAGAAGGTCAAGAACCAGGCTTGGGAATATTTTCTGGAACAGTGCGACGCTTCCAGTCAGAACCGGGATTAACCATTCCCCACATGGGTTGGAATCAACTGTGTTTAACTCAACCGAATTTACCGTTGTGGAAAACCATTGGTTCTGAACCTTGGGTTTATTTTGTACATTCTTATTATGTTGATCCCGCAAATCAAAATTTAACCGCCGCCACCATTCAACATGGGAGTCAAATCGTTACGGCGGCTATTGCTCAAAATAACGTGATGGCGGTACAATTTCACCCGGAAAAATCCTCGACTGCGGGACTTAAAATTTTAGATAATTTTGTTGAATTAGTTCAAGGTAAAACTCAACCTTTAGTGGGGAGTTCTACAACCCTTAAAATTTAAGTTTAAGGTTCTGGATCATCATACCTTTGCTGATAACGGTTCATCGGATCATAGCGTTCAATAGCGGAAGTTTTGGAGGAAGGAGGTGCTTTTTTCGGGGAACGACGGGACTGGAAACGGCGACTAATTTCTTGAAAAATATCTCGACGGACATAAGGATAGTCACTCACCCAAAGATTTTGGCTGGGAATATAGATATCAGAAACTTCATTAATTTCGCTTAAATCATCTAAATAAGACATGACAACCATTTGGGCAACTTGACCCCGACGCAACCGTTTGTGATTGCGATTTAAAGGCGCTTGAATTAAGGTTGTAAACCCGGATTCATCCCCGACTTCAACATTAATTCGGCGTTCTAAGTTTTCAATAATAATCAATTCTCCCCGTTTATTGACCGATTCCTGTTGTTCCGTCACGGCTTCACTAATATAAAAATCGAGAATTTCTCCCTGTAAAAATCCAGCATAGGGATATTTTCGATATTTAGCATTCCGCCAACTCGCTTCCCAAACAGGCATCCATAACCAAAATAAACAGGAGATAATTCCCGCAATGAACACTAAGATTTTCAGCGCATCACCTTCGACGGTATATTCCAGAAAAATCCAAACGGCTAAACAAACCGCAGAAACTAATAATCGTTTCAGAAAATCTCTGGGTTTTCCCCAACAATATTTATACTGTTCACCCGTCGCAGCGGCTGGAATTAAGTCTTCAAAAGTTTGACGAGTTATGGGAACAAGCATTTTTCAGTGATGAGTAATTGGTGGTTAATTATTGGGGTATTCAATACACCCCTACCCATTAATTAAATATTATAGAGCAGCCTCAGAACAGGAATTGACTCCTAGGGATGCTCAAATTCTTTCTATTCCCTATTCCCTATTCCCTATTCCCTATTCCCTATTCCCTGTTCCCTGTTCCCTGTTCCCTACTATAAAATTTTTTCTAGCCCATAAACAAAGGTTTTGAGTTCTACAACTTTGCGAATGGCTAAAAGAACTCCGGGCATATAACAAGAGCGATCGCTCGTATCATGACGCAAGGTATAAATTTGACCTGCCGCCCCAAAAATCACTTCTTGATGAGCAATTAACCCCGGTAAACGCACACTATGAATCCGAATTCCTTCTCCGGCTTCGGCTCCTCTGGCTCCGGTTAATTTTTCCGTTTCTTTAACTAAGGGAGCGTTATAGGTTTTTCCTAATTCTGCTAATAATTGCGCCGTTTGTACTGCTGTTCCACTGGGCGCATCGGCTTTTTGGTTATGATGTAATTCAATAATTTCAACGTGATCAAAATAGCGAGACGCTGAGATTGCTGCCTGTTGTAACAATACCATTCCAATAGAGAAATTGGGAATGAGTAAACAACCGGTACTGGCTTTATCGGCAAATTCCGCTAATTCCTGAATTTGGGTTGGACTTAACCCCGTTGTTCCCACAACCGGACGCACTCCATAGGCGATCGCAGCGCGAATATTGTCATACACTGAATCAGGATGGGTAAAATCAACCATGACCCCCAGTTGTTTTTCCTGGGCTGCCATGGCTAAGAGTCCTTCGCGATCATTCATAATCGGAACTTCCAAGGGATCAATCCCCGCTAAAGTTCCAGCATCTTGTTCAAGATAAGCAGGGTTATGATCAATCGCTCCCAACAAGGTCATATCAGGGGAAGCAGCCACCGCTTTAATCACCTCGCGGCCCATTTTTCCACCAGCACCATTAACAATTACAGGAATCGGAAGTGAATTAGTCATACCAGCACGGATTAGCCTTAAATACAACGACAAAATTGAGAAGTTGTTCCAAAGGAAATTAGAATAAGGGAATAAGGGTGTGAACTGTAAAAGATAAGCTTTGTTTAGAATACACCGAACCCAGAATTTCCAGTGATAGAAAAGATTTCCTGTAAATTATACCCAAAAGGGGAATTTACTTAAAATGGTTTCCTATTGTATTTTACCTTGAATTCATGTTTTCTCGAAAGCTCAGTTTTCTCGAATCTTGGGTTAAGATGTGCCATCAGGTGTCTGGGATGCTTAGGGACAAAGGCAATATCTTACCAACCTCAGTGCGGTTATCCCCCGCTTTATTAACCAGTTTAATTGTCACCTTGTTTGTGGTCGGATGTCAAAAATTAGGAGGGTTAGAATCCTTTGAATTAAGGATGTTTGATGCCTTCGTTTGTTTACGGCCGATTCCCGATTCCGACCCTAATTTATTAATCGTTGCAATTACGGAAGAGGATATTCAATCTCAAAAACAATGGCCACTGACAGATCGGATTTTAGCACAGGTTTTCGCCAAACTTCAGCAACATCAACCTAACGTTATTGGGTTAGATTTATATCGGGATTTACCGCAGGAACCAGGGGGTAAAGAGTTATTAAAGCAGTTAAAAGCGGATAATATAATTGTGATTACGAAAATCGGAAATCCCAAAAATCCGAGTGTTCCACCTCCCCCAGGAATTGAGCGAGAACGAATTGGATTTAATGATTTAGTTTTAGATTCTGATGGGGTGGTTCGTCGGCAGTTATTATTTGCCAGTGGTCAAGATAAGCAAACGGTTTTTGCTTTTTCTTTACAGATGGCTTTAACTTACTTAAAAAATCAGGGAATTGAACCTAAAAATAATAGCCGTTATCCTGAATATATGGAACTAGGAAAAACGACATTTTTTTCTTTGAAATCAGGAGATGGTGGTTATGGAAATATTGATGATCGAGGCTATCAAATCCTGCTCAATTATCGGGCTCCAGAAGTTGCCCGTATTGTGAGTATCAGTGAAGTTTTATCAAATCAAGTTAACCCGGATTGGATTAAAAATAAAGTCATTTTAATTGGAACAACAGCCCCTAGTATTCCCGATGCTTTTTTAACGCCTTATAGTATTAAAGCTGCGGAGAATTTTAAAATGCCTGGGGTATTAATTCATGGTCAAATGGTGAGCCAGATTATTAATGCTGCCTTGAATAATCCCTCTCAAAAAGCCCATTTAATTCTCGGTTCTCAAATTCTCGTTTTCCGTTCTAATTTATTTGTATTCTTACCTCAATATTTAGAAATAGTATGGATTGGAATTTGGGCAATGGTGGGAGGAATATCAATGTGGCGGATTCGTCATCCTCTCAATCAAGGATTAGCTTTAATGGGAGGAATTTTGAGTTTATTGGTAACCAGCTACGGACTGTTTTTATTAAATGCTTGGGTTCCTATTATTGCTCCTATTTTTTCCTTATTTTTAGCGGGAACTGGAATTATTGCCTATAAGCAAATTCACAATTCTTTGCATGATTCTTTAACGCAACTCCCCAACCGTACTTTATTTTTAGACCGAGTGGGATGGGCGATTTCAAAAACAAAACATTCTCAATCTCAATGTGCCGTTCTATTTTTAAATATTGATCGATTCAAGAGAATTAACGATAGTTTAGGATATGAAGCGGGAAATCAACTCTTAATTGAAATGGTGCAAAGGATGAAAACTTGTTTAAGAAATCAAGATATGATTGCTCGTTTAGGAGGAGATGAATTTGCCATTTTAATTGAACAGTTAAAACCCTATCAAAATGCAGTGTTTGTAGCCGAACGTATTCACAACGCCTTACTCTCTCCATTTCAATTAAATCATCATGATATCTTTATGAGTTTAAGTATTGGCATTGCCTTAAGTGAAACGGCTGAAAATAGGGCAGATTATTTATTAAGAAATGCCCATACCGCCATGTATCGTGCTAGAAGTTTAGGCAAAGGTATGATTCAAGTTTTTGAACAGACCATGCACGTTAATGGAATTGAACAGTTAAAATTAGAAACCAGTTTAAGATTAGCCTTAGAACGTCAAGAATTTGTTTTATATTATCAACCCGTTGTTTCATTAAATTTAGGGCAAATCGTTGGGTTTGAAGCTTTAATTCGTTGGCAACATCCCGAAGAAGGATTAATCACCCCAGAAGGGTTTATAGCGGTTGCAAAAGAGACAGGATTAATTGTCCCAATGGGGAAATGGGCAATTCAAGAAGCCTGTCATCAATTAAAACTATGGCAAGATCAATTTCATGGTCAACCTGAATTAATTGTCGGAGTCAATTTATCGGCTAGACAGTTTGTTCAACAAGATTTAATCGAACAAATTCAAGAGATTATTGAAATCTCAGAAATTAATCCCACTGGATTAAGATTAGAAATTACAGAAAGTGTGATTATGGATGATGTAGATGCTACCATTAATCTATTAAAAAAATTAAAATCTTTAGGATTAAAATTGAGTATTGATGATTTTGGAACCGGGTTTTCTTCCTTAAGTTATTTACCTCGATTTCCCATTGATACGATTAAAATTGATCGCTCTTTTGTCGGACAAATGGAAACGGATGATGGCGGAGAAAATTTAGCGATTGTTCGCACGATTATTCGGTTAGCTCATGCGTTAAATAAAGATGTGGTAGCTGAAGGAGTAGAAACCGCTTCTCAACTGGCACAATTACGTTCCCTCGGTTGTGAATATGCTCAAGGGTATTTCTTTCTTAAACCTGTTCCTGCCGATATTGTTACAGCTTTTGTAGAGTCTCATCCTCAATGGGATAGCAACCACCAAGACAGTTAGGACGCTAGACACGATCGCTCTATAACAGTTACCAAAATATGATCACATACTTTTTTGTGTTCTGATAATTTGGGTTTCTAATAACATTTTTATGCCTTGCATAAAAACCTGAAAACTTTTAGATTTATTATCGGTTAGAGATAGATAACGAGCGATTTTTTTCGAGTGAGTAGCTGGATAATATTCTGGGACTAAATTTTTGAGTTCCTGTTTAGCAGAGTTAAGTTGATCAGGGTTACGGTATTTTCTGTTATTTTGATGTTTACTCAAAGTATTACGTTTAAGATTATAGGCTTTTTCTACCGCCTCCAAATTGCCTAAAAACCATGATTCTAGTTCATGACAAATAATCCTAATTATTAGGTTATTTTGTCCAGCCGTTTGACAAATTTGTAATAATTCAGCCTTAAGTTTTTGGCAATCATGAGAATCTTGGTCATGAACGATAATAAATTGAGTATGGGGGCTAATGTTATTGAAAGCTCTAATTTTAATAGGAATAGATTTAGCTAAGTCTTGTTTACCTTGATGAGCAATACAAATAAAGGAAATTTGCTCAGGAATGATTTTTGGTAAGATTTCTTCTAAAACATTTTTCATCGAAGGTTCTTCTAATAAAAAAATTAAGTCATAACTCATGAAGGTGCAACTCCTTTAAACCAGCCTTGATTCCATAAATAGCCAGGTAAATCTCCTTCTGCCACTAATTTTCTGAGGATTTCGTCGTCTGAGGCTTTAGACATTTTAGTGATCCCTTTTTCTTTGATTAGCCAAAATATACTGTCTAAAGGAACCGCATTTAAAAAGTCAGGGGAATGGGTAGAAACAAAAACTTGTCCTCCTCTATTCGCATAACTCGCAAATTCTTCAGCAAGTTCGGTTAAAAGAGTTGGATATAATTGGTTTTCTGGTTCTTCAACGCAAAGTAAAGGGTGAGGTTTAGGATCAAAAAGTAAAATTAAATAGGCAAACATTTTCATTGTGCCATCAGATACATAACGATCAATAAATGGATCTTTAAATGCTTCATCTTGAAATTTTAAAATTAATCGCCCGTCTTCTGTATCTTTGGCTTCTACTGTAGAAATACCGGGGACTCTTTCTTTTATTCTAGTTAATATGGTTTGGAAAATCTCAGGATGTTCTCGATATAAATATTGTGCAACGATTGCTATATTATCCCCAGTAGGAGAAAGATGTTCAGCATAAAGTGCGTCTTTACTGCCCCATGATCTGCTAATATGAAAGTCGGAAACGTGCCAATTTTCGATCAGGGAACGAAAAGCACTAGCGGCTTGAAAACGTTGAAATTGCCCTAATCCTTTAATGGCTAAAATATCATTGGATTGTAGTTGTTGTTCTTCTCTTTGTAATTCTTCATCAGGTTGACTAAAATTTTCTTCATTGGTGATCGCATAACCTTTACCTTTAGTAAAATCAAGGAAGTGATAGGGAGAGCCATATTCACCGCGTTTATAACGCAATATTTCTCTTTTGATGATAGGTTTTCGATCTTCTTGTCCAATAATCAATAGATAAGTAACAAGTCGTTTTTTCCCTGAAAGCTCCATCTGAAATTGTAACTCTATTTCTATATCTTCTTTTTCTTTGCCTCTGGTAACAACTTCTCTATAACCCCCTCGAATTTGCAGAGCTTGACGAATGTTATTTTTTAAAGCATCTCGCAAAAAACTAAAAATATCAAACAAAGTTGATTTCCCGGTACCATTAGCACCGATTAACACACAAAAAGGGGGAATATTCTCTACTTCCAAATTCTCAAAAACTCGATAGTTTTTGATTTTGATACTGGTAATTTGCATAATTATATTTTACAAGTAACTTGACTCATAGTGATCTATTATATATTATTCCCCATTCCTGATCTTTACCAAATCGTTATCTGAGCGCTCTCATCCCGCCACATCGGATTCCTTGTTTGAATGTCAAAGGGTAAGCTTGCTATATTTATACGAATTATCAAAAAGTAGTTGCCTTTTTATCAAGCTCTATAAAAAGGCAATTACTAACTTTTTCTCAATCGTTGTTTTCTACAATTCTACATCGATATCCTGGGCGGGTAAGGTGGAGGGAAATTGTAAATCGCTAATATGAATCAATTGCTCAACTTCTGCAAATTTTGTAAAAGCTTGGCGATCGCTTTTTAGCAAAGAAACAATAATTCCTACGGCAAATGATAACGGAATGGTGATTAAACCGGGGTTTTTAAGCGGAAAAATGGCTTCTGTATGTTTGAGTAAATCGATTTGAATGGTGGGAGACAAATAAATCAAAAACAAAGAAGTCAGTGTTCCGGTAATCATACTCGCAACAGCACCATTTGTGGTAAATCGTCGCCATAAAATTGACATCAATAAAGCCGGGAAATTACCACTAGCTGCGATCGCAAAAGCTAAACCCACCATATAGGCAACATTTTGTCCTTTAAAAACGATTCCCAAAATAATTGCTAAAGCCCCTAAAAACATTGTGGCGCCACGAGCAACTTTTAATTGTTCTGTTTCATCCGCAGAACCGCCCCGCACCACATTCACCCATAAATCATGGGATAAAGCTGCCGCACCAGAAAGGGTTAATCCCGCCACAACCGCTAAAATGGTTGCAAAAGAAACCGCCGCAATAAACCCTAATAAAACGTTTCCTCCTAAAACTTCTGCTAACATCGGGGCTGCCATATTTCCCCCTTTATCAATGCTTTGAATTTGCTCTCGACCTAATAAGGTCATCGCCCCAAAGCCAAGGATAAACGTCAGCAGATAAAAGAAGCCAATAAACCAAGTCGCATACATGACAGATTTGCGGGCGGCTCTGGCGTCGGGTACAGTATAAAAACGCATTAAAATATGCGGTAATCCTGCTGTCCCAAACATTAAAGACATCCCTAAAGAAATGGCATCTAAAGGATTAGCAACTTGTTTCCCCGGAGCTAATACTTCCGGCCCATATTTTTGGGAAGCGGCGGCAAATAAATTAAGGGGATTAAAGCCAAATTTGGATAAGACCAAAATCGTTAATAATACCGCACCCCCTAATAACAAAAAAGCCTTGATAATTTGTACCCAGGTGGTTGCCATCATGCCCCCAAAAATGACATAGGCTAACATCACACCACCGACAATCATCACGGCTAATTCATATTCCATGCCGAACAGTAATTTAATTAAATTACCTGCCCCCACCATTTGGGCAATTAAGTAAAAACTAACCACTGCTAAAGTACCAATTGCTGATGCAATTCTCACCGGAGTTTGACGCATCCGATAGGCAACTACATCTGCAAAAGTATAGGTTCCTAAATTTCGCAGGGGTTCGGCAATTAAAAACATGACAATCGGCCACCCCACTAAAAAGCCGATGGAGTAAATTAAGCCATCAAAACCATTAAGGGCGACTAAACCTGCTATTCCTAAAAAACTCGCCGCACTCATAAAATCGCCAGCGAGAGCTAAACCATTTTGAAATCCACTAATTTGTCCGCCGGCAGTGTAAAACTGTGCTGCACTTTTGGTATGAGTAGAAGCCCAATAAGTAATCCCTAAAGAAGCAACAACAAACAGCAGGAAAAATGTAATAGCGACGGGGTTAAATTGTCCGAGAGTCGTTGACATGACTTAATCCTTAACAATGTCTTCAATTTTGCGATCGTAATAGTTATTCGTCCAACGCACATACAGGTAAATTAATACCCAGGCTGAAATAATCACTAAAGCACCTAACAAAATGCCCCAACTTAAACCGGGTATAATTAAAGAACCCATTAAGGACTTATTAAAGGCCACTAGCAAGATAAATCCAAAGTAAATGAACATCATGGCTAATGTTAATGCCAAAGAAACTCGCCATCGTTCTTCAGCGAGTTGAGTTAATATTTTGTCTCTATCGTCCATTTTTATGTCCCTGAACATGAGGGGAATTATATCGGAAGATGTACCTATTTTTGAATCAGGGATGAGAAAGAATTTGCTTTTCTTAATGAAGTTTTGTAAAATCCACTTTACATTTATTGATATTTGGATGGAAACCCGATTAATTTATGAAGATTAAACGAGCACTTGACTCAGTTTTAAATCCGTTAGGGGTTCTATCTAATCAATAAATTCTAAATACTGACGTTGAATGTTATCCAGAATGGTAAACTCAACTCCTAAACCTCTTAATTGTAAACTTTTACTATTCTAATCCTAATTACCCTCATGAATATTTCCAACAACTCTCGCCAGTATGCTCCAGCAACAGAACGGAATCAACAACCTATTTTAGAGGTTTTAAAACAGGTACTTCCTCCCACAGGAACAATTTTAGAAATTGCCAGTGGAACAGGACAACACGCTGTATTTTTTGCGCCTCAGTTGCAACCCCGCAAATGGCTACCTTCAGAAGTTAACCCTATTTTGCGAGAAAGTATTTTAGCTTGGCAAACTGATTGTCCTTCGGATAATTTATTCCCCCCTTTAGAATTAGATGTGCAGAAATCAACTTGGTTAGTTGAAGATCCCGATTTAAAATGCTTGGCAGAATTCCCCATTACTGCTATTGTTAATATTAATATGATTCATATTTCCCCTTGGTCGGCTTGCTTGGGATTAATGGCAGGTGCAAATCGAATTTTGCCATCCGGGGGAATTTTATATTTATATGGAGCTTATAAACAACAAGGAAAACACACTGCACCTAGTAACGAAGTCTTTGATACCTCGTTACGGTTATCTAACCCAGAATGGGGAGTGAGAGATTTAGAAGCGGTTATTGAAATAGCAACCTTAGAAAATTTACGGTTAGTAGGAATTATCTCCATGCCCGCTAATAATTTATCGGTGATTTTTGAGAAAATTTAGGGTAAAATTTAGAAGAACTAAGCGATCGCACCACCCATCATTTCAGGAGGAGAAAAATCAAACCCAATTTGAATCTGATTCTGGTCTGATTGCCTTCCTGGTATAGGAGTTGATGATTCTTGTCGATGGGATTGGGGCGATTTTTGTTCTAATAAATTCTGAATATCAGGGGGAAGGGTTACATCAGGAACACTTTGTTGAGATAACCAAGCAAAACCCCCCATAGAACCCGCTAAAATAGCAGCATAACCTAAATATAAATGCACTGAATTGAGATAAAATTCTGAATCAACATCGACTTTAGACCCATATTGTCCAACCTGTCCGCTAAATTCTAAACAGGGAAAAGACGCTGCTATTTTCCCACCTTCTAATCCTAAAGCATTCGCTACCCGACAAATAAACCCTCGAATATAAATATCTTCTGGTAAGCGCTCAAGTTCTCCCTGTTCCAAAGCTTCTAAATGATGCAGGGGAACTAAAGTAAAATAGTGCATTTGTTGTAAACTCAGGTGATAGGATTCTCTCGCTTTTCGCAATTCTTCCCCAATTTCTTGTAAATAAATTTTTTGCTTTTGATGAATTTTCTGATTAATTTCAGCTTGAGTCGGAGGTTGACGTTTAGATTGGACTTGTGGGGTATTATCCCAGGAAGAAATATCAGATGAAGTCGAGGTTTCTTCTGAGGATTCAGAGGTTGTATTCTGGGGTTGATATCCAGCAATAAAACCGAGGGGAGAAACAACCGAAATCTGAACTTCGGGAGGAGTAAATTTTGTTTTTTTGGGACTTTGTTTTACCGATGATGGGGAGGAATAATCTGAGGAAATGGCTGTAACAGAAATAGACTCATTCACCGAAGGAGATTCTGTTGTACAGATAATTGCTGTTTCTTGTTTCGCAATTTGTTTTAAAGCGAGTTGAATAGCTTCTCGTCCCACCGCTTTAATGACAATTTCGGCTTTACTAGCCGCTTGTCCTAACATTTTTTGTAAGCTTTTTAAAGCAATATTATAAACTTCACTACAATATAGTTCTGCTTCAATTTGACGCACCAGAGAGCGTAAACTGTCAGGAGACACCTCTGTTGTTGTCGGTGCTGTCACACCAAAACCTGTTACCGGATTTAGTTCCATACTTTCTACTCCGCCTCAGTACCACCTATCTGAGTTCTTTCTTCTATAGTTTGATTCTGATTCCGGATGCGGAGGAGAAAGTGTCTTGAAGGAACCGGATTTCTATTGAAAAGAATGCAGATGACGATTCATATTCTTTAGGTCGGTTTCCAACTGTTGATAATCTGATGGTGATAATAAGGGGTCTTTACGAGTTTTTAACACCTGTTCAATCGGAAGGACACGAAACTGATATTTTCCTCCTTGGCTATAGCGATGTACCCAAGTAGGTATCGCTTTAATCTCTTTAATTTCAGTGGTTTCATCAGGAAAATTTTTCAAAACCTTGACTTTACAAATTACCCCCAAATCTCGATATTTTTCCCGTTGATTAGAGATAAAATTTCCCATAGAATAAATAACAACTGCTTTTTTCGGTTTTTCTGATTTCCCAGTTTTTTCAATAATTTGATAAGGTTGAACAACATGAGGATGACTCCCTAAAATAATATCAGCACCTGCATTGACTAACTGTTTGACTAAGGCTTTTTGTTCACCATTAGGTTGACGCTGGTATTCTACGCCAAAATGTAAAATAACGGTAACAATATCAACCCCAGCTTGACGAGCTTTAGTAATATCTTGGGTGATTTTTTGAGGATTAATTAAAGAGACTAAATAATTCTTACCTTTGGGAATTGGAATACCATTTGTTCCATAGCTATAGCCTAAAATTGCCATAGAAATATTATTTTTTTCAACGATAGTGATTTTGGCTGATTCTTTCGCTGAGGTCGCTGTGCCGATGGGAATTAAACCCCGTTTTTTCACATTGTCTAAGGTTTTTAAAACTCCTTTTTCGCCTCGATCTAAGGAATGATTATTGATGGTAGAAATAATATTAAACCCAGCTTTTTTAATCGCATCAGCTAAGGGATCTGGAGCGTTAAATAACGGATATCCCGTATACCCCGTTTCTGGGCCTGATAAAGTTGTTTCTAAGTTACCAATAACCCAATCTCCAGAGGATAAAATTCCTTTAACTTCGGTAAAAAAGTTATCATAATTATAGGTTTTTGTAGTCGGGTCATAACCCGATTTAATTTGAGCACCGTGCATCATAATATCACCCACAGCTACTAATTCTGCTTCTTTTGTATAGGGTTTAGGAGGTTGAGTAGCCGTGACTTCAGCGACGGCTTCCGATTGTTTTGTTTGGGTTGTATTGCGATCGCACCCCCCTATCAAAACAAAAAAGCTGCTCGTTAATAGGAAAGTAATTAAGCGTTTTTTTAAGTATAAATTCATCAATATATCCTCATTTTTTTATTAGAATTCAATAATAATTGAATTCTATTTTGATTTTCAATGAATCGCAATTTTAACCAGCACAGGGTTAAAAACTATCGTTTCCAGTAAAAATATCTTCTGGGATTTTACCATATTTTTAATGACTAAGATGAATTTATCCCAATAAAAGGGCATCATCTGTTAAAGACTCATGTTGCTGTTCTTCAAATAAATGCAGTAAATCGGTAACGGTTAAACCCTGACGTTCTGAACCTGAAATATCAAAAATAATTTGACCTTCGTGTAACATTAATGTGCGATCGCCTAAATCCAAAGCTTGGCGCATACTATGAGTTACCATTAATGTAGTTAATCGGTTCTCCGAAACAATTTCACGGGTTAATTGTAGAATATAATTCGCCGTTTTTGGATCAAGGGCGGCGGTATGTTCATCGAGGAGTAAAACTTGATGGGGAGCTAAAGTTGACATTAATAAACTTACCGCTTGACGTTGACCGCCTGATAGTAATCCCATAAGATCGCCTAAACGATTTTCTAACCCTAAATTTAACCGTGCTAAACGGCAGCGAAATTCCTCTCGTAAGCGATGATTTAAAGCAGAACGAAACCCCCTAAAACATCCCCGACGATAGGCTAACGCTAAATTTTCTTCAACGGTTAAATTCGCACAGGAACCTGCTAAGGGATTTTGAAAAACTCTTGCCACAAATTTTGCTCGTTTTGAGGATGACCAAGTGGTTACTTCTTGATTATTAATCCAAACCTTACCCGCATTCGGAAGAATATCCCCTGTTAAAACATTCAATAAGGTTGATTTACCAGCCCCATTGCTCCCAATAACAGTAATAAACTGACCTTCAGGAATTATTAGATTAATATCCCTGAGTGCTTGTTTTTCTAAAGCCGTATTTCGATTAAAAGTAACATGAATAGATTGGGTTTTAATCATGGTTTATATTTAACAAAAGTTTTGATCTGCAATTTATCTATTATAATGAGGTAATGAACAGCTATTTTCGGCTGATAAGCGCAATGACTGTTGGTTTACCCGTTCTGGTTCCGCAGTTTAACATGACCTAGCCCTAGTAGCTAGATGACTGGATCGAGTCTGATGATCCCGTTAACAACACCGATTATTCCTTCCTAGCGGCTTTGCACCAAGCTCTCCGTTATCTTGCGATCATTTAAACCTCGCTGTGTTCAGGAATTGATTAGAATATTTATAGGTTAATTAATCTTGAACTCAGAGAGATAGATTTTTTCATCAGATAACCAGACTCAAATTTTGTTAACGCTTATTCTGATGTTGAAGACCCTAGAAATGAGATAAAAATTAAATCTAACCTTTGACAATAAAAGCCATCTATTCATATCATAAATGAGGTTTAAATTAAGATGACAGAGTTAGAGAGCAATATCTATCTATTACAAGCAGAAGGAACAAAACGATTTAAAATTGAAAGATCTTTGCAGGTATTAACCCGGAATCAAATCCTTAATGATCAAATTCCCTATGCGTTAAAAGTAATCGAAATTTTTAGCACTCCTGATCCTCAAAAAGATGAAACAAAATTACATGAAATTTTTGCCTATCGTCGCTTACAAAGTGATTGGTTTGAATTTGATTCTCCTGAATATGCAGCCCGGTTAATTCACGATTATTTTCGTCTACGTCAAGAAACCCATCACCAAATTAGTACCCTTTCCCAACAATTAAAATCGGCGACTCAAAAATTAAAAAATACAGAAGAAAAATTAAATCACCTAGAACAAGACTATCAAAAATTACAACAGGAACGAGATCACCTGTTTCAATTTAAAGTTGCAATTCAAAGAGATATGACCCGCATTTTATCTCGTTTAGAATCTCATGGATTAAATGGAAATAGTATTTATACTGAACAATCCTTAAGACATAGCGCCATGAGTCTAATTCGTTATCGCTTAGGAGTTGCCCAACAAAAACGTTGCTTACAGTTAGGTGATACTGTGATTATGGTGGGGTTTTCCTTGTTTGAATATGAAACTAAATTTGAGCAATTCAAAAGCTGTTTAGACAAATATTCTATTACCGCCGAGGATGAAAATACGGTAGATACCTCCTTATTAGAAGCAGGAGTTCCCTTGGGAATTTATTTTACAACGGATAAACCCTATGCTCGTTTAGAAATTGAAATACCTCGACGATATTGGGCTTTACCAGGGATGGTTCCTGAACTGTTTAAAGAATTAAAAGAATTTGGGTTTGAAGCCCGTTATTGTCGATTAGTTCATATTGGAGAAGACGGAGATACAGGAGAATTAGGGTTTATTCCTTGTGATAGTTTAGATGAAATTTGGCATCAAGTTTTAACTCAAATTAGACCATTAGGAACCCAAACCTTATTGCGTCAACAAGGAAGTTTAATTGAATTAAGCCCTGAAAGTACCCGTGTGGGTGTTACCAGTCGAACCTTACTGAAAATGATTCAAGATAAAATTCCTCATCTGGAATCTGCTTTTGAAGAAATATTAGGAATTCGCTTTTGTGTCAATGTTGAATTAATGAATGATTCTCCTTAAATTATATTCCCGGAAACCCTAATTAATTGAGAACTGTTGCGATCAAAAATAGGGAGTTATCTTATATTAGTAGGAATTATAGGTTAAGTTGAGGTGGGATAAAATGTTGATAGTAATTTGTGTTAAAGAGGGCGATCGCTTATTTCTTAAAGCCCTGGCTTTTCCAGGGGAAGGATCTCCACTAAGCTATTCTCTATTTCATTAACTTCAACCTCATTCACATTCAAAGTTGCAACTTCTTCAACATTAGGGACGGCAGAAATCGCCGGAGTCATAATTTTTAATCCTTTAGGAACACATTCTACTTCTATCGGTGTTGTGCCAATAATTTCCCCATCTAAAACTACTTTTTGAGGAGGATTAGTTGAAATTTTAAGGCGTTGAGTCCGAAAGGCAATCATATTATCTCGTTGAATTTCTGTTTTCAGTAAACCTGCCCCTAATAAACGCACCATCCCCGCCAAGGCTTGCATTTTATCGACAGGAGAGGTATACATTAAAACTTCTAACAATCCATCATCAGGAATCACCTGTCCTAATCCTTGGGCTAAAACGGAAGTAGCAGGAGCAACATTGGCAACTGTAATCGCGGCAGCTTCACATTGATTGATTTCACCATTAATTTCAATTTCCGTTTCAAAGTCTGTTTGTTCGTTTAATTGTTGCCATCCTGCCATAATATAAGCTAACGGCCCCCAGCGTTTTTTCGTTTCTCGATCTGCTTTACTCACCGTTTCGGCTTCAAACCCAATTCCAGCTAGTAAAATCATCGGTAAACCATTACAATTTGCCACATCAATCGTGCGGATTAATCCGGCAATAATGACTTCACAAGCCCCCTGAATATTCGTCGGAATTCCCAACGCCACCGAAAAGGCATTAGCCGTGCCTCTGGGGATAATTCCTAATGGAATATTGGTATTAATCACGGCTCCTGCTACAGCCGAAACCGTCCCATCTCCCCCCGATGCAATTACTAAGTCAACATTTTGTTCCACCGCTTCTTTTGCTAATTCCGTTGGATCAGTTTCAGGTGTTGTTAAGTGAACTTTTAAATGAAAATAGGGTTCTAATAATTGTCGAATTAATAATAAATCTTGATTAGCATTTCCCACCCCTGAAACGGGATTAAAAATTAAATACGCCGAACGAGTTCGGCGCAATTGAACAATAATTGCTTCTGCGGTTCCAATATTACTCGCAATCGGAATATTGTAGATATTGCAAACTCGGAGTAATGTTAAAAGCGGTAACTCAGAAAAAGTCGTTTGGGTGGGTTCTACTAAATAAATGACCGCAGCAATCTCTTCCCCTGCAATTATTTTTGAGGCGATGACCATATCCCCTCCTTGTCGCAGAGATAACATTGTCTCAATCCTTAACCATGTCCTCTGTTTTAAAGCACCTGCAAGATTGTCTAAACCCATGAGGCGGTAATGGGATAGGACATTCTCGTGTTGAGTTATAAAATTCACGAGCTTTTCTTGCTGAGTCTCATCAGCGAGTAGGGCAATGATCGCAGTCATAATTCAACTCTTATCTTAATTATGACTATGATATCGTGGATTGCCTTGAATCTGCCTCTACCCTGACAACTGTACAGCCTTAAAAAATTGTCCCCTAAAAAAGAAAAAAACTCCGTGAGTTCACAAAGGCGTGATTTCACGGACTTTTGTCCCCTGGTATAACAATCGGTGAATTTACTAATTATGTTTGCATATCCATCCGGGAAGAAGCGGAGTGATTCATCGATTTCATGGAATCTTTACAAAAAATCCCGCTTATTTGAATTTTTGATAAAATTAAAGTTCTCCGTTTAATCGTCTGAACCGATCCCATCACCTGAAAAAATCTTCAGCGTGTTTCGCTGTTGAGTCAATTCAAGCTTGTATGGTTTTTGATCAAACTTTTAAGATCAACAGAGGTCGTTCGTCTCAATCCCTCTTAATGAGCTTTTAATTTTAACCGATTTAGAGTTGATAGATTAAAAACTTAAGCAAAAATCTATAGCAATACTTGAACAGGGAACAGGGAACAGGGAACAGGGAACAGTAAGCAGTGAATCCTTTTCAGGATTTAGAAATGTCCTAACTGTAATGCGTAGCGTTATAGAATTAGTTCTGTTGTTCAAATAAATATACATTTCTTTAAAATTTAATATCAAAACCATAATCTGTATTGACAGAATTTAACCGTGCCGCAAACTCACCCCTTCAGCAGTTAGGATCAATATTGTATAACTTCAGATAGATGAAAATTGAGCTATTTAATTTCACGCTATTGAATTAGGAATGTATTTCTAGTTTCAGCAAATCATAATTCCGGGTTAATGTTTAGCAAACTGATCAAAAGGTGATTATGCAGCGTTTAATTTTGACCTTAAAGCAATTCAGTATAAAATGGGCGATCGCCGTTATTTTAGTGGGGTTGATATGGGTTGGGGCTGGAATTTTTAGCACTCCTGTTTTTGCTAAAGCACTCACTCCAGAAGCCGACTTTTATCATGTCAAAGGCGGAAATACTGAGAATTTAGATTTACCAAAAGCCTCTGATGCAGCTAAAGATGCGTCAGAAAAAGTATTTGATCAACTTGATACTACTAAAAATTTAGTCGGTAAAACCGAAAAAAGGAAAGCAGCCATTGAAGATGCTAGAAAAATCGCTCATAAAAAGTTAAATGAGCAAGCAGACCGAGCTAAAGTAGCAGAAAATAATGATGCTTCTTTAGCACCCAATGACAAGCTATTTTATAAAGGATTACAAGGAGAATTGTAAACTTTAACTTTAACGATTTTCAGGATGATCAAATCCTAAATGTTTCCAAGCCGCAGGTGTCGCCACACGACCCCGGTTTGTGCGTTGAATAAACCCAATTTGCATTAAATAAGGTTCATAAACTTCTTCAATGGTTTGGGTATCTTCCCCAGTAATTGCCGCCATTGTTTCTAATCCCACTGGCCCGCCTTTAAAGTTTTCAATCATCGCACTTAACATATTGCGATCTGTCCAATCTAATCCCATGGGATCAACATTAAAAACTTCTAAGGCAATATTGGCAATTTCCGCATTAATTTCTCCTGTACTTTTGACTTGAACATAATCTCGAACTCGACGTAATAACCGATTTGCAATTCGAGGCGTTCCCCTAGCACGTTGAGCAATTTCGATCGCTCCTTCTGGGGTAATGGGAGTATTTAATAATTTGGCAGTGCGTTGTACAATTAAACTTAATTCATCAATTTCATAAAAGCGTAATCGTTGAATAATTCCGAAGCGATCGCGCAATGGAGCCGTTAAGGAACCCACCCGTGTTGTCGCACCCACAATGGTAAAGGGTTTGAGAGGAATACTGCGAGTTTTTGCCGCTCGCCCTTGACCAATGGTAATATCTAATCGGCAATCTTCCATCGCCGGATATAAAATTTCTTCAGCAACTTTTGATAATCGATGAATTTCATCAATAAATAACACTTCTCCCGGCTTTAAACTCACTAATAATCCCGCAATATCACGGGGTTTTTCTAACGCTGGAGCCGTTGTAATTTTACACGTTACCCCCATTTCCGACGCTAAAATCAGCGACATGGTGGTTTTTCCCAACCCCGGAGGGCCATATAATAATAAATGATCTAACGGTTCCTGACGAGATTTGGCAGCCGCGATCGCAATGGATAAAACATCTTTTAAATCTTTTTGTCCAATATAATCTTCTAACCGATGGGGACGAATTTTTTCATCCTGTTGACGATTAATTTCTTCCTGGGGTGTTGCTTCTGCTTCTAATAAATAATCCAACTCATCAATCGGCTCCTGGGTCTTAGATTTTCTGGATTTTTTAGCTGCTGGAGTCGCCAACCCAGAGAAATTATCCGAGGGTTCAGGTTCAGGGGACTGCTTTTTGGAAGAAATAATCGCCATAATAGACTTACGCTATATAAGGGCTATAGGTTACAGGTTAGCAGGTTTGGGGATGAATGAGTTTTGATCCTCTCCTATTCTTCCCTTTCATATTTAACCATCAATTGTGAATAGATTTGAGGAGTTCATTCATGTCTTCCAATTACATCAGTGATCATGCTTTAGTCATGGGGAGGAGTATGGCCGGCTACCGAAGGGGGAAAGCCGAATGGGATAACAAAATTCTTGCACCAATATTTAGATCAGATTCTGACGTTAGGAGTCAAACATCCTAAAATTTATCAGTCTTTTGTAGAAGTCATGCACATGACAAAACCAGCCCATACATTATTTTATCCTGAATATATTTTAAGGGTATTAGGACAATGGATTGTTTCACAGGAGGCTCAAGAGGTTGCTGTTGAAGACCAACCGATCCCAAAACTGTTATCTGAATCTCGCAGATCAAGATAAAATCAAGATTAATCTAATGATTAAAGTTGACGGTTAATCGTTAACCCCGAACAAAAACTCCAGTCTGTCCTCTTGTTGCCTTTTCTCCCTAACTCCCCTTTTTTTCCGGCTTTCTCTGGTCTTACCCAATTTAATGACTAATTTCTACGATGTTGAAACACTGAAAAGACGGCTGCATCAGTTGAGTGATGAACAACTCAAACAAGACTATTTGCGAGGGGCATTAACCTTTGATTTTCTTGCAAAAGTGTTGAAAGAAGTTGAATCCGAAGACTTGATGCTACAGGTGGTGAGTTTGGCTTTAAAATTAAATGTTATTCAAGGAACGTTGTTAACAAAAACCGTTAAACCTGAATTTCAAAACAAAGCCTTTTCTCTGGTCATTCAATTAAATCTTCCCCTGGCTTTTAAAATTCGTTTATTAGCCCAAACCCGTTCACCTCTATTACTTCCTTGGTTTTTTAAAGGATTACATCATCCCAATGAACTTGTTAATGCTTGGTCAGCTTGGGCAATTACTCAAATCGGTCAAGCCGCCGAACCTTTATTATTAAAAGCATTAAAAGATCCCTTACAAAAAACTCGCCTTTGGGCAACTTGGGGATTAGGACAAATTGCCAGTGATCGAGCTATTCGGGGATTAATTGTTGCTCTTAATCATGAAGATAGCCAAGTTCGTTGGCGAGCAGCGACGGCATTAGGTAAAATAAAAAATCGTTTAGCGATAACAAAATTAAGAGAAATTTTAGCTTCCGATCCTGATCATTATGTTCGAGGTCGAGCCGCAACGGCTTTAGGATTTTTAGGAGGAGTATCGGCAATTACAGGGTTAAAAAATGCCCTTGATGATTCAGAATTTTATGTTTATACCAATGCCGTTTATGGATTGGAAATGATTAATGATTCCTTTGCTATTAAGGTACTTTTACAAGCCCTTAATCATAATAATGCCGATGTCAGAACTCGGGTTGTTGAAGTGTTGGGACGCATTGGCAATGAATTTGTAATTAATAAACTGCTCAAGAAAATTCATGATCCCGATCCTTTTGTGCGGGCAAAAGTGGTTGAAACTATTCAATCGATGAATACCCCTTCAACAATTAATGGATTAAAAACTGCTTTAAATGATGCGGATGTTTATGTGCGATCTTGGGCAGAAACAGCTTTAGATAAATTAGATTCTTCAGAATCAAAAACATTTTTAACAACCTTATTTAATCCTAATATTGTTTCGCCTTATTCCCATTTACCTAAACTTTGGATTTCCTCTAGAGCCGAAGCTAAAAACTATATTTTAGAACACTTTCAAGGAGCCAAAATTGGCTATTTAATTTCTATTGGTAGTCCCGGTAGTGAACTTCCTGAAGGGTTTGATCAAGTTCCGAGTCGATGGCGATTAGAATTTGATGATATTGATACGCCTTATCATGATCCTGAATATATTTTACCGAGTCTTAAACATATTTTAGAAGCGCTGCATTTTATGAAATCGGTTCAAGCCAATCAAGGAGATTTATTAATTCATTGTCAAGCGGGAATTAGTCGTTCTACTGCGATCGCATTTATCCTTTATGCCTATCGTTTAGGGATAGGAAAAGAAGAAGAAGCCCTCCACTATATCCTAACAATTCAACCTCAAGCAATGCCCAATCAATGGATTGTAGAATTAGCTGATATTGCTCTGAAACGAGGCGGGCGATTAATTCAAGCACTACGCAACTATCGCCGTTCTTTTTGAAATTCTTGAGAGAACAGGGAACAGGGAATAGGGAATAAAACGAAAAACAATTTATCATCTAGGTTTGGGCTATTAGGAATTAAAAATAAATAACTTGCACAATTAAACCCTAGAAACCTTGATCTACCGTAAACTATTGCTCAATTAGTCACCTTATTGGTTTTTCATTCCTTAGTTTCTAATATTTCATCCTTTAATATTTGCTACAAATAATTGCTAGGGTTGCTAATCACTTTTTTCTATCTCCTATTCCCTATTTTCTTTCCCCCCTGTTCCCAGTTCCCAGTTAAGCTGTTCCCTACTATAAAAAATCTGTGGAGACGCACACCGGGTACGTCTTCACAGACAGTTGAAACCCATGTTCAAACTTAGGACATGGCTTGAATGATAAAGTCAAAGTAGGGGGCTGCTTCTTTAGCATCTTCGTCATCGAGTAACGCCAGAGACGCTTCTTTGAGACAAACAATGGCTTCTACCATTCCGGGCATGGGAACGCCTAAAGAGTTATACATTTCTTTGACCCCCACCAAACCAATGCTTTCAATGGGATCTTTGTCACCGGACAGAATCCCATAGGTAATTAAGCGCAGATACCAGCCATAATCCCGCAAGCATAAAGACCGTTCCCGTGAACCTGACGCATTACCACCGGGGGCAATAAAGTCAGGGCGTTTTTTCCACAGTTGGTTACTGGCACGATCTACAATCTTTTTTTCATTATCAGCCAGTGTGGAAGCAATCCGCACGCGCTGTTCACCCGTTTTCAAAAAGTCATTGATGCTTTTGAGTTCACCAACACTCGGATAACGGAGTTCATCATCAGCTTTGAGAATAACTTGGCTAACTACTGTCATCTAAAACCTCAAGAGCTATTAAAGTTTTTCAAGATACCATTAAGTAGTTTAGCGACTCAGGGGGATCTGGGGAAGCAGTTAATTGTAAATCGAGAGAATCGGCTTAAATCGGGATGAACAATCCCCCCCAAATCGTTAACAATTCTTAATTTTTAATCCTTAATCATGATGTGGCAGCAAGGACAACAAGTAGAAATTGAAATTACAGATTTAACCGATGATGGCAATGGAGTGGGCCGTTACCAAGATCGAGTGGTATTTGTTCCAGATACGGTTCCGGGCGATCGCCTACGGGTGCGACTGGTGCGGGTCAAAAGTAAGTATGCTGAAGGGAAAGTGCAGCATATCTTAGAAGCATCTCCTGATCGGGTTTCCCCGCGATGTATTGTGGCGGATAAATGTGGGGGCTGTCAGTGGCAACATATTGATTATGAATTTCAATTACAAGCCAAACGGGATTTAGTCGTTAAAGCCTTAGAACGGATTGGGGGATTTACCCAGCCTCCGGTGGAGCCAGTATTAGCAGGAGAGTCGGCTTTAGGATATCGTAATAAAGTCACCTATCCCCTGGGACGTTCTGCAAGCGGTCAAGTCCAGGCGGGTTACTTTCAGAAACACAGTCATCGTTTAGTTAACTTAAATCAATGTCCGGTACAGGATCAACGTCTAAATCCTTTACTGGCGAATATTAAGCAAGATATTCAAAAGCGAGGGTGGTCAATTTATGACGAACCCCAACACCGAGGAAAACTTCGCCATCTGTCCCTGAGAATTGGACAACGCACCGGGGAAATGTTGTTAACTTTAATTGCAACCCAGGGGAGTTTACCCGGACTGCAAGAACAAGCGGAAACTTGGTTAGAACAATATCCTTCCTTAAAGGGGGTTTGTTTAAATATCAATGTGGATCAAACAAATGCTATTTTTGGTCAGGAAACACGCTGTTTAGTCGGTCAACCCTATTTAAAGGAAGAATTTGGGGGACTCCAGTTTTTGCTTAGACCCGATACGTTTTTTCAAATTAATACAGAAGTGGCAGAAGCGTTATTACAAATAATGCTACAAGAACTCAATTTACAAGGAACTGAACGGATTGTTGATGCCTATTGTGGAATTGGGACATTTACTTTACCTCTAGCAAAGGATTTACTGCAAAAACAAGCGGGTTCTAAGCAGTCGTTACAGTCCCCTCAAGTGATTGGTTTGGAAGTACAAGAAATGGCGATTGAGCAAGCTCGGCAGAATGCTATTTTAAATCAAATTGACACCGTTGAGTTTAAACTGGGAACAGTACAAAAGTTATTACCCCAGTTAGGGTATAAACCTGATATTGTTTTACTTGATCCGCCTCGAAAAGGATGCGATCGCAGGGTATTAGAAACCTTGCTAGATCTCCAACCTCAACAACTGATCTATATCAGTTGTAAACCCGCAACCTTAGCACGGGATCTAAAAGTTTTATGTGAAATGGGAGTCTATGAATTAATACGGGTACAACCTGCGGATTTTTTCCCGCAAACGTCCCATGTTGAATGTGCTGCTTTTTTAAGTCGTTCATCCCAGCAATGACATCAAACCCTGGATTCATGACCCCTTAAGGAAATTTCTGTTTCTATTTTTTGTGATCAAAATTTGTGAAACAGAAATCCCATTCATCTTATAATGGGTAAAACATTAACACTAAATTCTGGCTAAGGTCGTTCTCCTAGATCATTAAAAACTTCTTGGAATCAATTCCTAGGGAGTCATCTTTAAAAAACCGAACCAATTCCCCGGTTCTGTTGCTTGGATCTGTCCTTAGTCCCCCATGAGTGGTTTAACAATTGCCCCTTACAGATCAACATATAAAAGGTATGTTTAAGAAAATTCTTGCGCCTTTGGATCTGTCTTCCAACAGTCAGGCTGTGTTTGAGCAAGCTTTAGAACTGGCAGTATGCAATCAAGCGAATTTGATGTTACTGCACGTTTTGTGTACGGACGAAGAAAGCAGTCCTGATTTTGGCATCTTAGTCGGGTTAAGCTACTATCCAACGGCAAATCAAGAATTGCTCTATACCTATCAGCAGCAATGGCAAGAGTTTACCCAAAAAAGTTTAGATGCCCTTAAATCTTGGCACCAAATCGCAATAGATGCAGGGGTGGCGACGGAATATACACAAACCGTCGGTAAACCGGGTAAAACGATTTGTGAGGTTGCCAAACATTGGGAAGCGGATTTGATTTTGATGGGACGTCGGGGTTACTCGGCTTTAGGAGAATTGCTTTTAGGAAGTGTTAGTCAATATGTTGTTCATCATGGGCCTTGTTCGGTGTTAATCGTACAATCCCATCCGTCTTAAATTGATTTAAAATTTGCTACCCCTGCCATTTTTTCTGAAGAATGAAGTTTAGTGAACTGGTTGAAAAACTTAACAGTGGAATTACGGGCCATAGTTTGACAGATAACCCCTCCCTCGATCCCGATATTCATGGGGTGGCGGCGGTGGATAAAGCGACCTCTGGAACTCTTAGCTATATTGAAGGATTAAAATTTGCCTCCTTTGTGCAGCAGTCTGCTGCGAGTGCGCTGATTTTACCTGTAGATGAAGGGTTACAAACTCAAGCAACCGAACGGGGTTTAGCGTGGGTGGCGGGGGCAAATCCCAGGGCGATTTTTGCGGCGGCGATCGCATTATTTTATCAACCTTACCAACCCCAACCCTCGATTCATCCCAGTGCGGTGATTGATCCGAGTGCCCAAATTGGCTCAGAGGTTTATATTGGCCCCCATGTGGTGATTCAAGCGGGGGTGACGATTGGAAATCAGGTGTGTTTGCATCCAAATGTGGTGATTTATCCCCAGGTCACGATTGGCGATCGCACTATCTTACACGCCAATTGCACGATTCATGAACGCGCCCAAATCGGTTGTGATTGTGTGATTCATAGTGGGGCTGTCATCGGGGCTGAAGGCTTTGGTTTTGTTCCCACCGCTTCGGGTTGGATGAAAATGGAACAATCGGGAATTACCGTATTAGAAGACGGGGTAGAAGTGGGATGTAATAGTACGATTGATCGCCCCGCCGTGGGAGAAACCCGCATCGGAAAAGCTACGAAATTAGACAATTTAGTGCATATTGGTCACGGCTGTACCATCGGCGAGAATTGCGCCTTTGCCGCCCAAGTAGGATTAGCTGGGGGTGTCACCATTGGGAATGGGGTGTTATTAGCGGGTCAAGTTGGTATTTCCAATCAAGTCAAGGTGGGGGATGGGGTCATCGTTACGGCTCAATCTGGCGTTCATCATAATATTTCACGGGGAGAGATGGTCTCTGGTTCCCCGGCTCTTGCTAACAAGCTTTATTTAAAAACGGCGGCGGTTTATAGACGATTACCTGAACTGTACCAATCTTTAAAAGCGTTAGAACGTCGTTTTAGAGATTCTTAGGGGTTGACGGTTGAGGGTTAACTCTGTTTCCTAATTCCTAATGGCTTTCTGGGTGGGAAAGGGTCGGGAATCGGAAAGACGAGGGTGGGATTTTTTGAAGTCTAATCACGGATATATTGATCTGTCTTAACGGCAGATTTTTTTTAATGCCATGGCTCAAGGGAGTGGGATGATTTTTCTTCAGGGGAGATGGCGGGCTGAAAAAATTGCGCTCCTGACTCTAGGGGCGTAAAATAGGGCGGCTATCCAATTTTCAAGACAGAGCTAAGGGATGAGTTCTAGTACCATCGAATAAGTCTATATTCCCCTGCTCAATCTCAACGGGATTTTGAAGTCCCGTTTTTTTGCTCAGGGTAGAGATGGTGATTCCTGTATGGAAAGATTTGTAACTTAGAAAAAAAAATATTTGTCAAATTGATGAATTTAAGTATATATTATTTTTTATAACTCCAAAAAGTTGAATTGGATAAAAATTACCTACCTAGAGAAGTAAGGAGATTAAGAACAACATGAATAAACCTGCACCAACTCCCTTAACCGGAAAGGCTCTGCTTCAAAAAGTAAAAGAACTGTCTCATATGCCTCGGCGTGAAACAGCAAAGCTGTGCGGTTATTACAGCACGACAAAGGACAACCAAGTTCGCGTCAATCTCACAGATTTTTATGATGCAGTGCTGAAAGCACGGGGGATTCCGCTTAGTCCCGATGGTACAAAAGATGGTCGGGGTCGGGAAGCAACTTATATGGTGAGCGTTCACAAAAACGGTCAAATTGTAATAGGCTCAACCTATACCAAAGAAATGGGACTTAAACCGGGTGATGAGTTTGATATCAAGCTCGGATACAAGCATATTCACCTGATTCAAGTCGAAAATGGAAAAGATGCCAGCAGTGGCGATGAAGAAGAGTAAATTCGCTCACCTGAGCCATTAGAATGATATTTTCATGGCTTGCAAATGCGCCAACCCTGATTAAAATTGCTGTTTTTTTTGGGGTGTGGATGGGTTTATGGATGCCAATTGCTGTTGTCAGTGCATTCGCTCTCAATTGGCGTCCTTCTGAACCCCTAAATGAAACCCAAAAATTAACGTTGCTGGCGTCACTTTATGGAATTGCTCCCATAGTTTTGTGGAAAGTTAGCCAAGTTGAGGGTCGATCCTTCTTCGATTATGGTTTAGCTTGGAGATCGCAGTTTTTCATATCAATTGCCATTGGTTTCGGTCTGGCTGTTATCAGCCTGATCGCCTTATTTGGTTTTCAATTTATCCTGGGTTGGCTCAATTGGCGGCAACAACACTGGGAAAATACAGGTGAACAGTCCTCTTCCCTAAATTTTTTGCTTCACCCTATAAAGGGATGGATTAAATTATGGAAAAAAATATTAGTTTTTGGGCCAATTTTTCTGATAGCCCTGTGGATTAGTAGTAACGAGGAGTTAATCTTTCGAGGATTTTTACAAAAACAATTACAGCAAGAGTATTCAGCCTTTATCGCCGCCGTGATCGCCAGTGTGATTTTTGCCCTTTCCCATCTGTTGTGGGACGTTCGCAACACATTACCCCAATTACCCGGATTAGGATTAATGGGAATGGTGTTGACTTTCGCCTGTTTGGGTCAGGGGGGGTCTTTAGGTCTAGCCATTGGACTACACGCGGGTTGGATTTGGGGGATAGCCAGTTTGGATACCCTGGGAGGAGTTGAGGCTACCCAGAAAGTTCCTGAATGGGTAACAGGGTTAGGGGGAAAACCCTTAGCCGGAGTATTGGGAATAGTAATGTTGTTGCTGGTCGCGGGTTTATTAGAAATCGTTTACCCTTTAAGCTAAATCTTGATCTTGCGGTGGCATTTTGCTACCTTGAAAAATTATGACAACCGCAACAGTTTCTACTCCAGAATTTACCCCGGTGTATGGCCCTGTGTGGTCGTGGCGCTATGGAAAATCCTTGGGAATTGATCCCATCGGTGAGATTTCCACCTGTTCTTTTAATTGTGTTTATTGTCAACTCGGAGAAATTAAACTTAAAACCCAACAACGTCAAATTTATGTTCCCACCGATCAAATTTTACAAGCCTTAGCTGAGTTTGCGCCTTGGGATGTGGATGTGATTACCTTAAGTGGAAGTGGAGAACCCACCTTAGCCGCAAATTTAGGGGAAATTTTAATCGGAATTAAAACCCTCACACAGCGTCCAACTTTGGTGTTAACCAACGGGACAACATTATCAGATTCTCAAGTTCGAGAACAATTAGCTTTAGCCGATCGGGTGTCTGTAAAACTCGATGGTATTTCAACCGCCCAACTTCAAAGAGTGAATCAACCCGTCAGGGAAATTGATTTAACACAGCTACTCATAGATCTGCAAGAATTTCGTCGCATCTTCCCTGGAGAATTAGGAATCCAAACGATGATTTTATCGCCTTGGTCATTATCAGATCGCCAGGAATATCAACGTTGGATCAAAGCGATCGCACCGACCGAAATTCAACTGAATACTCCCACTCGTCCCAAACCGTTAAAACATGAATTAGCCGGACGAGAAAATCATCCCTCCCCTGAAAATCTCCCCTATCAAGCTCGGAAACTCAAATCAGTTGAGCCTTCAGTCTTACAAGATTTTGCTCAAGAAATTCAAGCGCAAACCGGAATTTCTGTCCGCTATCCTCCCCTATCTCATTGATCATCAAGTCCTAGTTGTTTTGGGAACAGCGAGCAGATTTTGATTAAAACTTCAATATATCAATTAATTTGATATGTCATGGAGATCAAAAAAGGCTTTTTTTTTAAATGATTCTTCAGGTTCCTAAAATGTATTGAAATGTTAACAATACCGAAAATTTTATAGAAGAAAATAAAATAAATATGATAAAATAAAATTTAGTTACACTTGGAGAATATTTATGGCAAAAACAATCACAGAAAAGCCTTCAACTACTCCCCTAACAGGTAAAGCCTTATTACAGAAAGTTAAAGCTTTGGGCAACTTACCTCGTCGGGAAGCGGCTCGCTTGTGTGGGTATTATACCCAGACAAAAGATAGCCAAACTCGCGCCAATATGACAGAATTTTACGATGCGTTACTGGCTGCAAAGGGCATCGCCTTAGACCCAGGACGCACGAAAGATGGACGGGGAAGGGAAGCAAGTTTTCGCGCTTGTGTTCATAAAAACGGTTCCCTGGTTATTGGTGCGAACTATACTGAATCTATGGGATTAGAAGCTGGAGATCAATTTGAAATTCGCTTAGGTTCAAAACACATTCACTTGATTCAAGTTGGGGAGAAATCTGAAGAAGATGTCCTCGATGAAGAATAACTGCTTAACTCTGATTTAAGGGGTCAAGGTTAGCTTGTCTAATTTTAAAAAACCCGCATCCACAAGCTACTGTAATTCCACATTTAATTAAACATAAAACGTTTAATCGACCCACAAGCTAACCTTCTCCCTTCAAGTCAGGAAAATCTTCTGTTTTTTTTAGGTTCATCTATGTCTATTATTTATCGTCTGATTGAAATTGAAACGGAAACCGGAATTGGAATCTATAATATTACGCCTCAGATTGTAGAACAGTTAAAATCAACAGAAATTCAAAATGGGCAAGTGTTAGTCTTCTCCCGACATACCACAACCGCACTGGCGATTAATGAATATGAAGAACGTCTGTTAGAGGATATTAAAGTTCATTGGCAAAAATTAGCTCCTGCTGATGCCAAATATCTTCATAATGACTTACATTTAAGAATTGTTCCTCCCGATGAACCCATGAATGCTCATTCCCATTTAATTGCGATGATGTTAAGTACCAGTGAAGTGATTCCTATTGTAAATGGAGAGTTAGCGTTAGGAACTTGGCAATCGGTTTTATTTTTTGAATTAGACGGCCCTAGAACCCGCACCGTTGCGATTCAATTCAGTGGAGAATAGAGAGAATGGAAACTTTTATCACACTCACTCCCGAAGAATATAACGCTCAAATTGAACGAGTGATTACGACGTTGAATCAGGATTTACCGATGTTATTTGAACGAGATATTTCCTATGATATTTATACCTCGGATATAGAGTTTATTGACCCCGTAAATCGGTTTAAAGGTAAGTTTAGTTATCGGATTATTTTTTGGACATTACGGTTTCACGGTCGGTTATTTTTTACAGAATTGTATTTTGATTTACATGATGTTCAACAAACTCAATCAGATATTATTACTGCTAACTGGACAGTGCGGGGAACTTTACGTTTACCCTGGAAACCTCAATTATTTTTTAATGGATATTCTACCTATAAGCTTACTTCTCAAGGCTTAATTTATTATCATCAAGATACTTGGGATAGACCACCTCAAGCTATTTTAAAACAATTCATAAGCTCGTAATTTTGATTAAGAGTCGAATAAGCCGTTCTCTAAGTTCGGTTTTACACACTATAACAAGTTGAAAAAGGTTAGTTACATTAAAAATAAGAACAGAAAGCAATAACAAGATTAAATTATTTGATAAGACTATGACAAACCCTGTATCTCATCGTCAACTCTCTGCAAATAATGTGTTGTGGCAATATGTTCAATCTATGGAACCCGAAACTATTGCCAAATTGTCTCAACCGGAACCCGAAGTTGCTCAAATTATGGAAAATAGCTTGATGCAAATGTTAGGTGGTTTACCCTCAGAGCATTTTGATGTTACGATTACCACAAACCGTGAGGATTTAGGCCGTCTTTTAGCATCAGCAATGATGAATGGTTATTTCCTCTACAATGCCAAACAACGCCTGGAGTTTGAAAAATCTTTATCTCCTTCTCAAGAGGCTTGATTTTCGCAGAAAAGTTGCTACAGTCAAAAATAGTTGCACTGCAACACATTGAACAATTCCAATGATTCGGCTTTATTCCTTCCATACCGATTGGTGTGGGAGGAAACCTCTATTACAACTTAGTTTTATTTATATTTTACAGTGAACAATTCCACTCAATCTGAATCCCTAACGGTTTCAAGGGAACCTTCTCTCTCCCTGTGTCCTGAATTTGTTTTACCCATTCAGAAAAAACAGGCTTTTCAGCAAGTTTTAGAACGTCATTCGGGAGAACATCAATTAATTATTATACAAGACTTTCCCGATCCTGATGCGTTATCTTCGGCTTGGGCTTATCAGTTAATTGCTAAACAATATAATATTGACTGTGATATTGTCTATGCTGGAACCCTCAGCCATCAAGAAAATATTGCCTTAGTGAAATTAACAGGATTACCTGTCCATCGCTGGCCATTAGAAATGGCAAAAACCAAAGATTTATCAATTTATTCCGGTTGTGTTTTAATTGATAATCAAGGAACAACCAGTCAACTAACCCCTTTAATTCACTCGGCTAAACTGCCAATTACGGTATTAATTGATCATCATAGTTTACAAAAGGATTTACATCCCGAATTTTGTGATATTCGTCCTCAAATTAAAGCGACGGCTACAATTTTAACTCAATATTTACAATCGGGATTTTTAGAACTCGATGATAGTGAAATTGATCATATTAATTGTACAACGGCGTTAATGCACGGGTTACGTTCGGATACGAATCAACTTCGACAAGCCACCCGTGAAGACTTCTTAGCCGCAGCTTATCTCAGTAATTATTATGATGCGAGTTTATTAGATTCTGTGTTGCGTTCTTCTCGGTCTAAACGGGTGATGGATGTCATAGAACGAGGATTATCAAATCGTCAAGTTTTAGATAATGTCTCAATTTCAGGGGTCGGTTTTTTACGCGCTTCTGACCGAGATGCTATTCCGCAAGCGGCCGATTTTCTATTAACTGAAGAAAACGTTCATACGGCGGTGGTTTATGGATTAGTTCATGATGATTTTAATGAACTGGAGATTATTGTGGGTTCCTTGAGAACGAATAAAATCACCCTTGACCCGGATGAATTTATTAAGGAAGCCTTTGGAACGGATGCTACGGGTAAGTTTTTTGGAGGGGGAAGAAGTCAAGCAGGAGGGTTTGAAATTCCGTTAGGGTTTCTATCGGGTTTTAATGAAAATAAAGATTATGCAGAGATGAAATGGAAGGTATTTGATGCTCAAGTGAAGCAAAAATTATTGCGTTTAGTGAATCCTGATTAAAAGGTTTAATCTGTTTCAGGCTCTTCCTCAGCATTCAACTGAATGGATAATTTGATATTTTTTAAGACACTTAGGCTAAGGGGTTGACATTTCCTAAAATTCTATACTATAGTTAATATAGTGTGGCTTATCTTATAAAAAACAGGATTATTATTGATTGTCAAAAGGAACGCCAATGAAAAACACATTATTAAGGTGTTTTCTAAAACAAGAAAATAATCAATGGGTCGCTGTTTGCATCGATCTAAATTTAGCATCTCAAGCAGATACCTGTAACGAAGCTAAATTAAAATTAGAAGAGATGATCAATTCCTATGTTCAAGAAGCTTTGACAGTAGATAGTGACTATGCAGAGCAATTATTATCTCGTAAAGCTCCTTTCACTCTCATTTTAGAATACTATTTTGCAGTTTTGCTTGAAAACTTGCCTGCTTTTAACCCTGCTCATTTTCAGATTTTTTCTGGCGTTTCACAGTCTCAAGTGGTTTAGGAGAAGATCTTGGGATTTTTTACAAAGTTTGCGCCGCCAACCTGTAAGCAAGTTAAAACAGCCCTTAAAAATATGGGTTTTGAACCCCAGAAACAAGATGGAACTTCCCATGAACAGTGGAAAAAAATTGTTAATGGGAAATTATACAAAGTTACTGTTGACTGTCCCAAAGCTCCATTTAGCAAAACCCTAGTTAAGTCCATGGCCGCCCAGGCTGGAGTATCCAAAAAAGTCTTTCTTGAATACTGTTTTGATAAAAAATTAAAAGATGATCCTCATCAGTAAAAAACTATCTTTTGTCTTCTCTTTATCCCAAAGGCAGTTGGGGAATTTTTTTTGAGAATTTTCCTGAACAGAATCATCGATAGAGGAATAAACAGGAGTAGATGCACCCTGATGGTTTTCCTTCAACTTCGGTTGAGGGATTTTTTTTGAGAATTTTCCTGAACAGAATCATAGATAGAGGAATAAACAGGAGTAGATGCACCCTGATGGTTTTCCTTCAACTTCGGTTGAGGGATTTTTTTTGAGAATTTTCCTGAACAGAATCATAGATAGAGGAATAAACAGGAGTAGATGCACCCTGATAGTTCCCCCTCAACTTCGGTTGGGGGAATTTTTTTTTGAGAATTTTCCTGAATAGAATCATAGATAAAGGAATAAACAAATGTAGATGCACCCTGATAGTTCCCCCTCAACTTCGGTTGGGGGGTTTTTGCTTGGGAAGGCTTCCTACGTCAGTTCTATTAATGGTGTTCAAAAATACCTTGAAATTGTAATAAATCTAAAGTGACTATTACAGGTAAACAGGAAAAACATTGTTGGGCGAGTTCTAAACGGTCTTCTCGTTCTAACATCGACACTAACTTTTTCTGAACACTTAATAAATAGCGAACATCATTAGCGGCATAGTTTAATTGCTCTTCGGACAGGTTACTCGCATTTCCCCAGTCAGAACTTTGGGAGGTTTTATCGAGTTCAACTTTTTCTAATTCTTGGACTAATTCTTTCAGTCCGTGTTTTCCGGTATAGGTTCGGACTAATTTACTGGCTATTTTAGTACAGAATATCGGGTTAACTTCTATTCCTAAGTAATAGCGAATAGTGGCAATATCAAATCGAGCAAAATGGAAGACTTTGAGAATATGAGGTGCTTCTAAGAGTTGTTTTAAGTTCGGTGCTTCTGTTTGACCTTTGGCAATTCTAATGGCGGTGACTTGACCTTTGAGGTCGCAAATTTGAATTAAGCAAAGGCGGTCTCGCCAAGGTAATAACCCCATTGTTTCGGTATCAACGGCTAACGCATCGGCGGTTAGGTATTCAGATAATAACGTTTCAGAAATATCCCCATCACAAACTTGAAAATTAAACATAGGATTATTGACGGTTGACGGTTGACTGTTAGCTTTGTTAGTTTTTAATAAAACTATTCCCAATTCGTAATTCGTAATTCGTAATTCGTAATTCGTAATTCGTAATTCGTAATTCCCTATTCTACATTTAAAGCCATGCTTTTCTTACAAAAATCTGAGTAAAATAATACTCGCCTTTGGCATTTCTGACAATCCCAACTCCGGTTAATTCATAATTTCCCACCATATTGCGTTGATGACCTGGACTTTCTATCCATCCTTTAACGGCTTGTTTTCCAGGGTCAACATAACCGGAATTAAAGGCAACATTTTCGGCAATTTCTTGCCAACGGACAAATTGACGAATTTTTTGAAATCGAGCTTTTGAACCGCTATGACCAAAGGGAACTTGACCATTAGCCATTAACTGACTATGAATACGACATTGTTCACTAATTTGCGGGTCTAATTTCAAAGGAGGCAAATTTTTAGAAGCCCGATAATCATTGACTTGTTGATGTACGGATAATTCCAATTGCGCCAGATTAGAATTATTGGGGGTAACAATGGGTGTCACTTGCGGTAGAGGCTTTACAATCGAGTTGATTTCTGACAAAAATGTACACCCTCCCAATAATAAGACTATTCCGATGAATGGTAATTTAAACATAGTTGATTTTAGCAATAGTGTTGATGCGGTACAGTTGCGATAGGTTTGGGAAATTGCGATCGCTTTTTTTAGCTTACTGCATAAATTGTGATTTTTGTCAATACCCCTAGTTGTGGCTTACCGTTTTTGTCCAAAAATTCGTGTATCGTAAAGTCGTAAATTCGTTAAAAAACATTGATCTTATACGAAAGAATGAGGGTTTTAGCTGCCATTTTTGTCTTTAGACACAATAAACCCTTGAGCGGTGTTATCCTCAGTGTACCAGAACCTCTATAATCTCGTCAACTATTTGAGAACTATTTTCAATAAAATATCAAAACTTCCTGACAAACTTTTAAATAAAAAAATTATACGCTTATATAAATTAGAAAAATTAATATTAACTCTGCAATTAGGACTGATAACCGTAGGGGGTAACATCTAAACTGAAACTAATAACTTTCTAGTACAGTATCGTCATTTAATTCGAGAAAAGCTAAAGGAATTATAGGCTCAAATTTAGGCAAATAATAATCTTTGCTGAGAACCCTAATAAGCTTTTTAAGGAGTAAACTTGATTAAAATTTTCGGTCGGTTCAATGCTTGAATTTCGGTACTGAACACGACCGAGATGAGAATGCTTCAAAAAATCTAAATCAAGTCGGGATAGGGCAATGCCACGACTCTAAACGGACACTCCAGACAGAGTAAGACTACCCTCGGTAGCGTCGTCAGTTAGTGAACTGTCAAGAATCACCGCATCGTCACTGTTGCTGAGTATGTCAATACAGAATAGGTATTCTAGAAGGTGATCAGTATGATCGCCATTCATAGTCACCACCACACCAGTCAGAAGTATCAACACCAGAAATAACTCTGTAGTTGTTTGTATACCACTCCAGTTCTCTGATGTTTGGAGTGTCCTTGGCATAAACGATGTGTCCATATTGCGGATACCTTTGCCCATCGGAATCTGGGACGAAAAAGAAATTCAGCATAGATCCCCAAGGTATACCACAGCGATTTTGGAACTCTTTTCTCGTGTTTAAGGCTGCATCATAAGAGTCATCAGCCGCATACCAAGTAGGCCATTTTTCCTTAATGATGATAGGCTTGTATCCTTTGCGGTCTACTCCTTGCTCATTGTAACCGTACTCATTAAATCCGTCTGCTCCGTAATTATCCCACGCTTTAGTCCCAACTTGATAGGCTGGATAACGGCTCATTTTTCCTCTCCAATTTAATACTGAATAAATACAACTTTGGGTGCATGAGTAATTTGTTAAAATTAAGACACAAATCCACTCACGATATCAACGTTGAACAACGATGTACTTGATCAACCCTGACTGCTATCATCAGCTTGGTAGTTCAAAGCATGATTTGTGCAGTAATCTACAAATATTGCCTCTTCATCAAGTCCTTGAACCTTCTCCCAAATTTCTCTGATTTCATGAATCATCTCCTCCACTTCTATACCGTCAGCCTGCTCTAATACAAGGTGAATTAGTTCATCTAAGCTAATTTTAGTATGATTGACGAGCGACTTAGCAAACAGGCAACAAAAAACGTTTTTGTGATTTCCAATTACACCTTCTTCGCTGAAGCCATACTTCCAATATTTTGCATCAACCCTTACAATTGCACCGTTTTCTGGAATCACATAAAGGGCTTGCACCTGTTTTCCCCCAACTGACGCATCATCGAGAATGCTTTTCAGACTTTGAGTGATTAATCCTTGAAATACATTTTTAGCAGTGTCTGAAGCACCTGGGAAAAAATCATTAATTACTTCATATATTTTATCATCGGTCTCTTCTGTGATATCTACCATGTACTCCGAATGATATCTGAGGACACGATTTCCAAGAATCTTAACTTTTCCGACTGCTTCTAGATCGTGAAGCATATCGTGAAGTTTCTCTTTATATAAACGTAGTCGAGTTGTTGCAGCACTTCTAAGAAACTCAAGCTGTTCTTTCTCCTTTGCTGATAAAGTGGCATCTTCAAGTCTTGCCATTAATTTTGTCATCATGAATCCCTCGGATTTTTTCATGAACGTATAATAAACTGAACTATGCAAGCAATTGATAATTGTTACATAATTTTAATCAACCATAACCAAACTTAATAAATGGTTTTGCTTTTAGTGCTGAATTTAACTGTTAGGATGATTCAAGAATTTTTGTACCGTTTGTACATCTTTATCTCCCCGTCCTGAACAATTTAAAATAATCCGAGGACTGCCTTCTAATTGCGGACAAAGCATTTCTAAATAAGCGATCGCATGGGCCGTTTCTAAAGCAGGAATAATTCCTTCTAAACGAGATAACTGTTGAAACGCATCCAACGCTTGTTGGTCAGTCACACTATAATATTCCGCCCGACCCAAATCTTTTAAATAGCTGTGTTCTGGCCCGACACCGGGATAATCTAACCCAGCACTAATGGAATGGGCTTCCATCACTTGACCATCATCATCTTGTAATAGATAACTCATCGCCCCGTGTAAAACGCCCACTTGACCATGAGTTAAGGTAGCGGCGTGTTTTCCGGTTTCTACCCCTGAACCTGCGGCTTCTACCCCAATTAAACGCACAGAAGATTCATTCACAAACTCATTAAATAGCCCCATGGCGTTTGAACCGCCACCGACGCAAGCTAATAAAATATCCGGTAAACCGCCCCATTTTTCTAAACATTGGTTGCGAGTTTCGATACCAATTACATTATGAAAATCCCGTACAATCATCGGATAGGGATGGGGGCCAGCAACGGAACCGAGAATATAATGGGTCGTTTCCACGTTCGTTACCCAGTCGCGGATGGCTTCAGACGTCGCATCTTTTAACGTTCCAGTTCCCGCTTCCACTGGTCGAACTTCCGCCCCTAACAACCGCATTCTAAACACATTCAGGGCTTGACGTTCCATGTCGTGAATGCCCATATAAATTACACAGTCTAGGCCATAGCGGGCGCAAACCGTCGCCGTCGCCACCCCATGTTGACCCGCCCCGGTTTCTGCAATAATGCGTTGTTTCCCCATTTTTTTCGCTAACAACGCTTGGGCGAGAGCATTATTAATTTTATGAGCCCCCGTATGGTTGAGGTCTTCCCGTTTCAGATAAATTTGCGGGCCTGTACCGTCGGGTTTAGCATAATATTGGGTGAGGCGTTCGGCGAAATACAGAGGGCTAGGCCGTCCCACATAGTCTTTAAGCAGGCTTTGGAGTTCCGTTTGAAATTCAGGATCTTGACGATAATGGTGATAGGCCGTTTCCAGTTCAGCTAAGGCAGGCATTAAGGTTTCAGGAACGTATTTGCCGCCAAATTGTCCGAAGCGTCCCAGGGGGTCAGGGCGTTGTGTTGCGGTGAGTTGGGGGTTGGGAGGTAAGGGAGTGGTAGTCACGGCGCAGGAAAATTATCAATATTGAACAATCTTTTTATTATATAGCGAGTCTCAATCAAAAGGTTAGGAATCTAACCAACTCAGTTGTTGGGAGTTAGGGAACAGAAGCCGCTTTTTGGAAATGAAATGACATTGATGGGGAAAAATGCTATGAATCAAAATTCTAATTCTTCGGTGGTTCCAGACGTAAATTTAAGCCAAAATCAATTGGATTTCCAAGCTCAAGGGTTCAATCAAAGATTAACACAAACATTAACGATTACTAATTCTGTTCCTAAAACACTGTTACAAGGAAAATGGAATATTATTCCCCATCCCAGTGATCCAATTATAGAGGATGGTAAACATCCTTGGATTGAGATTAAACCTCAAAGATTTCAAAAAAATCAAGTGGTTTGTTCTATAACGGTAGAAACAAATTTATTAAAAGCGAATCAAGTCTATGAACGTCAACTGAATTTAAAGACAAATTCTAATCCGCAAAATTATCAAATTCCTTTAACTGTTAAAACGGCGTTGCTTCCTGTTCTTCTTGGCAAAAAATTCTATATCCTGTTAGGGATAACTTTTTTAATCTTGATAGTCGCTTTAACTCCGGCTTATACTTATTTAAGTTTTGCCACAACCTTCTCAACTCCCCAATTTCGACATCATCCGGGTTTTTCTCAAATTTTAGTCGATTTATTTTGGAAAGGATTAAGTTTATTAACGGCGATAATCTGGCTTTATCTAGGAATTAGAATTGGATTATCTCGTCGTGGCGGACTCTGGGTCATTCCTTCAGCGTTCCTCTCTTATTTTCTGTTAATTTTGATGGTACAATTAATTGGGATGTTATCAGCAATAGTCATTCCTAGTGGTTCTGATTCAGCTTTAAATTTCTTGTTTCAAGATGGCGGGAAATGCGGACGAATTTTGAGTCGAATGTTAATTTCTGTTTTGGGTGGGGGAAGTGTTTTAAATATGGGGGTCGTTTGGGGATGGTTAACCCAACGGTATCAAAAAATTGGCTTTGAACCAAAAGAGTCTAATATTTTAGCGTTTCTGATAATTCTATCGAGTTTTAGTTGGGGAGTTGTATTTTTTATAAAATGGCTTTTACCCGTGATGATATTAACGGGAATTTTGAGCTTAGTCGGAATTTTTAAATTAATTCAAACTAGCGTTAAGAAACGCCAAACAGTAATTCAGGCTTATTTTAACTCAGAATCTCAAAGAATTTCTGAATAAGCAATTGAGTATTAAGGTATTATAATTGTACTAATTAAGATTTTTTACGGGGACATAGGTTGAATATAACGTTGATTCGCCCGAACATAACAAGGGTTATTTTCAGGATATCTCCGAACAGGCATCCAAGGTAATTGTTGACTATCTTTGGCATTGATTAAGACTTCATCAGAACCGCCTCGATAGACTTTTGCTTGTAAAATATCTCCTTGTTTAAATTGTTGAATAATGGGAGAATTAATGTTCGGTGTTTGACGACAATTTAATGTTGTTGTAACAACTTTCCATAGGGAACCTGCCATCAAACGGGGAGAAGCTTGACCTTTAACTGGTGCTTCATTAGAGTAATAATTTCCCTGACTATCGGGGATAGGAATAGGCAGTTGACTCAATAAAACCATTGTAAGGTTTAAAGCTGCTAATGGTATTTTCATAAATATCAATAATAGTAAGCTTTTCTAAATGAGGAAATCGGTGTAATTGTGATAATATAGAATTAACTCTTATTCTACCTCAATCACACCAGTCCTGAACCATGAGTCAATGCCTTAACCCAGATTGCCTCCAACCCAACTCTAAAACCACAAATTTTTGTCAAAAGTGTGGCTCAAAATTGCTATTAACAGATCGATATCGAGCTTTAAAAATATTAGGACAAGGAGGATTTGGTCGAACATTTCTAGCGGTTGATGAGCATAAACCGTCTCAACCCTATTGTGTGATTAAACAATTTTTACCCCAAGCTCAAGGTACGAATAATCAACAAAAAGCCGAGGAACTATTTAAACAGGAAGCGATACAATTAGAACAGTTAGGCAAACATCAACAAATTCCTGAATTATTCGCCTATTTTATCCAAGATCACCGTCAATACCTTGTTCAAGAATATATTGTAGGAGAAAACTTAGCTCAAGAATTAGCTCAAAGTGGAGCTTTTTCAGAAACTAAAATTGTTAATTTGTTAGGAGATTTATTACCTGTTTTAGTGTTTATTCACCAAAAGCCATTAATTCACCGAGATATTAAACCAGAAAATATTATTAGAAGAAAGAGCGATAATAAATTTGTTTTAGTGGATTTTGGAGCAGCCAAAGCAGCCACGAGAACGGCGTTAGCAGTTACAGGAACAGTGATTGGTTCTGCTGGATATGTCGCACCAGAACAAGCGTTAGGAAAACCGACTTTTGCCAGTGATTTATATAGTTTAGGGGTGACTTGTATTCATTTATTAACGAATAAGGAACCCTTTGATTTATTTGATGTTAGTGAAGGAGACTGGGTTTGGCGAGATTATTTAACAGTTAAAATTAATAATACTTTGGGTCAAGTCTTAGATAAACTCTTACAACAGGGAACAAAAAAACGTTTTCAAACGGCTCAAGAAGTATTAGAAGCATTACAATTAACGGCAAAACCGATATCACCACCAACACCCCAACCTGATATAGAATTAAAGTCAGCTAAAGGTGTTGATTATCATCAATTAGAACAACTTTTGAAAGATGGAAACTGGAAAGAAGCTAATGAAGAAACGGCAAAAAAAATGTTAGAAGTAGCCGGAAGAACAAAGGAGGGATGGTTAAGGACTGAAGATATTGATAATTTTCCCTGTGAGGATTTACGAACGATTGACGAACTTTGGGTAAAATATAGCAATGGACGCTTCGGCTTTTCGGTACAGAAGCGCATCTATCAAAGTTTGGGAGGAACCCAGAGTTATAATCAGAAAGTCTGGAAAGCGTTTGGTGATCAGGTGGGTTGGCGTGTTGGAGGTAGCTGGTTGGAATACGAAGATCTAAAATTCAATCAGACATCAAAAGAAGGCCACCTCCCTCTAACCGTTGGTCGTCTAAGGTGGCGTTTCCTACGTGGGGGCTTCTTAGGAGGTTGGCGATCTCTTCTCTCGCGTCCAGACTTGTAGACTGTAACAGATAAGGCTCACAGATTTTCGTAAATTTATGACATCAACATTTTCCTCGAAGTCATGAGGGTTGCGGGTTTCCGATAGGGTCAGAAACCGGGTTTCTTAATTGAGCTTTTTGTTAGTAGCAAAAGTTAAGGCAGAAACCCGGTTTCTTGGAGGTGTGGGTGGGGGTCAGAAACCGGGTTTCTTAATTGAGCTTTTTGTTAATAGCAAAGGTTAAGGTAGAAACCCGGTTTCTTGAAGGTGTCGGAGCCATTGAGTGACATCAAAGGTCGTTCCTGTTAACTTAATGATCTGGCCAGAATGATCAAAAACAGGGCCGCCTCGGGCGTTGATGTAGCGAATTTCTCCATCATTAGCGCGAATGATGCGTAAGTTGGCTTCAAACGCCTCCCTTCTGAGTGCCCGATACTGAATGGCTTCCTGATGAAGTTGGCGATCATCAGGGTGAATTAAAGCTAAAATTTCTTCAGCAGAAGGAGCAGGCTGATTCGGGTCAAGACCATGAATGAGAAAAAGCTCCTCCGTCCAATAAATTTCACGAGTTATGACATCGAACTCCCAACACCCGACTTGAGCCACTCGTTGGGCATTTCGCAACATCATTTCTGAGCGTCGTAGTTGGGCTTCAATGTGTTTGCGCTGCTCAATTTCCTCGTGTAGACGGGCATTCGCCGCCATCAATTCTTGCCAGATATTGGCGGTAATTGAATCAACTATCCCTTCTAGGAGATAAGGATCTCGGTTAAGCGACTGATTTTCCTTGTTATAAACCGGATCGAGACAGTACCCCAGACCATAGTGGGTTTGAATAAAATCTTGAAGACCCGCCTGTTCAAGCTTGCGGCGAATACTGCGAATATGGCTCTTGAGGGTGGCATCGCTGGGTAACTCATCGTCCAATGTCCACAGGCGATCGCCTATCTCGCTGCGAGAAAACATTTGTCGGGGATAAGTAAGAAATAGCTTCAGAATTTGGTATTCCTTGCGGTTGACCTTCAAAATTTGACCGTGACAGGTGATTTGCTGGGCGGTAGGATTGAGAGACAATGGCCCCCAGGTGAGCAGAGGGCTGGCCCGACGAAGGCCCCGCCGCGCCAAAGCACGCAGTTGAGCCAGGAGTTCAGGAAACTGAATCGGTTTCACTAAACAGGCATCCGCCCCACTATCTAAGCCATCGACACAAGTGTTGGCATCCGCAGGCTCCAGCATCAGCAAAATCAAGACGGGGTTGCCAACCTCGCGCAAGCGACAACACAAAGTCACTCCATCCATATCAGGCAATACCGCCTCCAGCAAAACCCCATCGTACATGAACGCCTGAAGCAATTCCCAGGCTTCCTCGCCATTGGTTGCAATATCAACAATAAAGCTATGGCGCGATAAAACCTGATGTATGACCCTACACAATGTTGGGTCTGGGGAAACCAGCAGAATTCTCATGGTTTAGCGGTTCAGCTTTCACAAGGGCTATCCCTCCAGAATTACACAAACTTTTCACCTTTTTCTGTCATACTTTCTCCAAGTTTTTTAGTCCAGACCAAATTCTGAAAGGGTTGCTCTATATGGTTCCCGCCTCCCATCACGTCTATGATTTCATTCAAAAGAATGCCTTGATCAGTGGTGTGATCAATGGTGTCATCAACGGTGTGATTGGCTGGTTTATGTTTCGCGCAAAAGAGGCTCTACCCCTTACCGTTGATACCATATCAGCCCATGAAAAAACGGTTTTCTCAACGGGGGTGATGACGGCGTTTATGCTGTCGCTGATCTTGGGGACAATCGCCTTTTTTACCTTCAGCAAAAAAGCCAAAACTTTCCCCGTGCCATTTCCAGAGCTTTTGGATCGGCCTTTTTTCTTTTTTGGGGTGAGAACAATTCTGTTTTATTCTCTGTTTGCCTTTGGTACAGCGGCATTGGTTGCCCTATTTTTGCAAAAGTTTTTAGGAACAATTCTAGTCACGCCTTTGATCGGTGCAATTCTTTTAGGGATAATCGCCGGGATAGCGTCCTGGTTTATTAATGCGGCGGTCATGAAAGCGATGTTGCGACCTGAGTAAGTTTTTGAGTGATGGCGTTTGATTTGGACTTTGTTGAGAACTCCGATAACAAAGGGTTCTAAGTCTTTAACATTATGGAGATTATGTCGATATGACCGTTTTGGACGCATTCAAGCTCGATGGCCAGGTCGCCATTGTGACCGGAGGTGGGGCAGGCATTGGCCGGGGCATTGCTGAATTGTTTGCCCAGGCTGGGGCTGCTGTAGTTGTCAGTGACTTGAAGGAAGACACTGCTGCTGCGGTCGTTAAGGGCATTCAGGAAAAGGGAGGTAAAGCCCTTGCTGTAGCCTGCGATGTCACCAATGACCAGGCTCTTGAAAATCTCGTCAACGCGACCTTGGAGGTCTTTGGCAAAATCACCCTCTTGATCAACAACGCTGGGGGCGGTGGGCCAAAACCCTTTGATATGCCGATGGACACCTTTATTTGGGCCTACAAACTCAATGTATTTTCAGTGTTTCATCTGTGCCAACTGTGTGCTCCCCATATCGAGGCAGCCGGGGGGGGAGCCATTTTGAATATTTCCTCAATGTCGGCAGAGAATAAAAACGTCAAGATGGCGTCTTATAGCTCCTCCAAGGCTGCGGTTAGCCACCTGACTCGGAATATTGCCTTTGATTTGGGGCCAAAGGGCATTCGGGTAAATGCGATCGCTCCGGGTGCAATTAAAACCGATGCCTTAGCGACGGTGCTGACGCCCGAAGTTGAAAAAGTCATGCTTAAGCATACCCCCCTAGCTCGGTTGGGAGAACCCAGTGATATTGCCTATGCTGCCTTATTCCTGTGTTCTCCGGCCGCCAGTTGGGTGAGTGGACAGGTGCTCACCGTCAGTGGGGGCGGTGTGCAGGAATTAGATTAAGTGTCCATAAGTCTTTCACCGTATTCAACCTTAAAGGAAACCACTATGAGCAACTTTGATGCCTTTGCTGACTTTCGGATGGATGGTCATGTGGCCATCGTTACGGGCGGCGCCCAAAATATCGGGGAAGCCATTGCTAAAACCTTTTCGGGCGCAGGAGCCAAGGTAATGATTGCTGACCTCAATGGGGAGAAGGCCCAGGCAACGGCGGCAGCGCTCCAGGCTGAAACGGGTAATGAAGTGTTGGGGATTGGCTGCAACGTCACCATTGAAGAAGATATTCAACAATGTGTCGCCAAAACTGTCGAAGCCTTTGGCGGTATTTCAACTTTAGTTAATAACGTTGGCTGGGGCAAATCCTACGACGACCCCCTGGATGTTCCTTTGGAAGAGATGATCGAGAGTTATAAGCTGAATACCCTATCGGCTATGCGAATGACGGCCGCTTGTCGTCCCTATTTACTCGAAGCTGAAAATGCCACCATTACTAACTCCGGTTCTCTGGTGGGGGTGTTACCTGCTTTTGACTTCATCGCCTACTCGGCCGCCAAGGCAGCCCTTAACCACATGATGCTGGGTCTAGCTCACTATTTTGCCAAGCAAGTTCGCATCAATACCGTGTTGATTGGTACGGTGATTACCGAGGGCTATGCCGCAGCAGGTTTGGATGAAAAAGCCCAGTATGCCTTAGCCCACCCGGACAATTTGACCGGACGTGCTGGAAAACCGCAAGATATTGCTAATGCCTTCCTCTGGCTTGCATCTCCGGCTGGGTCTTGGGTCAGTGGTCAAACCTTGCAAGTCTCTGGTGGGGGCAAGCGTGTGCGCCTCAAACCCGAATAAATCCCGCGCAAGGGAACACCGAACACCGAACAGGGAAGGATCTCTACTGCGTTATCGAGAAAAGTAGAGATTCTTCACGGAGTTTACCCTCGAAGGAAGTGAAAGGTTCAGAATGACGAATGATTTTCAATTATTATTAAAATCCTCAAAATCCTTTTTTGTTATAATAACATTAGACCCCATTAGAGGCTAGAAACTCATGATGGTGCAAACTGCTCCTAAAACCTATAGTTTTGACGATTATCTTAATTATAGAGATGATAGCGATTTTAAATATGAACTGTTTAATGGAAAATTAATTCAGATGCCTCCTGCTAGTGGTTTACACGCTGAGATTTTACGTTTAATTTATGATATTTTAAAAGCCGAAATTCAACGATTACAATTAGATAGGGTTGTACAACCGGGAACAGTTGGAGTGAGAACTGGAATCAGAAAATCCCGAATTCCTGATATTTTAGTTATGACAGAAACTCAGCGTCAACTGTTGAGGACATTACCTTCAGCTATTTTAGAAGAACCACCTGTATTAGTGGTAGAAATTGTTAGTCCGAATAATCCAGAAGATGATTATCGTTATAAACGTTCAGAATATGCTGCATTAGGAATTCCTGAATATTGGATTATTGATACGCAAGAATTGAAAATCTCGATTTTAACGTTAGCTTCTGGATTTTATGATATCGTAGAATATAGAGGAGAAGATATAATTAATTCTGCCAGTTTTCCCGAACTTCAATTGACAGCCGAACAAATTTTAAATGCTTTATAAATTCAAGGTAAAACCTGGAGAAACCGGGTTTCTAATGGGTGTTGAAAAACCCGGTTTTGGGAACGTTGAATCAGTTTGGGGGTAATAACGGCCAAACCTTTAACGTATCATCAAAACTCCCCGTAATTAACGTATGATTTTGAGGGTTAAATACCACATTGACCCAAGCTTGATGTCCTTTAAAGGTTCCGACGAGTCCTCCATTTTCCACATTCCAAAGTTTAACCCCTCCCCCAAAATCACCACTGGCTAAGGTTTGACCATCGGGGCTAAATGCCACCGATTGAACCTTTTCTTGATGACCGAGAAGAATGTGCTCTGGAGTATTATTAAAATATTGAGATTCTAATTGTTGTAAATCCCACAATTTAACGGCATGATCCCAACTTCCCGTTGCTAACCGTTGACCATCGGGACTTATTGCTACTGACCAAATCGCCTCAGTATGAGCTTTAAACGTTCTTAATAATTCTCCGGTATGCCAATTCCAAATATCAACAATTCCGTTATTTCCCCCACTCACTAAGGTTTGATTATCCCCACTAAAAGCGAGAGATTGTACCTCAATTCCATATCCGTTTAACGTCCTTAACGTTCGTCCGGTGTAAATATCCCACAGACGAATGGTTTGGTCACGGCTAACACTCGCTACCGTTTCCCCATCGGGACTAATCGCCACCGCATAAACCCATCCTTGATGACCGTAGAGCATTTTTTTCTGACGACCACTCCACAAATCCCAAACTAAAATGGTTTGGTCACCGCTTCCACTTACTAACGTCCGGCCATCCCGACTCATCGCCAAGGTTCCCACAGGTTGGGAATGTCCTAACAAGGTGTTAATTAATCCTCCGGTATTGGCATCAATGATATTAATTGACCCATCCGTATTGCCATAAACTACAAATTGACCATCGGGACTCACCGCCACCGACCACACTGGGCCCGTATTTTTGGATAAAGTTCGGACTGTCCCAGGGTTTTGAAGAATGGGGGGGGCAAAATTCTCAATTTGGGGTACAGGAATTTGGATATCAGGAACTTGATAAATGGGTTCTGGAGGTTGGGAAGAAATTTGAGGGACAATAGAGGGTAGGCGAGAACTCATGAATAAGGAAAATAACGCTAAAGCTGCACCCCCCCAAGCCGTTAAAATCCATTTACGTTGGACAACTTTTGTTAAGTGAACCGGAATGGGCCCTGATTTTAAATCCTGCATCACCGCCGTCGCTGAGGGATAACGTTTGCTAGGGTTGCGTTCAATTAATTGAGTTAAAATTCGGGTTAAACGCTGACTAATGGGTCTTTTCAAATAATCCCGCCAAACCCAAGTATTCGTTTTAATGTTAAATAAATCAAAGGGAGACATCTGGGTTAACAGATGTAGACAAGTTATCCCTAAACTATAGAGATCGGTTTTAGCATTAATTTCCCCTTGAAGTTGTTCCGGTGCGGCATATTCTGGGGAACCTTGAAGGGTTGTTGGAAAATTTTGTTGCGGATAAATTCCAGCAAAATCAACTAAAATTAACGGTTTTGTAGGAGGAATAAAAGCTGAACGACGGATAATATTTTCAGGTTTAATATCCCCATGTATCATTCCCTTTTCATGAATGAATTGAAGCAAGGGTAGAATTTCACTGAGGATATACCAAATTTGCAATTCCTGAAACACGCCTTCTTGTTTAACTTCTTCAGCTAAATTTCGCCCTGAGATATAGTCTTGTACAATATAACCACAATCTTTTTCTTCGAAGGACGCTAACAAGTCTGGGAGGGCGGGATGTTGGCTGATGGGGTCTAATTTTCGGGTATAAACACGGAACTCGACACGGGCGTCTGGTTGGGATGGCGGATAAAGACACTGCTTAATGACGCATCGAGGTTGAGACGGTTTATCTTCATCAACGGCTAAAAACGTTCGGTTCCATTGACTTTGACCTAAAATTCGGATAGCACGATAGCGGTCTTTGAGGCGCAATTGCGAGCCACAACTCTGACACAAAAGGGCGTGAGTCGGGTTTTGAGGCTTCTGACATTGGGGGTTGATGCAGTAACTCATAACCAGAATTTTTTAGTATATTTTTTCTATGATACGTCTTTCCTAAACTTTAGTCTGATTCAGGGAAGGCGATCACTAATTCTTAAATAAACGCAACATCTTTGAGGGAATTTTCTATCATTGGGGGGATGACGACATCAAATGTTAAACTGTTTAGCATTTAAACGTCACGATAGTTTTGTGACATTCGGTATGGGGAACAGACCTCTGACCTCTTAACCGAGATGGGAGAAAAAGATCACCCAAATCTCAACGCCTGAAATTCAGATTATCCGTTCAAATCCGTGATTTTTTCTGGATTTTTTTTCTAAAATTAACTGAATTAATCCTAACCGATTTTAACCTATGGCTTTCATTCGTATTGTTCCCAGTTGGCAACTCTCTGAACATCAAATTACACCAGAGTCCGTATTTCTCAATCGTCGTCGCTTTATGAAAAGCTTAATTGGGGCGGGATTAACAGCAACTATTTTACCGTTAACCGGATGTCAATCTTCCTCGACGGGTAAAAATCAGGATAATTTTTCAACCCAAGTGATCTCAAATTTTACCCCAAATCCGAATTTTGCTGATGTCAATCGTCCGGTTACGGCTGAAGATTTAGCCACAAAATATAATAACTTTTATGAGTATGGCGGTTCCAAATCGATTTGGCAAGCAGCCCAAGCATTACCGTTAGAAGATTGGAAAATAGAGGTTTCAGGATTAGTCAAAAATCCAACTACATACACTTTAGATGATCTTCAGAAAAAATTCCCCTTGGAAGAACGAATTTATCGCTTTCGCTGTGTAGAAGCTTGGGCGATGGTAGTTCCTTGGTTAGGGTTTCCCATGAACAAATTAATGGCGGCGGTTGAACCCACTTCTGAGGCAAAATTTGTGCGGTTTACGTCTTTTTATGATCCTAAAATTACCACTGGCCCCGGATTTTGGGCAAATGGTTATCCTTGGCCCTATACCGAAGGATTAAGAATTGAAGAAATGGCAAATGAATTAGCGTTTTTTGCCATTGGAATGTATGGAAAAACCCTACCGAAACAAAATGGTGCACCGTTACGGATGGTGACTCCTTGGAAATATGGATTTAAGGGAGCCAAATCGATTGTTAAAATTGAATTTGTCAAGGAAAAACCTGCCACATTTTGGAATACCTTAGTTCCTGATGAATATGGTTTTGAAGCCAATGTGAACCCGACCAAACCCCATCCTCGATGGTCACAAGCTACAGAACGAATTGTAAGTAATAGCCCTAGTTTTTCTTGGGAGAAACAGCCAACTTTACTGTATAATGGGTATGAGGAATATGTTGGTAATCTTTATTCTTAAATTCACGGTTTGAGGGTATCTACAGGATAAACAAGTAGGGTGTTGGGTTTTAAGGTTCTCCATTTTAACTTAATATTGTAGATTGCCCCAAATGTAGCTTTAAAAAGTGAATCTACTATGAATAATATCACGATTCAAAACTTTGACGATGACCTGAAAAATCGCCTGCAAAAGCGAGCCGAATATTATGGACGCTCTCTGGAAGAAGAAGCTAAAGAAATTCTCCGCGCTGTCTTAACAGAAAACACTCTCGAACCCTTAAATCTTGCCTTTGTTATCGAGCGACGTTTTGCCCATTTTGGCGATTTTGAACTTCCGACTATCCCTAGAGAACCTTTACGAGAACCCCCTAATTTTGAAGATTTATAATGATTGTACTTGATACCAACAGTGCTATGCACTATAGGGAGCGAGGACGCTCCCACTATCAGAATGTCACGATTTCCCATTATCTATTGAGATGCGCGGGCAGCTTAGTTTCTCGTTGGCGTTACAGCCCAACAATATCACAAGCTAAAAGTTGAGAAATTCTTAATTTTGTTTTAAATGTCCGCAATATTGTTTTAAACAGCTTTGTAACAATTGAGCATCAAAAATAATCGGTAGAAAGTGAATACTTTTGACTTCTCGAAAATAAAATAAAATCGGTACAGGAGTCCAAAAAATTTCCCAGTTAGTCCAATCTTGATAGGGAAACCGACGGATAAGTTTACCCGAACGATAAACATCTAAATCCGTTGGGGTAAATTGTAGACGAATGAGGGCGGTTTGAATAAAAAGAAATAGGGCAAAAAAAGCAAGTGCTAAACTTCCCCATCTTTGAATTAAAAATAGGGGAAATGCAGTAATCATCAGCACGATGGGAATAATATAATTAGGAGGTAATTCAACAATATTAGAGCTTTGGGTGGTGGGTGTTGTGGTCATGGGGTAAACCTAATTTAGAAAACTTTAAATTAATATTACCAAACTTATACCAGGAAAGAGGGAATTGGGGTTGATACAATCATCCATATTCTTTCCCATTGCCCATTCCGCCCTGATAACTGATAACTGATAACTGATAACTGAATTAACCGATAACGGCACTTCCCATGCCTTGAAACATAATCCAAGACAGGAAAAAATCAAGGATAAATATAGATAATAAAGCCGTAACAACGGCCGTTGTGGTGGATTGACCGACTCCTTTTGCTCCCCCGGTTGTGGTTAATCCCCAACTCGTCCCAATCACAGCAATAGTCGCCCCAAACACTAACCCTTTGACTAACCCACTACAAACATCCCAAACTTGAATAAAATTTCGGACTGAATCTAAAAAAGCCGTTGGAGAAATATTGTACATACTATTAGCAATTAATAACCCTCCTGCTAATCCCGTAATTAAGCAAATAATGGTTAAAATCGGTAACATTGAACAACAAGCAATCACACGGGGAATGACTAAATAATCTACCGGGTCAGTTTTCAACATATAGAGCGCATCAATTTGTTCTGTAACCCGCATCGTGCCAATTTCTGCTGCAAAAGCTGAACAAACCCGTCCCGCAACAATCACGGCCGTTAACACAGGGCTGAGTTCCCGCGCTAAGGACAGAGCTAGAACTCCCCCGACAATATTAACAGCACCTAACGCGACGAATTCTCGCGCAACTTGAATGGTGAACACCATCCCCACAAAACTCGCTGTTAACAGGGCAATCATTAAAGATTCTGGGCCAACAGCGACCATTTGTTCCAAAGTGTTACGACGGTGAATTTTACCCTGAAGTAAATGCACCACCACTTGTCCGGCCAATAACAGGGCGGAAATAAATCGTTGTAGCCAAAGTTCAAAGCTGGAACGAGTGTTAGAATTGCTCAAGGGAATAACAACTGTATAAAGTTCAATCAATAACTAAAAATATACAAATCTTCAACAAGATTTATAAAGCAGAAAGTTTAATTTTTTTGACTTTATATTTAAGATTTCTCACAGATTAGATTAAAACGAGCGATCGCTCCTATCGTAGAAATTAGCAAGTTAGATTGACAGTGATACCCAATCCAACAAAGGTCAATGACACTAGCATCCCAATATAAAGATAGAAAATCCTCCTAAAGATAGATTTATGAGTATTTTGCCTCATTTGATTCGTTCTTTGCTACTGGCGATCACCTTTAGTTTCATTACTCCCTTATTATTGATCGCTATGGGATTAATCACGTTTGCCCTTATGAGTCACCTGCCTTTGATTCAAAGCTCAGGGGAGTTTGGCTGTAACCAAATACTCAAATTTCTTGCCACCTTTGGAAATGGACATCCTTTGCAAGGGTGTTTAGTCATTGCCTTAACCTGTAGTTTGGTCGGCGGGTTATTTGATACTTATGCTTGTTGCCAAAACTTACGGAGCAATTAAATTATAAGCTTATAATCAATCAAGGTCAGCCACTAAAATTAAAATGCTTGAGAAGGGAACATCAGGGATTGATTCTGAATCATTCAATCAATAATTAAGAGATGTAACTTATTTTTACAATTTGCTGTAAAAAGGAGTTTTTTTATGTTAAACGAGCAAGATTTAACCCTGATTTCACCTGGGAAAGCCGAACTGGTTAAAGATATTTTTCCAGACTCACCCGGCTTTTATACTTATCAGTTAATGAATTTTAATATACTCTTTATGATGACCAATTCAAATCCATTAATAACACCCTTTATTTTCCATTAACTGATCCAAATTATGGCACAGAATTATGGATGAGTAATGGTACAGAAACAGGTACAATCATGGTAGCTGATATTAACCCTGGAAAAAGAAGCTCTAATCCTTCCCTTCCGTTTGATGTTAATGGAACCCTTTATTTAGCTGCTAATGATGGCATCCATGGAAAGGAATTATGGAAATTAACCCCTACTGGGAGTAACTCAATTTCACAAGAGGGATTAAGAAATAATGCTAAGGCGTTGGCGATGAGTCATCTGAAGTCAATGTCTGAATTAATCAGCAGTGCTTATCCAGTCACAACTTTTTCTAATGTTTTTGAAACCCCCTCTAACTTAGGGTTGATTTAAACAGACTTGTTCATGGCAATTCGTTCTCATTCTGTTCAAAATTCGTTTACTATTTTGAGAGGAACTTTTGTTTTTAATTTAGGTTAAATTTGTTCAATGGCAGATATTGTTGATATTGCTGTAGGCGCTGGTTCATTTACAACCTTAGTGGCTGCTGTTCAAGCCGCAGGTTTAGTGGAAGCCTTAAAAAGTCCTGGCCCATTTACGGTTTTTGCGCCCAATGATGACGCCTTTGCTAAACTTCCCCCAGGAACGGTACAAACCTTAGTTCAAAATCCCCCCCAGTTAGCCCGAATTTTAAAATTTCACGTCGTTTCGGGTAAACTGGCGAAAGCTGATTTAGAAAAATTGGGTTCTGTAACATCTTTAGAAGGTTCACCCATTCCCATTAACTGTTCCGATGGGTTTGAAGTGAAAAATGCAACGGTTCTCGCCCCCGATATTGAAGCCGATAATGGCATTATTCACGTTATTGATACGGTGATTTTAATGGGTTAATTTTCTGTTCTAATTAGCCAATCAATAACCCGTAAGGGTGGGGTTTTCCCACCCATCCTAGAAGTATCAACTCAATTACCGAGACTATTAATAATAGCTCAAGGAGAACAACATTTGAGTCGGTTTAAAAAACAAACAGCGATTGAATTATTTGCTGGAATTGGTGGTTTTCGTTTAGGGTTAGAAGCCAGTGGAATTCAAACGATTTGGGCGAATGATATCAATGAATTGTGTTGTCAAGTTTATCAAAGCAACTTTGGTCAAAATTCTATTGTATTAGGAGATATCCAAAGTATCAATTTAGCGGATATTCCTGACCATGATTTATTAACCGCAGGATTTCCCTGTCAACCCTTTAGTGCGGCGGGCAAAAAATTAGGAATTCGAGATCAATTTCGCGGAACCCTATTTGAAAAAATTGTAGAAATTATAGATACTAAAAAACCTCACTATTTTTTGTTGGAGAATGTTAAACGTATTTTAACAATGGAACAGGGACACCATTTTAAAGTGATTTTAAATGCTTTAGCGTCTCTCAATTATTTGATTGAATGGCGCATTATTAGCCCTATTAATTTTGGGATTCCTCAAAACCGTGAGCGTATTTTTATTTTTGGATCTCGCTGTAAATCGGATTTTAACCCTATAAATTTAGAAGATCATTTAATTTTTTTAAATCAAAGCGAGACTGAATACTTAAATTTTGATTTCGAGAATTTTGAAAAATATTTATATCCTATTTTAGATTCCCCGATTAAAAATTATCCTTGGGGAATTGCTTATCAAAATAAAATGTATAGTCAATCTCTCCCCTCATTTCCTGATATCTATCCCCCTACGCGATTAAAAAATATTCTTCAATCTGAATCAGAAGTTGAGCCTCAATTTGATTTTACAATAACCGTATTCAAAGCCCACGTCTTTCAAGCGTGGGATGTAGAATACCCGCCTTTAGGCGGAGTGAAGGCTAGTGAGAGTTTTGGTTAGCAATATACTTTTTGATAGTTTCACTAGAAACAGAACCAGCCGTCCCACAATAATAGCTTCGACTCCACAAAGAAGGTAGTTTAAGTAAATGAGGAAATTCTTTTCTTAATATTCTTGATGATGCCCCTTTGATTCTGAACATAATTTGATGTGGAGCAATCAAAGGGTGACAACTAATAAATAAATGCACATGATCAGGCATTATCTCCAGAGCTAGGACATCACATTCTAGCTCTTTTGCTTTTTGGTAGATAATTTCCTCTAATCTTCTGCTCACTCCGTTAACCAACACCCTTTTCCTCCTTTTTGGGCAAAAGACAAAATGATAGTTGATCAGACTAACTGATGTGTTTTTTCTTCTATATTGATTTTCTGTCATTGTCGATACACACGATTCATCAACCTTATGTTATCATGGATGACATGACAAAAATAACTCGGACGATTAAATTGAAATTCGTGGATCTCAACCGTTGTAAAGCTCAGGTGTTTGAGCAAATGACGGCAGAAAACACACGGGTTGCCAACAAGCTGTTGTCATTGCCGATTAAAGAACGGCGTAAAATGACAACAGCTAAAATTATGTCCGAGTTAAAATCTGCCCTTGTTAACCAAGTAATCCGACATACCACATCACCCACAGGTCGTAAAACCAAACAATATAAAGTTCTTCCTGTGGAAGTTAACAACCAAAACTGGAAGTTAACCCTAAAAGGGAATACTTATTCAATTAGTTTTCCAACCCTTAAAGGTGAAAAAAGAATTCCCATTGAAGTTGCATCTCCCCATTGGCAACCTGTTTTAGACGGATTGTTAGAGGGAACAATTCAAGGGGGTTCTTTTAAATTAATTAAACATCGAAATAAGTGGTATGCCTATCTGTCAATTACTGAGGATGTTCCAGAAGTTAAGACGGAGAAAAGATTAGGATGTGACCGAGGACAGAATAATTTAGCGGTAGTTGCACCTAAACAGGGTTTTGGTAAGTTCTTTAATGGTCAAAGCGTTAAGCATCGGAGACGTTATTTTCAACAACGAAGAAAACAACTTCAAGAAGCTAAAAAGTTTCGAGCATTAAAGAAATGGGACAAAAAAGAACGACGATGGATGGATGCAATCAATCATACAATCAGCCGTCGAATTGTTCGTTTTGCCGAATACCATAATGCTGATGTTGTTATTGAGGATTTAGAAGGATGTCGAAGCACAATGAAACAGAGCCAAAAATCTCGTTCTGATTCCGGTGAATCTCGACATAATTGGTCTTATTATTCTTTGGAACAGAAACTTAATTATAAGTTGGCTCTTAAAGGATTGAAATTAATTAAAAGACCTGCGCCATACACTTCCAAATCCTGTTCAACCTGTGGTTTTATTGGTAAAAGAAATCGACATGATTTCAATTGCCCTAATGGTCACTACCATAACTCTGATTTGAATGCTGCGAAAAACCTAGCTCAATGGGACGGTTTTTCTTGTCAGTTAGACCTACAGAGAGATGCTTCTGTAATGGATTCATCCGGTTTAACTGATGGGGTGCTTGGCACACCCCTGAACTCGGTGAATACAGTCAAACAAGAGTATATTCAACTGTCTCTGCTTGACTGGACTAGATACGAGAATCCCACCCCTTTAGCGTAGCGCAGGGGTGGGAGTGTCAACACAGATACTTTAGAACGGATTAAAAACAGTAAAGCAGTTAATCGCTATTGTAATGGTGTGGAAATTTTATATAACCAAGATGGGGGTGCAAGGTTAGGGTATACTATTTTTGGTGTTAATGGAGTTGCTTCTACTTTGACCGCATCCACTTCCAGACATTATGAACGATATCAAATTGGGAATAAATTTAGACGATTAACGCCGATAGAATATGCACGTTTAATGGGTTTTCCTGACAATTGGTGTCGAGTTGCTAAAATTTACGATCAATATGCTTTATTTGGTAATGCTGTTGTTACCATTTGTATTGAATGGATTTGTCAAAGAATTGGGCAAAAAAATATAATAATCACACCTAAAAAATATCAACAACTCAGTTTATTTACTAGCTAAACCCTGAACTGGGTTATTTAACCATTTCTAATGCGTTGCAATGGCGGTTACAATACAGAAGAATTATCGAACAAGCAACGTTGGGAACTGAGGGTGTAGAAAATTTAATGGGATAACCATTAAGTGACTCATTCTACACCCTACATCCTAATTTAACGATAATCAGAACGTTGAATATCTCTTAATCGTGCTTCAGGACGTTTAAATCGATCTAATTGCGCTTCAAAAAATTGACGATTTGCTATCAAATGTTTGGGATTTTGATCGTCTAATGGGTACAGTAAAGCCGTGCGTAACGCTTGAATGACCGCAGAAGTTACACAATACATTGACCGTTGAAAACTATTCGCCAACTGAATCAACATATCATCTTCACCTCGACAATATTTTTGGTAATATTCCACTAAATAAGGAGGCAAGAAATGTAACATATCTTGCATTAATAATGTTGGGGGAATTCCCGCCGTCCCAACGGGGAAAATATCAGCATACAAAATACCATAATGGAAGTCATTCTGATCCTCTGGAACTTGTTTTGCTTGCGCGTTATAAGATTTAGTTCCTCGGAAGGGAGCAGTCCGATAAAACACTGCTTCAACATAGGGTAATGCCGCTTCATAAAGCCACATAAATCCTTTAGATTTGGGGATAATTTCATAACATTCCCCATCAATATAAACATGATGATAAATCGGACGACCGGCGATCGCAAAAATCCCATTAACCAGAAAATTCATCGCTTCAGGAACACTGGTAATTTTGCCTTCATCATAAAGATCACTCATTTCAAAAAACACAGGCGCCATCACTTCCCAAAACAGTCCTAAATTGCTATAATAGGACATCATTCTCACCTGTTCGATGAATAAATCTGGGAAAAGTTTATACAATCCCATCATCATCGGATTTTTCTTAAAATAAGCTTTAATGGCTCGATCTGCATTAGCTTTATATTCATCGGTATCTAAATAAGGATCAAATAATCCCCCCATATCTCGATGCCAAAGCATCGCCTGCATACAAGCTTCAGCAAACTCCATATTCACCCGATCATGCCATAAATGATGCAGTAATTTCGGCATTTTTCGGGTTTCCCCTTTTTCAATAAAGGCTAATAATTCCGGGTGTGCTGTTGCTTCTCCTCGCCAAATTCTTAAGTCAGCATCATCTCCCGCATAATGATTATGGAGATCTAAATATTCTTGAGGAATGAAGTATTTTAAAAAGGGTAAGGGATTTAAAAACACCTGTTCGGCAATGTACAGTAAATCCCGCCAATAGAAATCCATTGGGACTGCATAAGCTTTATAAATCCCGATAATTTGCATTAAATTTTCGGGGGTATCGGGTAACATTGCACCCCCTGCTTCTAAACGGTGAATAATCTCGGAAAATTCATGGGTTGAGGGGGGTAATTTGGTTTGAGGTAAGGTTGCTGTTGTCATAATTTTTTCCTCGTTTTAATTGTTGTTAAGGGAGGATGCAGAAACCGGGTTTTTAAAGTCTAACTTAGGAACCCGGTTTATAGGGGGTTATTGTTTAATTGCAACTTGGGTGGGAACAGCGTTATTTAAAGCAATTACCATCGATTGTGCCGTGGGTTCCATCCATCGGAATAACCAAGTTGGCTGGATACCGAGAACAAAAATTAAAGCAGCTAAAATTAAGGCTGGAGCTTGTTCAGATAAACTAACTTTCGGATAATAAGCTAAGTTATTATCGAGTTTTCCAAAACAGGTACGGTTGAGGAGAATGACAAAATAAACAGCCGTTAAACCGGAGGCAATAATACACAATAAACTGTGAATGGGGAAGACGGCAAAAGTTCCTTGGAAGACGGGAAACTCAGCAACAAATCCGACTAAACCGGGGATACCAGCGCTCGCCATTCCTGCCATAATTAACAAGGAACTGGTGAGGGGTAAACCTCGAATCGGGTTCATTAAACCATTGAGAATATTTAAGTCCCGGGTTCCCACTTTTTCTTCCACAACCCCAACTAATTGGAATAGAATTGCCAGGATTAAACCGTGAGCAATCATTTGAGCAATTGCTCCAATTAAACTCAATTCATTAGCAGCAGCAGCGGCAACTAAAATATAACCCATGTGACCAATTGAACTATAAGCCACCATGCGTTTAATATCCTGTTGAGCAATAGCCGTTAACGCTCCATATAAGACACTAATTACTCCAATGGTTGCCAGTCCAGGACTCACAATATGCCAAGCTTCAGGAAACAGTTGTAAGCCAAACCGAATTAAACCATAGGTTCCTAATTTCGCCAGAATTCCGCCTAATAAAATTGTGACGGGAGGAGAAGATTCAACATAGGCATCGGGCAACCAAGTATGCAGGGGAACTAAAGGAATTTTGATCCCAAAACCTAAGAGTAAAACCGTGATTAAAATTAATTGAGTGTTTAATGCAAAGTCCTGGGTTTTAATTGCAGCATAATCAAAACTTCCGGCATTACTGAGCCACGCCATTCCTAAAAATCCTGCTAGAATCAGAATCCCTGAAAGGGCAGTATAAATCAGAAATTTCATCCCCGCATAGGCGCGTTTTTCGCTGCCCCAAATGCTAATTAACAGGTAAACGGGAATCAGTTCAAGTTCATAAAATAGAACAAACAGCAGTAAATTCTCAGATAAAAAGGCTCCGGCTATGCCTGCATTGACTAAGAGAATCATGGAATAATAAAGGCGCGGACGGTCAATTTCTCCGTGACTGCTGGAAATCGCAATTAAAGTTAATAAACCACTTAACCCAATTAAGGGAAAGGATAAACCATCGATACCTAAACTATAAGATAATCCTAATTGTGGAATCCAATCCAGATATTCTTGGAGTTGAAAATTAGGATTAGTTAAATCAAAATCAAAGGTGAGTTTTGCTGTCCACGCTAAAATGATAGTGGTAATCACTAAGGCAATGGAACGAACTTGCTGGGCTGAAAATTGTTTAGGCAATAGTCCTATTAACAGGACTCCCAAAACTGGAATAATAATTAAAGCACTCAACATAAGCTTAGGGTATGAGGATGAGGGGTAATCTCAGCAATATTCAAGTTAACCCAAAAGTAGGTTTTAAAGTCTGTTTTCAAACTTTATTCATCATAACTTACCCAGTTTAAAAAGAGTAAAATTATGAATTTTAAAGTTTTAATCAAGGGGATAAAAATGATTTATCAAAATCTAATTACTTACATTTTGATGTCGCATTTCTATTTTAACAACGGTTTTAGGTAATCAGTTTAACTTTTCCAGTTTCTAATTCATAAAATCCCCCAACAACTTTTAATTCATCATTGGCAATTAATTGAGCAATAACCGGAGAAGAGTTTAATTTTTTGATTTGTAGTTTAACATTGGCAGTGACCGCTTCTTCCCAAGTTGGTTTGCCTTTAATGGAAGGTTTAATGGCATCAATAATACTGCCAATTTTACCCGGAACGGAATTTCCGTCCAGAGTAGCTTTAACGGCTCCACATTTTTGATGACCTAAAATCATAATTGTTTTAATTCCTAATTCTAAAACCCCAAATTCCAAACTACCCATTTCTTCAGAAGTGACAACATTTCCCGCATTACGAACCACAAAAATATCGCCTAAACCTTGATCAAAAATAATCTCGGCTGATACTCTGGAGTCAGCACACCCTAAAATAGCGGCAAAGGGTTTTTGACCTGCGGCAACTTCCTTAATTCGTTCCCGATTTTGGTTAGGATGTTTTTGTTTATTTTCCATAAACCGTTCATTTCCTAACATTAAGGTTTCTAATGCTATTTCAGGGGTGATTTCTGGGGTTTCACAACTCGAAGTTTCAGCGACAATTTTCTTTTTTTCTCGGTCTAAAACTTTTGTTGTAATTCCAGCCGTTAATAAGGCTGTTCCCACAATGCAAACTCCATATTGTAATAAATCACGGCGGGTATAATTGGGTGTATTGTAATCTGGGGTCATGTTGTCCTCCCGGGTTTATGGCATTGAAACTGTTCAAAAAGCAAGTTTATCTTTGATGCAATGGAATTAATTATAAACTTGCTTGAGACAGCTTTATGCAACCACTTTTACCATTCCCGTATCCAGGTCATAGTAACCTCCGACTATTTTTAATTTACCCTCTTTGATTAATTGGGAAATTACCGGAGAAGCTTTTAAACGACCCATTCCTGATTTGACATTAGAAATGATGTTTTCTTCTAAGGTTTGATTCATCTTAATGGCAGGTTTAATCACGTCTATAATACTGCCAATTTGACCGGGAACTGCTTTTCCATCAATGGTTGCTTTCACCGCCCCACAATTTTTATGTCCAATCACCATCAGAACTTTTGCTCCTAACACTAATGTTCCAAATTCTAAGCTGCCAATTTCTTCAGGTGTAGCAATATTTCCCGCATTTCTAACCACGAATAAATCTCCAAACCCTTGATCAAAAATAATCTCTGAAGGAACTCGTGAATCTGCACAACTGAGAATGGCGGCAAAGGGGGTTTGTCCTTGGGCAACTTCTTGAATTCTTGCCATACTTTGATTCGGATTTTTGCGTTTGTTTTCAACAAACCGCTTGTTTCCGTCTAACAGTTGGTTTAAGGCTTCATCAGGGGTAATATTATTCCCAGCAATCGCAGGTTTCTGTTTTAACCAATTAGCTTTTGTGCCTAACCCGACGGTTAAAGCAGCAGTTCCCGCAGCCGCAGCCCCAAATTTTAATAAATTCCGACGAGAGACGTTGAGATTGTTTTGAATTCCGCTCATAATTTCCTCACACTTAATTCAAGGTTTAAACATCTAGCAAAAGAATGCTATTTTTAAAACATATTTAGGGAAAAGAACCCTAATAATAAAGTGACTCCGACAATAATCGTCAGGGCATAAAATTGGGTTTGGCCAGAAACGTTATATTTCAAACTTTGCCCGCTAAAAACTGTTGCAAGTCCCACCAAATTTACAAAGCCATCCACGATATAGCGGTCAATCCAATACATGATATTGGAGATGAGTCCCACGATAAAAATAATCGTGACTCGATATAGTTTTGCCGTGTAAAAATCGTAAGCAAAAAAGTCTTGTAACGTTTGGGAGGGAAGCTTAACAGGCTTTGGCCAATTACTATTCAGATAAATTAACCCACTAAACCCACATCCGACCAAGGTTGAAGCAGTTAATAATCCAGCAACGGTGAGATTAATGTCTTCTCCTAGGGGTAACAAATTCCACTGTTTTAATAATAAGGGAATATGCAAACAAAATCCCGCTAAAATTGTCATGGGTAATACCATCGCCCATAACACTTCCGGGGAACGGGTGGTCATTTGTTTCGGTTTTCCAGCAAACAGTAACCCAAATTCACGGGTTAAACTAAAAGCTGTTAAACCATTCACTAAAAACAAGCAAAATGCAATCGCAGGTTCATTTTCCCAAAGGGTTTCTGCTAACTCTAATATTGTCCAAAAGCCACCAAAGGGAGGAACGGCAATTAACGCCGCCATTCCCGCTAAAAAACACAATCCTGAAATCGGACGTCGTGACCACAATCCCCCATATTGAGTTAAATCTTGAGTGATATTATTGCTAATAATTCCCCCCGTGGTCATGACTAATAAAGCCATTGGAAAAGCATAAGTTAATAACAGAGAAAGAGCCGTTTGAGTTTGTCCTGTTCCCACTGCAATAAAGGTGATGCCCATATAGGTACTCACGGAATAGGAAAGGGAGCGTTTAATATCAATTTGAGCAATGGCAATACAACTGGCTCCCACAGCCGTTGCCAACCCAATAAACACCGCCGTTGACATTACAAAAGGAGACAAAGCAATAACAGGTTGCATTTTGACTAAGACCCAAGCCCCAACTGCAACGACAACGGAATTGCGTAAAATCGTACTGGGAAGGGGGCCTTCCATCGCTTCATCTAACCATAAATGCAGGGGAAATTGAGCGCATTTTCCCAATGGCCCTGCTAATAATGCTAACCCTAATAAGGTGGCAACGTTCGGGTCAATTTGAGCCGTTTGTGACCATTGAGCTAATTCTGTAAAATCCCAAGTTCCAGCGAGGGGAAATAGGGCGACCACTCCCATTAATAGGAATAAATCTCCGACCCGTTTGGTTAAAAAGGCGTCTCTAGCCCCTGTTACTACTAAGGGTTGGTTAAACCATAACCCGACTAATAAATAGGTTCCCAGGGTGAGAATTTCCAAAATAATGTAACTGTAGAATAGGGAGTTACACAGCACTAATCCACATAACCCCGCTTCAAATAAAGCTAAAAGCGAATAAAACCTCGCCCACCCCCAGTCCATTTCCATGTAACCGATGGCGTAAATTTGGGCCAATAAATTTAACCCAGTAATCACTAAGGTGGCGCCAATGGTGACAACGGAGACTTCTAAGGGAATTGATAAATTGAGGTCAACGATGCTAAACCAAGGAATAATCAACCGTTGGGGGGGATGACCCCAAATTTCCGTGAGGGCGACTAACCCATGCACAAAGGCGAATAAGGAGGTGATGATATTGACATATCCAGCCGGACGGGGGCCAGTGCGTCGAATAATAGAGGGAAACCAGAGGGTAGATAATAATGCTCCGATTAATGGGTAGCACGGTATCCACCAAATGGTCTTTAGAAAAAAATCAGCCATTGGTGTGACCTATTGATCAGTTTGCAAAAAGATTAAAAATGGAGTAAACCCTTACTCCTGGGGCTTTGTAGCTTTTTGGAGTTTCATCGACCCCGGAAGACCACATAGATTTTTTGCTGTTGAATACAAACATACCATAGATATTAGTATATAGATAGTCCTAAAGGTATATCAATATAAGAGATATTTCTCATCTTATTAATAAAGTTTGATTATATAAGCACAAATACTTAACAAAGCATCTTTTTTAGAAGCCAGAAATGAATCATCAGTTTGATAGGAAGAGAGTCAAGAAATAATACAAAATAGTAGCTTTTGGTCAGGTTGTATTAAAATAATTTTGGTATTTTTGTATATAAAAAATCCAGATCAAAATGAAGTTATATTATATTCCAACAACCAGAGCCGTGCGTCCCCGTTGGATATTAGAAGAACTCGGAATATCCTATGAATTAGTTTATGTGACGATGGCAATGACTCAGGAGCCAGGGTATGAAAAATTGCATCCCCATCGAAAAGTTCCTGTATTAGTGGATGGCGATATCATCATGTTTGAATCCGCCGCCATTTGTGCCTATTTAGCCGATAAATTTCCTGAAAAACAATTAGCACCCAGCCCAACTTCTGCGGCTCGAAGTTATTACTATCAATGGCTATTTTATGCTTCTTTAACTTTAGAAGCACCTGTTGAACAATTTATGTTTAATGTTTTACCGAATTTACCTGAAAAACTTCTACCTCAAAAAGAAAAAACAAAAGTTCCGGCTGAAGAAGCCTTAATTTGGTTTAATAAAGTCGCCCAACCTCTCAACGAATTATTAAAAACTCAAACCTATCTTGTAGATAATCGTTTCAGTGCTGCGGATGTAGTGACAGGGGGTGTATTAGTATGGGCGTTACGATTAGGAATGCTTTCTGAAAATTCTCCGGTCAAGGATTATGTACAGCAGCTAATGGAACGTCCTGCATTGAAAAAAGCGGATGAAGATTTTTATGCAAGAAAATTAACTTAGAGATTGATTTTTTAGATGCTATAGAAAGTCTAAATAGATTGTACAATCCTAAGTATCAAGATTATTAATCCCAAAAAATAGACACAAATCTCTGACGATAGATTAGGTTTTAAGTCATTCATACCCCTGATTTAGATTTGCTATATATCCGAGAAAATATCACAAGGAATTAGAAAAATTAATTTTTAATAATTTGGATAAACTCTTGTAATTTTTGTTCATAGCGATCGCCTGCAACTTCAATCACATTATTATGATTAGCTCCTTCCAGCCAAAAGGATAATTTAGGGGTTTTTACCGCGTCAAATAACCGTTGTCCATGACTAAAGGGAATCACTTGATCTATCGTTCCATGAATCACTAAAACGGGAGCTTTAACGAAAGGAATTTTTCTAAGATTAGCAAACCGATCAAAAGGATATAAAGGAAAATCTATTTTGACTCGAAAGGTACTCATAAATGTACTTTCCAGAACTAATCCCCCCACCGGTTGACGGGACGCTAAATCTACTGATGGCCCCCCACCGACAGAACGACCATAAACAATAATCTGATTAGGGGGAATCTTTAACTGTTGTGTAAGATAATTGTAAGCAGCATCAATCGCTTGATAAGTACCTTGTTCTGAAGGTTTTCCTTCGCTGGTTCCATAGCCGGGATAATCATAAGCAAAAACAGCAAATCCCATTTGACGAAATCGTTCCAACAAAAAACGATTATCCCCTAAATCTTCAGCATTTCCATGACTGTAGAGAATCGTGTATTTTGCTTTTGAGTTCGGTAAATATAACGCGGTGATCTTCACACCCTTGACTGTTTTTAGGGTTAAGAATTCGGGAGTTTGTACATAACTCGAAGGTTGAGGGACAAAAATCAAACGTTCTGAGTAGAAATAAGCCCAAGCCCCAACAGCGACATAGATAATTATCAGAGAACGGATCATTCGTTTTAGGGAAAACTCACCAATAACAAAGCGTTTGATCAACGTCTGGCGGTTCATGGCAATCTTTCAGAGGCAAACCTGTTTTGATTCTAATTTTGTAGTTTAATAGGTTTGGTGAACAATTAATAGAGTTAATCGATAGTGAGGAATGACTATGGCAAACTATCCTGACGACCTCAGATATACAGATGATCATGAATATGTCAGACTAGAGGGCGAAATTGCCACTATTGGCATTACGAGCTTTGCTGTGAATCAACTCGGAGATATCGTCTTTGTGGAATTACCTCGTGTAGGAACTGAGGTTTCTCAAGGTGAAGAATTGGGAACCATTGAATCTGTGAAAGCAGTGGCAGAATTTTATACACCCATCGGGGGTACAGTGATTGAATCCAATACAACCCTCGAAGATTCCCCTGAATTGATATCAGATGATCCCTATGGAGAGGGATGGTTAGTTAAAATTCGAGTTAATAATTCCATAGAGTTAGAGAATACCTTGTCTGCTGACGAATATCAAAACTACCTCAGAGAATAAAGACGCTTAACAGCATTTTGGGTTTTGGGTGTCATCAAAATCTTGATTAAACAGTTTATCAAACAATATCTATGTTGAATTTATCCTCCCTATCGGTTCCCGAAAATATCACGTTTGAGCAAGCCATTGAAATTACTCAAACCTTACTGGATAAAATTGAAGAAAAACAGTTATTTGAGGCCGAAATTGAAACGGTAATCGTTCAGTTGGTGACAACTCAAAATGGCGCAAGGGGATTTTTTGTCACCTATTTAACTGATCCTCGCCCCTTCTGTAATCAACCTACAGATGCTGTGATCCAAGCTCTACAAAAATCACCCGAAATTGTATCCGAATTACTGGTGAAAAATATAGCAATGTCGGCAGCAATGGCTGTATATCATCGTCGGCATAATAACACCGAAATGGAGAGCAGTTCTCAACGAGTTTCTCAACGGTCTTCTAATTTAATTCAACGGTTGAATTTTCCCCAGTTGCGATCGCGAGTTCAACAACTTTTTGATAGTGCGAAAACCGGTGAAGGAACCTATCAAGAATTTTTAGACCGTTGGGGATATGATGCAGAACAACAAGATGTAATCGCCGAAGTCTTGCAACCTTTATTATAAACTGTTTAACAACGACATAACCTCACCCCATTTAACTCGCCCTCAAATCGATATGACTCTAACACAATCCCTTAAAACCCTAGGCTGTTTAGGAGATGTTACCCTAGAAGCCAATCATGTCCGCTTGAAAGGATGGATCACCTCTATTCAAGGAGAACCCATAGACCAGTTTAAATTAAGGATTGGGAATCAAGAAATTACTGAATTTAAGCTTGAAAAAAATCTCCCTAGTCCTGATGTTCAAAAGCTTTTTCCGACTTTACCGAATTCTGATCAAGCTCGATTTTTTATTTATATCCCTTTAGACAAAATTGCACCAGAGCAATTTAATACTTTAGTGCAGTTAATTCCTATTGTAAAGGGAGAAGAGGGAGAAGTTTTATTTAATTTATTAGAATCAACCCTTCCGGTTCCTGAAAAAGAAGATCGCTTAGGAGTAGGTGGTAGTTTTAAATTTGTCGCGTGTGATTTTCTGGGTCATTTTGTGAATAAAGCGCAATTAAAACCCCATGAATCGATTTTAGATGCGGGATGTGGAGTCGGGCGCATGGCCTATTCCCTCAGCTATTATTTAGATGATACCGCCCGTTATGAAGGGTTTGATATTGTGGAAAAATGGATTAACTGGAGTCAATCTGTTATTCATGAACATCGACCGAATTTTAACTTTCAATGGGCAAATATTTATAATAAACGCTATAATACAGAAGGAACAATTAAAGTAGAAGACTATTCTTTTCCCTATGGAAATGAACAATTTGATTTTGTTTTCCTAACCTCTGTCTTTACCCATTTATATGCGAATGCGGTTCAGAATTATCTGAAAGAAGTACATCGCGTTCTGAAACCCGGAGGACGGTGCTTATGTACGTTATTTTTATTAAATGAAGAATCAGAAGCTTTAATAAAAACTGGGAAAAGTTCTCAGAACTTAATCCATGAGATAGAAGGTTCTTTTTGTACCGATTTAGACATTCCTGAAGCTTCAATGGGTCATCGGGAATCTTCTGTTATGCAGTGGATTGAAGCATTAGGATTTACCGTTTCAGCGAAATATGATGGCTTATGGTGTGGAAGAAATTTTGGGACGAATTACCAAGATATGTTAATTCTAAAAAAAGCCTAACCTCGTAGTAAGCCCTTCAGGGCTTTCTTCCTTCCCTCTCTCTTAAGCATCCCAATCTTTCCCATAATCTTTAACAGGATTATGAAACAGCTAGAAGTATTACCCCTGTTCCCTGTTCCCTTTTGAGCAGAAATTTTGGATACAACTCAAATAGAATTGCTATAGAGGGATTGTTGTTATATTTTTAGGTTTTGGGGAATTCAGCCCTTAAGGGCTTACTACACATAGATAAGCGGGAAAAAAATGAGGATAAATTTTTATCGGGGGTTGTATTTCCAACACCGTAACACGCTCGTTTTCGCCAAGCAATAATCGGTAAATGTCCTAGAGGTGCATTCAAGGTAAAATTTAATTCCTCATAATAAATCCAACTGTCTCCCATTCGCCAACCGACTTGCTCACAAAATTTTGTATAATCTCCATCTAAATCATAGAAAATTTGCCATTGACTGGTTAAACTAAATAATCCATGACTATAATATTCCCAAAGCCAGTTTAAAGTGTTTAAATCCGTACAGGGAAATTGTTCAATATCTTCAACTCTTAACCATTTTTCGGCTTCCCGTTCTCCAATATATAAAATTAATTGCCAAGTATATTCATCTGCTGTTTTCCAATCTCCCTTTGCTAATAATTCAATTAGGGAACTATAATCTATTCCAACTTCTGATAAGGGAAATGTAGAAGTGATATTAGAATCAAAATCTGTAACAGATGGGAAGGTTTGATTGAGAGATAATTCAGAATTGAACGCTTTTAAATAGTGTAAAATCGAATCTAACAAACTTTGTAAATGTTGTCGTTCTAGGGTTGCTTGTTGCAGTTGAAGTTCTAAACTTTCTAAGCGAGGTAAAATATCAGTAAGAGTTAATCTTTTTTTTGATGAGAAATGAGGTTTTTGTTGAGAAAGTTTAAGAGTTTGTAAGCGTTCCCATGTTTTTTTTGCCCAGTCTAAACGCTTTTGTTCCTGTTCTAAATCTTCCGGTATTGATAGATTAAATTGTAAATCCCATCCACAGACTAAACAAGCTTCAGGAATCGGTTTTTGATAGGGAGAGTTACAGACGGGACATTGAAAGCTCATGGAATCAATCCGGTAAAGTTGGTGTTCAGGAGTTTGTGGTATGTTAACATTTCATACAATCTGCACTCCACCGTCACGACTTTACGCCCCCTGTTTCCTGTCTTTTGATCACAATATTGTATGATTGAACTATCCGGGGTAATCTTTAGGGAATGTTAGGGCAAGCCAGTTAAAAGAAACGATAAATTATACCTTTTTTGAAACTGTTCGTTGTCCACGCCCATCTTTAAGTTATGTATCAAAGGCAATCAATTGTGAAGTTTGCCTATCCATTGGGGGACAAGAAATGATGAACAAGTCTGACTTAACCACTGTTTTAATTATTGATAATCACTCCCTAGACCTTCAGGCTGTATTGAATTTGTTCAGCCTAGAAGAGGTTAATTTATTGTTTTTAAATCCGGTGGAAGCAGATCTAAATTCAGTGATATTTTCTCTCCCCGATTTGATTTTTATCGCCGTTGACAAGCTAGATGAAAAACAATTGCGGTTGTGTGAACAGTTAAATATATCTGATGCAACTCAACATATTCCCATTATTTGGATTACAGACAATCCCGACAAAGACTGTTTTAAAAAAGCATTAAGTTTAGGAATTATTGATTATCTCTCCACCTATATAGAAAAAGATGAGTTATTTCTGAAACTCAAAAGCTATTGTAAAATGGCTAAAGAGCGAAAAGCCATCCTAAAAACCTATGAATTATTAGAAGAAGAATTAGTCTGCCAAACCCAGGAGAATCTGGAGTTAAAAGAAATTAATAATAAATTAGAGGTAAAAGTTGAATTTTATTGTCAAGAATTGGCTGAAGCTCAGGACAAATTAAAACAAGAAATTACAGAATCCCAAAAAGCTAAAACGGCTTTATATGAATCTTTAAGTCAAATTAAAGTTATTCAAAATCAGTTGGTAAATAGCGAAAAAATGTCAGCATTAGGGCAAATGTTAGCAGAAATTGCCCATGAAATTAATAATCCGGTTAATTTTATTTATGGAAATTTAGCCTATGTTCAAGAATATATTGATGATATTTTAAAGATTTTTGAACTGTATCAACAGTATTATCCGCAACCTAATCCTACCATTCAAGAAGAAGCGGAAGCTGTGGAATTAGATTTTATTTTGGAAGATTTGCCCAAAATGTTAGAATCGATGCAAGTGGGAGCAGAACGTATTCGAGAAATTGTTTTAAGTTTACGCAGTTTTGCCCGTCAGGATGGATCAAAAATGAAAGCGATTAATCTTCATGAAGGAATTGATAACACCTTAATGATTTTACAAAATCGCTTAAAATCTAAACCGGATCATCCTGCCATTCGCGTGATTAAAGAATATAGTCCTGCTTTGCCTTTAGTCGAATGTTACGGGGGAGAAATGAATCAAGTTTTTATGAATATTCTAGCCAATGCCATTGATGCCATTGAAGAAAATAGTCAACACAAAAATTTAGAAGAACTTAAAGTTAATCCGAATAAAATTTGGATTAAAACCGATATTATTAATGATCATAATATTTCGATTACCATTCGGGATAATGCCGGGGGAATGGCAGAGGATATTATTCATCATTTATTTGAACCTTTCTTTACCACAAAACCCGTTGGAAAAGGCACAGGAATTGGTTTATCGATTAGTCAACATATTGTAGTAGAAAAACATAACGGAAGTTTACGCTGTATTTCCACCCCAGGAGAAGGAACAGAATTTATTATTGAAATTCCTATGACTCAGGAACTACCAACTCCCAAGAATATAGCCGGGAATACAGAGGAAAAAAGTTCACGATTTCGGTTTGAGCATCAGCCTTTGTCTTAATCATTCTGGTAACAGCTAAACCCTAAAAGTTTTACAACCTAATTCAAGGGATTAAATATGAATAATCATCTTAAAAATTATAAATTTTTGCCCAAAATACGATTAATTTTATTGACATTTTCTTTGATTTATGCTGGGAATGTTCAAAAAGCGATCGCCCAAATCATACCCGATCAAACCTTACCTCAAAATACCAGAGTTACCCCCGATGGTAATCTGATGAAAATTGAAGGGGGAACCCAAAACGGAATCAATTTATTTCATAGTTTCCAAGAGTTTTCAATTCCTGAAGGTGGTGCCGCTTTTTTCAATAATTCCGTTGATATTCAAAATATTATTAGTCGCGTCACAGGACATAATATTTCCAATATCCAAGGCTTAATTCAAGCCAATGGAACCGCCAATTTATTCTTAATTAATCCCAATGGAATTTTATTCAGCCCTAACGCTCAACTCAATATTGGGGGTTCTTTTACAGCCAGTACCGCCAATAGTATTATTTTTGATAATGGCAGCGAATTTAGCGCCACAAATCCCGTAGCACCGCCTTTATTAACCGTTAATGTTCCCATTGGGTTACAGATGGGAAATCAACCGGGTTCTATCACTAATCAATCCCAAGGGTTAGGCATTGGTATTGATGGAAAAGCTGCCAATACAGGATTACAAGTTCAACCCGGTCAGACTATTCGTTTAATCGGTGGAGATGTCATTTTAAATCAAGGAAATCTCACGGCTTTTGGCGGTAAAATTGAATTAGCTGCCTTAAAAAATGGCACTTGGTCTTTACAACCTGCAAATTATGTCTTTACGTCCCCTGATTTTCAATTAGGTTCAATTCGACTCTTCCGCCAAAGTCAAATTGATAGCAGTGGAGCCGGAGGAGGGTTAATTGTTATGCAAGGGGGAGACATTTCTTTAACCGATGGTTCCCGGATTCTTTCTAACACCTATGATGCTCTTAATGGAGGGGGTATTAAAATTCAAGCGGAACAATTTAGTTTAGATAATCGGGCGTTTATCTCTTCATCAACCATCGGCACAGGCAATGCAGGCAATATTAATATTACGGCTAAAAATTCCATTAATTTAGTGGGAACTGACCCCCTATCGTTTCTGGAACAATTATTAACCGAAAAGTTTAATCCCCAAAGTCTCTATGATGGGATTTTTAGCGTCACGGCAGGTGAAGGAACTGGAGGAAACGTTACCCTGGATACGGCCCAATTGCAAGTCATGAATGGGGCGGCTATTCTAACCCCAACCTTGGGCAAAGGTTCCGGGGGAAATATTTCCCTCTTCGCCTCTAGGTTCGCGGATATTACCCAAGGTTCCATTCTAATTACCGGAACCATTGGTTCAGGAAGTGCCGGAAATATTAATATCGTTACGCCTCAATTGCGGGTTCTGCAAGATGGATATATTATCACCAGTCCAGGACGTTCAGGAGCAGGTCAAGGAGGCGATATTACCCTGAATGCGGATACCGTAGAACTCCGGGGGGTGACATCCGGTGTCGCCGTCCCGGCGGGGTTATTTACCGCCACCTTGGGAACCGGAGCCGCTGGGGATATCCTCGTTAATACCCGTCAACTCACCGTTGCAGAGGGGGCGCAAGTGTCTGCATCGGCGGCGGGGGCTGGCAAAGGCGGCAATTTAACGGTAAATGCCGAGTCTGTCAACCTGCGGGGGGTGTCGGAGGATGGACGGTTTTTGAGCGGGTTATTAACTTCTTCTTCCCTATTAACTGTCCAGGGACAAAAAGGAACCGCCCCGGCGGGAGATTTAACCGTTAATACCCAACGATTAGTGGTACAGGATGGTGCCCAAATTTCGGCAGCAACCGGAGGAGAAGGGTCGGCGGGAAATTTAACCTTAAATGCCTCGGAATCCATTGATGTTGTTGGATTTGGCACTAATATTGATAAATCCGTTGAATCCGTTTCCTTTGGAATCATTGGCGATGGCATTGTGCCGAGTTCCATTGAGTCTAATACCAGTGGGGCTGGAAGTGCGGGGGATTTGCGGATTAATACCGGACGGTTAACGGTGCGAAATGGAGCGGAAATTGGGGTGCGAGGAACCAATGAAGGGCCGGCGGGTAACTTAGAAATTCAAGCGAATCAAGTTCGATTGGATAATGAAGGAACCATCAGTGCTGCAACGGTTGCGGGTACGGGGGGAAATATTCGCGCCACAGCGCAAAGCGTTGAATTGCGGCGGGGGAGTCAAATTACCACCAATGCTGGAAACGCTGACGGGGGAAATATTACCCTGGGTACTTCCGATTTAGTCGCTTTAGAAAATAGTGATATTACGGCGAATGCGGAAGCAGGAAAAGGCGGACAGGTGAGAATTAATGCTCAAGGGGTTTTCGGGACACAATTTCGAGAATTCCAAACCCCCCAAAGTGATATTACCGCCACCAGTGAGTTAGGGGCCGAGTTTAGCGGGGCGGTGGAAATTAGTAGTCCAGAAGTTGACCCCAGCGCGGGGTTAGTGGAGTTACCGACCAATTTAGTTGACCCCACCACCTTAATTGCAACGCGATGTTCAGGAAAGGAAGGGAATCAATTTGTGATTACCGGACGGGGAGGTTTACCACCAAGTCCCAATGATGCGTTAACCTCTGAACCGACTTTCATAAATTGGATTAATCTCGTAGAGACGCGCCATGGCGCGTCTCTACCGGGGACTATTGGCGCGTCTCTACGGGGGGCTGTAAAAACAACCCCTAACCCACCCATTCAAGAAGCCCAAGGATGGATTGTCAGGGCGGATGGAGCGATAGAATTAGTCACGAATCCCCCCCAAGGGACACCACAGCCTACAGGTGTGTTACCGCCTCAGTGTTCGACATTGTAGATAACGGTAAGGTGATCACAAAGGTACTCCCCTCTCCAAGTTGAGAGGTACACAACAGTTGACCTTGATGCTTTTCCACCACAATTTGATAACTAATGGCTAATCCCATTCCGGTTCCTTGACCAACGGGTTTCGTCGTAAAAAAGGGTTCAAAAATTCGGTTTCGCACGGTTTCAGACATTCCCAAACCGTTATCCGAAATTTCAATTTGTACCCAGGTTTTGTGTTCGGAGTCAATCAGGGTTTCAGTCTGAATTAAAATTTGAGGAGACGTTGAGGTTCGGACTTTACAAAACTCATTGTCTTGAACCGAGCCTAACGCATCAATGGCATTAATTAAAATATTCATAAATACTTGATTAAGTTGACCCGCATAACAGTTAATTAAGGGAATATTGCCATAATTTTTAACGACTTTAATTTCTGGGCGAGAAGATTGTGCCTTGAGACGATGTTTTAAAATCATCAAGGTATTATCAATATTTTCATGCAAATCAACGGTTTTAAGATCGGATTCATCTAACCGAGAAAATGAACGTAAGGATTGAACAATATCAGCAATTCTTTGACTTCCAACTCGCATTGACTGGAAGATTTTTTTAAGGTCAGTTTCCAGAAAGTCTAGCTCTAAATCCTCTAATTTGGCTTGAATTTCGGGGTAAGGTTGGGGATAATATTGTTGATAGAGAGCAATTAAATCGAGTAAACTATCGGTATATTCTTCAGCATAAGTAATATTTCCAAAAATAAAACTAACCGGGTTATTAATTTCATGGGCAATTCCCGCAACGAGTTGTCCTAAACTAGACATTTTTTCACTTTGTAATAATTGAGTTTGAGTTTGTTTTAATTGCGTTAAAGCCGTTTCTAATGCGGTGGCTTTTTCTTGTAATTCGAGTTTAGATTGTTGTAAATCATAGGTATCCTGTTCGATTTTTTCAGCCATTTTATCAAAAGCATGAGAAATTTTTGCTAATTCATCAGATCCGGGTAAACGACTGCGATCACTTAAATTTCCCTGAGCTAAATTCTGACTCACTAAGACTAACCGCGAGACTCGTTTCGTTAAACTCAATTCAAAAAATAACCAAACTAAAAAACAAATTCCTAAGACTACAGCATTCATTTTTAGAGAGCGATTTAAAGCATCTTGAAAAGCTTCTTTTTTGAGTTGATTTAAGTCATAAATAGATAAAAAAGTTCCAAATCTCGACCGCAATTCATTCGGCTTTGGAGGTAGCGTAACGGGAGTAATCACTTTTAAAGATTGTCGATCAGCCGACCAAATCTTTTGTTGCATTTGGGTTTGTTGAACCTCTTGAATTTTCGGGTAAAGATAAGCTAAATCAGTATCTTTTATAGCTTGTTTTTGTAAATCGTAGTGAGTGGAAAAGATAATAATATTATTTTCATTCAGAAATGCCGATAATTCTAAATTCGGTTGTTCCCCTGTTTCCCCAACAACTATTTTTGCCCCATCTAAACTGCTACTGGAACTGGTAGATCGGCGTAAGATAAATTCTAATAATTGCACGGTTTTTTCACTATAAAAATCCGCCTGCTGATAAATTTCAGTTTCCTGATATTCATAGGTTTCTTTTACCTCTGTCATGAACCCATATAAACCCAGTCCACTACCCAAAAAGAGTAATAAACTAGGAATAGCGACTCGCAGAGGGATAGTAAAAGCCAAACGTTTCATGGATTAGATTTATAAAATTGAGTCACAAAACGCTGATCCAATAAAGACGAAAATTGGATATCTGAGTTGAGCAGTTTTTTTTCCTGCATTAATTTAGACAATTTTTGGGATGCCTTCACCAAACTTGGATCAGTTTGGGAAAGAAGGTTTTGATTTTCAACGGGAGTAAAGAATTTTAGGAGTTTCAGAGAAGATAAAAATTCTTTCGGTGTAATTCCTCCCCGTTCTGCCATGATTTGAGCAGCACTCTCCGGTTGTTGTTTCAGATAATCTAAAGCCATAAACCAACCTCGAATTAACTGTTCTAAATCTTTTGAATGTGTTTCTATAATATCTTGACGCACCACCAACACATCCACGATTTCACCCGGAATTTTACTACTGTCAAATAAAACGTTCGCTCCGGTTTCGATTAATTTAGAACGAGTGGGTTCAAAGGTAACAACGGCATCAATTTCACCCTGTTTAAAGGCATCTTCATGTTCCGAATACCCTAAAGAAACAATTTTAATATCTTGCACTGAAAGTCCCACTTGATCAAGTGCCCGACTTAACATATAAGCCCCTAATGCTGTATTTTCTACCCCGACCTTTTTTCCTTTAATGTCCGATAAGGTATTTAACTGCGGTTTTCCCAGGATAACATCTGCACCATTGGATAAATCAACTAACAGAATCACCCGAATTTGAGGAAAAGTTTCGGCTAATAGTAATGTTTCATCAAGACTAATTGCTCCTGCTTGTAAATTCCCACTGCGAATGGCGCGATTAATTTCTGTTGTGGAAGGATAATCTACAATTTTAATCGAACTATTTTGATAGTAACCTAACTGTTTGCCTAAATATAAAGGGGCAAAACCTGGCCAATCATTGATCCCCACTAATAGAGGGGTTGTAGATTGTTGAAAACAACTGGCTAAGATTCCCAAACCCAGACAAAGCAAAATCCCGATTAAAAAGAAATAGATTTGCTTTCGAGTTTTTCCCAGGTGAATATTGTGATAATTCATGAATTAATTCCTGTGATAATCATGGATCAGACTCTGAATTAACTGAACTAACTGTCGCAGTTGTACAGGTTTAGGAAGATATTCATTCGCCCCTGCGGCTAAACATTGTTCTCGATCTCCCTGCATAGCTAAAGCTGTTAATGCAATAATGGGAAGGGTTGTGAGTTTAGGATCAAGCCGAATTTGGCGCATCGCTTCTAAACCATCCATTTCTGGCATGGAAATATCCATCAAAATCACTTGCGGTTGCAAACTCCGAGCTTTTTGAATGGCTTCAATTCCATTGAAGGCTATTTCCACATCAAATCCTTTGGCTTGTAAATAATTGAGTAGGGTTTGAATATTATCAGAATTATCTTCAGCCAGCAGAATTAAAGGACGTTTTAATCCATGAGAAGATATCCCAGAAAAGGGTAAGCGATCTAACGGTTCGCTGGGTGTTAATCGGGGTGTTTCTCTCCACGATACACGAGTCCAAGGCAGTGTCACCGTAAAACAACTTCCCTGTCCTAATTGGCTGTCAATCTTCACCGTCCCCCCGTGCATTTCGACGAGTTTTTTAACTAAAACTAATCCTAAACCTGTTCCTTCATAACGTCGAGATAAACGACTATCAATTTGAACAAAGGCTTCAAACAATTGATCTTGATCATCCTGACCAATACCAATACCATTATCAATCACAGAAAAACTCACTGTTTGTTCGTCAAGATCTCCTCGAACTTCCAGTCTCACCCGTCCCCCTTCGGGGGTAAATTTTACGGCATTATTGAGTAAATTAATTAACACCTGACGGATTCGTCGTTCATCAACATTGAGGGCTTCTGTTACATCTTCAATTTGATAACTGAGGCGAATATTTTTTTGATGGGCTTGTTGTTTAACAAAGCTTAAACTGTGTTGACAAAGTTCATTAACGGACACTGGAGAACAGTCTAAGCCTAATTTTCCAGCTTCAATTTTAGAGAGATCGAGAATATCATTAATCAGTTCTAGTAAGTGTTTACCGTTGCGGTAAATCATTTCTAAAGCTTGATTTTGTTTATCATTTAATACCCCAAAGGTTCCTTCTTGCAAAACTTCTGACATTCCTAAAATTGAGTTGAGCGGAGTTCGGAGTTCATGACTCATATTGGCTAGAAATTCATCTTTAAGACGCGATGCACGAGCAAGTTGAGCGTTTGCGATCGCCAATTGTTCATTGGTTCGTCGCAGTTGAATTTCGGCATTTTTCCGTTCCCGGAGAGCCGCTTGGCGTTCACTAATATCTTGACAAACACAAATATAATCTCCGTCCTCTGTCAGTGTTAAGGACACTTCTTGATTAAAGGTTGTGCCATCTTTTCTTAAAGCAATGGTTTCTCCCCGCCAAAATTTTTGTTGGGTTAAAATTGGCAAGACCTGATTTTCAAACCATTCGACTACATCGGGGGTGTAAAGAACTCGCCAACTTTTCCCTAATAATTCATCAGGATGACGATAACCAAAAAGCTTTAAGTGAGCATTATTAAGATAAATATATTCTTCATTTTTAAGAATTGAAATCCCATCAATAGAAGCTTCTACTGCTGCTAATTGTCGTTTTAAATTGTCTTCAGCTTGTTTATGTAAGCGTTCAGTTCGATCAGCTTCAATAATATTACTACAAGTTGCTAAGAAAGGCTGTAAATAATCAATCAGTTCTTGGTCATACCCTCCGGGTCGATTTGCGATCGCCACCACACCCAATAATTCCTTATGGGTATAAAAGGGTAGACCTAAGAAACTATTTAGAGTCAGATGATTTTCGTCGGGTAAACGTTCTGGGTGTCTTGTGGTGCTTAGAATTGAATGATTAATCATAACGGGCTTTCCCGCTAAAATGACGGTACAAAAAAAGGCTTTTATATTAAAATATTCAGCTTGTTTTGTCTCCTCCTCAATACAGTTAAAGTCTAGGCTGCACATATTATGAGTCATGGGATGGATTTCTAAATGGGGATTTCCTTGTTTTTTCAGATAATATTCTTCGAGATAACTTTCTCCATTAAGGCCAGAGAAGACTTCTGCCATAAACCCATACTCACTTTGGGTTAATGTTAAGATTGAAGATAGCAAATTTTCCAACAGAAGATAGGAGTCTCCATTGGTAATAAATTGAGCTTGAGCATGGCTAATGGCTTCTAAAATTTGATTACTTTCATATAAATCTAATTCAGTTTGTTTACGGTCAGTTATATTTTGAGCAACCCCTAAAATCTGTTGAGCCTTACCTTGTTGATCTCGTTTAAAAACAGTTGCATGACTAGAAAACCACAGCCATTCCCCATTCTGATGCTGAATTCGATATTCAATATAACTCACCTCTCGATCATTGAGTTGGGCTGTTTTTTGAAGATGTTTGCACACCGCTTTTTGATCATCAGGATGAAAAATCCTTAAGAAATGATCACCCATTGCCGAAATGTCTAGGGGAGTATATCCTAGAATGGGAGTTAAGGATCGACTATTATAAATACTGCGTTTTTCTTCTAAATCATAAATATATAAAATATTCGGACTACTATCAGCAATACTTTCAATAAATTGTTCTCGTTCTCGAATGGTTTCTACTAATTGAGCTTGTTCTAATGCCACACCCACTTGATCGACAATTTCGCGCATCAGTTCGATTTCAAATTCTGTCCATTGTCGCGGGCAAGTACACTGATGGGCAATCATAAATCCCCACAAATAATGATTTTTTAAAATCGGAACAATCAGTTTTGCTTTAACACACCATTCCTGCAAAAATTCAACTAAACACGGTGTTACCTCTTGATAGGTTTGATGAATATCAGCAATTGCTTTTACCGTTCCATGATCATACAATTGTTGATATTCGGGGGGAAAAACTTCTTCAGGAAAATCAACACTCAAAACAGAACGCCATCCGGGTAATACACTTTCTGCGATCGCCCGTCCTGTGCCATTAGAAAACACCCGATAAATTAAGAGACGATCACAACCTAAAATCTTTTGAACTTCGGTGACAGTGGTTTGTAAAATTTGGTCGATATCTAAAGATTGACGAATTTTTAAAGCGATTTCTGCAAATAAACGAGATTTGCGTTCTTGACGTTCTAATTTAGCGGTTCGATCCAGAATTCGGGTTTCTAATTCTTGATTTAAAAGTCTTAATTCTTGTTCGACTTTCTGGCGTTCTTCTAGTTCCGTTTGCACCGCTTGATATAACTGAGATTGTTGAATTCCTAGAGACAGTTGAACGGCAATTTCATCTAATAATTCTAATTCGGTTGGATACCAATTCCGAGGGGAAAAACATTGATGAGCAATTAATAACCCCCAAATCACAGTTTCGTTTTCTCGATTTTTATCGGGAATTAAAATGGGAACAACGAGATTTGCTTTAACATTAAATTGCTCTAAAAGGTGTTTATGGCATTCTGTTATTTTAGCGGTTTCAATATTGTTGATTAAGCTTTTTTTACCCTGAAAGTAAGGTGAAATTTTTCCGGTTTTAAAACAAGTATCTTCTAAATAAATTCCTAAGCTAGACGTTAAACCTTCAGCAATAGATTCCGCTACAATGGTGCCATTCCATTCCGCATCAAATTGATACACTAAAACCCGATCACAATTGAGAATGGCACGAATATCAACCACGGCATTATTCAGAATATTGGTTAACTTCAACGATTGACGAATATGGAGTGCCGTTTGGTAGAATAGTCGTTCCCGTTGTACCTGCTGCTGTAATTTCTGTTCCGCTTCTTTGCGTTCACTAATATCAAAACTAATCCCGATTAAACCGATTGGATTTCCCGCTTGATCTCGAATTAACGTATCAAAAACATGAATAGGCAATGTGCTACCATCTTTGCGGGAAATGGTAAATTCTCCTTCCCAGTATCCTTGATTTTGAACTTCTTTAACAATTTCTTCGGCTAAATTTTTATAATCTACAGGAATAAAAAAATTAATAATATTATTTCCCAGAGCTTCTTCCTTTTTCCACTGATATAACATTTCAGCATATTGATTCCAATAGATAATTTTTCCCTGGAAATCTGTGGCAATAATGGCATTTCTGACTTGATCTAACAAAGAAGCTTGAAAAGCAATTTTAGCTTCAATTAAACTCCGGTTTTTGATCTCGCTTTGCAATTTTTGATTGGCAATTCTTAACGCTTCTGTGCGTTTGTGAATTTTCTCTTCTAGTTTGGTATTTTGACTTTGGAGTAACTGAAGTTTATCCGCTTCTAATTGATTAACTTTCTGATTTAAAACCTCAACCATCTGTAATAAATCAAGGGGGTTAATCGCTTTTAAAATACTGCTGGGCGTAATAATCCCAACCAGTTCACCGCGATCGCCTACAATTGGGATTCGATTAATATAGCGTTGCTGCATCAACACATGAGCCGCTAATAAACTATCATGGGGGTGGAGGCAAAAAACGGGGAAACTCATGACAACTTGAGCTTCTAAATTCCAATTTAAACCCAAGGCTTGAAACCTGAGAATATCTCCTTCTGTCAATAAACCAACAGGAATATTTAAGGATTCTTCATTACAGATTTTTTCCTCAACTAAAACAATACAACTCACCAGAGCAGCACTCATTAATTCAGCTAGTTCTAATAAAGAAGTTGTCGTCGGTGCTTGCACAACAGTTGTTGTCATTACCTCTTCAATAATTCTGAGTTTTAATAAATCCGTTGGTTCTAGGGAATGTCTTAGATCTCGATGGGTGAGTAAACCGACTAATTTTCCCTCAGAATCTACTAAAGGTAAATGACGGATTTGATGGTGTTGTAATAAGTTTAAAGTTGCATTCAGATGGGTCAATTTACTTTGTTCGAGAGTAATCACAGGTTGAGTCATCACTTCGCCAACACTGAAATTTTCAATCTTAACTTTTTGAGCAATCAAGCGAACAATATCTCGATGAGTTAATATTCCCACAGGTCGGTTATTTTCAATCACAATTAAACAGGTATGTGCAGAATTCAACCCCAAGGAATGAAACGTTAAGGAACAAGTTGTTTGAGATTGGTTGAGGAGGGCGATCGCATCTATTAATCTAGTCTGTGGTTTCACCGTCAGAGGGTTGGGAATAATGGCTTTTTGTAGAGGTAAAATAAAAAGGCTATCGGAATCGCTAGACATAGAATTAAGAATTAAGAAGGGAGTGATATTCGGTGTTTAATTCCAAGGTAAAAATTGAGCCTTGGGGTTGATTATCTGTCAGGGAAAGGCAACCTTGATGAGCATCAATCACCATTTTACAAAAGGCTAATCCTAATCCGGTTTGATTAACGCCTTCAAAACGTTGACCAATCTCATATTTTTGAAAAATACTTTGCTTGAGTTCATCTTTCACCCCCCTTCCCGAATCTCGAATATAAACTTTAACGATATTAGCATCGGGAGGATATTCAACTTCCATTGAAACCCAACTGTTGGTTGGGGAGAATTTAATCGCATTATTCAGTAAATTTTCAAGTACCCGTTTAATTAAATCTGGATCAGCCATTACTAACCGTTTTGCTTCGGGAATAGTAGCCGTTAAGTTAATTTTCTTTTTAATCGTTTGAGTTTCAAATTCATTGACAACCTCTTGAACCATAGCCGAGAGATTTACCAGTTGAGGATTCAGCAGTGCTTTACCGGATTCTAGCTTTGCCATTAACAATAAAGAATTAATCAGGTTGTTTAAATGTTTTCCTGAAATGGCAATTTGCTCTACTTTTTGAGATTGTTTTTCTGTTAAATCCGTGAGCATCAACAGTTCACAAGCTAATGTAATCGCCACCACTGGATTCCTTAGATCATGAATGACAGCATAAGCCATATCTTCGCGTAATTGCAATAAGTGTTCTAATTTTTGATGGGATTTTTCTAACTCATCGTGCTGTTTTTTGAGTCGCAGCATGGAACGAACTCTCGCTCTAACTTCCAGCGCACTCACCGGTTTTCCAATAAAATCCTCTGCCCCAGCTTCTAAACATTGTGCTAAAGTTTCTTTAGAATTGAGTGCCGTAATCATAATAATGGGAATCGGATTACATTCAGGAATTTGTTTAATTTGGCGACAGATATCCATCCCATCAGAATCAGGCATCATCACATCTAATAAGATTAAATCAGGTTTACCCCATTCTAAAAATTTAAACACCTCAAATCCACTGGAGGCATAATGTAATTGATATCCCTCTCGAAATAGAATTCCTTCGAGAACGTCAAAGACATCCGGTTCATCATCCACAATCAGAATTGAGTCCGACTTGATCATGGCTATTCGTTAATTTTCAATAAAAATTTAACGCAATTTGAAGTTTAATCGGGGGAAGAAAACTTCTCACCGCTTATTTTTTAGAGATATCTGTATGACCTTAAATTCTTCAGACGTTGTGATAAAATTTAGGAGAAAAGATCGATTTTTATAAAAAATACAGTTATCCCTATTATTAATAATACAGGCATAAGCCAATTTCCCCAACGCACATAGAGGGTTTGAGTCTGATAACGATAAATTATATCAGCATACAGTTCATAAGTATTGTGATGGGAAAGCCAGAGAGTTCTACCATGAGGATCAACAACGGCTGAATATCCTGTATTGGTGGCTCGAATTGTCCAGCGATCATTTTCAATGGCACGCATCACATCAAGGGCATGATGTTGAGCTAACATAGTTGAGGAATAGTGGGCATCATTGGATGCGGTCAGGATAAATTCTCCTCCTTGAGCCGTTTGGTTGCGAAAATGGCTTGCAAATGCGGAATCATAACAAATTCCTACCGTTGCTTGACCGAAAGGGGTTTGAAACGTTTGACCCGGTTTCCCGTGAATTAAAGTGGCTTCTAACGGAGATAATCGTCGAATAAATTGTCCTAAAATTTCACTAAATGGGATAAACTCTCCTAACGGAACTAAATTGATTTTATCATATTCGCTGATAATTTTTCCGTCCTGATTAATCGAAAATAAACTATTGGTATATCCTTCTTCTTTTAAAGCAAAACTGCCAACTAAAGCCGGAACTTTTTCCTTTAAAATGGCTTGATAAAAAGAACTATTGTGTCGCTGAATGGGGTCAGTCCAAAAAAAAGGTAGGGCTGTTTCGGGGGTTAATACAAGGTCTACGCCTTGATTCGCTAAGGTAATATATCCAGTGGTATAACCTTGTAAAGCTTGCAAAAAGCCTACCGGATTTAATTTAATTTCATTGGGAATATTGCCTTGAATAATTCCCACTTTTAAAGCTTGTTCGGGGTTATTATTCAAAGGGCGACTATATAATATTAACCCCAAAATATGAGAACTGATAAAAAATATTAACGCTAAAATTAATAATTTAACGGTTTTTTGATTCTGATCAAATATTAATCCTTCTGCGATTAATCCATTCACGATTAACAAAATAGCTGTAACTGTTGTGGGGCCAGAAATTTGACCTAAATGTAAAATGATTAAATTTCCGAAACTTTGAGTATAAGATAACGAAGACCACCATAACGCCCCGGAACTCCACAAAGATTCTAATCCACACCATAAGGCTGTTCCAATTAAAACCCGTGTTAAAGCCAGGAAAATTGCCGAATGTAGAGATGCACCATGGCGCGTCTCTACAGCAGATAAAATTAAAAATAATCCTGTCCAAACCATCACTAAAGCTGTTCCCCAAAGGGTAATAAAACTCCAACAAAATAAAGCAATTGCTAAACTCGCTAACCCAGGAATTCCTAACCAAGTCATGGGGTGAATTCCAGTAATCCAAAATAAAGCAATTCCGTAATAACCAATTCCCCAAATTAACGCGAATATTAACGGAAGTTTTAACCCGTTTAACATCTGTAGAGGCGAGACAGAGCGCGTCTCTGCGGGGATTTTAGCAATAGTAAGACAATTGACCCAAAGGGGAACTAATGCCACCCAAGCGAACCCCCAAAGCCCCCAAGGTTCTGTGGCTAACCCCATTAAAACCCCACCTATTGCTGTTAATAATAAACGTTGAATAATTTCCCGTCTGTTCATAACAAATTGTCGTGAAGCGTGAACACCTCAAAAATACTTTTAATATGAAATCCTTAAATGTTTGCTCTGCATTTGTCTACTGTAGAGACGCGCCTGGGCGAAGCCATGCCGCACTTGCTATTGGCACGTCTCTAGGGGCTTAGGGGGGTAATTCCGGGTAAAAATCAACCCGATTTACTCTTCTTCTCCAGATTCTTCAGCAGTGGATGTCGCTTCCGCATCTTCTCCAGAGGCTGGAACAATGGCAACCGCCGCAATTGAATCTTCTTCGTATAAGCGCTGAACTCGAACCCCTGTAGCACTGCGAGACTGAAGGGGAATGGCATTCACCACTTGACGAATAATAATTCCGCGACTACTAATTAGCATTAACTCCTCAGTTTCATCGACGACTTTTAAGGCGACAACTTCATCTTTTTTGGCATGGGGTTTAAACTTAGTGGCAATAATGCCTTTCCCTGCCCGATTTTGTAAGCGGAATTGAGACACTGGAACCCTTTTTCCATAACCACTAGCGGTGATGACTAAAACGGATAATCCTTGAGCAGTTCCCTCCGTTACAACTTCGGTTTCGGTTTCATTTTCCTCGGTGGTTTCTGTTGCTATTGCCGTTAATTCTTCATCGGTTTCTGGTTCTTCACCTTCGGCTTCCGCCAAATTAGAAATAATCGCACTGGGCAAAATATCCATGCTAATTAAGCTATCATCTCCTTTCAATTTCATGGCTTTAACGCCTCGGGTTGCCCGTCCTAACGGTCGCAATTGTTTATCATTGGCTTTAAAATGAATTGCCATGCCATAACGGGAACCAATAATAATTCCATCTTCAACTTTTGCCCGTCTTACCCAGCGTAATTCATCTCCTTCTTCTAAGGAAATGGCAATTAAACCATTAGTCCGAATATTACTAAAGGCGGATAATTGGGTTTTCTTAATAAAACCTCCTTTGGTTAACATCACCAAGTATTCATCATCGCTAAATTCGCTAACGTGAACAATGGATGTAATTCGTTCTTCCTTGGGAATGGGTAACATTTGAACGATGGGAACTCCTCGCGCGGTGCGGGAAGCAACGGGGATTTGATACGCTTTGATACTATAAACAACACCCCGTTCGCTAAAGAATAAGACAGTATCATGATCGCAACAAGTGATAAAGTGTTGAACTTCATCATCTTCTTTCATTTTTGTGCCTTGTTTACCTTTTGTTGCTCGACTTTGGGCGGTAAACGTATTTACAGGCATTCGTTTCATATAACCTTGTTCTGTTAACAGAATTAAGGCTTTTTCATTGGCAATTAAATCGGTTTCATCTAACTCCCCTTCAGTATGTTCAATCACAGTCCGCCGAGGGGTATTGAACTTTTGTTTCAGTTCTAGGGCTTCCTGTTCAACAATTTCTAAGATTCGTTCTCTTCGCGCTAAAATATCGTACAAATCAGCAATTTTAATTTGCAGTTCTTGGTGTTCTTGGTCAATTTTTTGAGCTTCTAAAGCGGTTAACCGTCGCAATTGCATTTGTAAAATTGCATCGGCTTGTTGTTCAGATAAACCATAGTTGGTCATTAATTCTTGCTTGGCGATGGGAATATCAGCCGCGTGACGAATTAAGGCAATAATGGCATCTAAATTGTCTAAAGCAATTAATAATCCCTGTAAAAGATGATCTCGTTCTTGGGCTTTCCTGAGTTCATATTCCGTGCGTCTGCGAATCGTTTGTTCCCGGAATTGTAGGAATACTTCTAAAAATCGTTTGAGGTTAAGAATTTCCGGGCGACTATTAACTAACGCCAACATATTAGCCCCAAAATTGGTTTGTAAGGGCGTTTGTTTGTAGAGGTTATTGAGAACTACACGGGCATAAGCATCTCGTTTGAGTTCAATCACGATTCGCATTCCATCGCGATCGCTTTCATCCCGGATATCAGAAATTCCCTCTAATTTCTTATCATTGACCATTTCTGCAATCCGTTCAATCATTGCTGCTTTATTGGTTTGATAAGGCAGTTGCGTAATAATAATCGCATCTCGATCGGGTCGTCCGCGATGTTCGATGGTTTCAATGGTAGCAACCCCACGCATGGTAATCGAACCCCGACCATCGGTATAGGCTTCTTTAATTCCCGATGTCCCTAAAATTTGCGCCCCCGTGGGAAAATCTGGCCCCGGAATATGACGCATTAATTCAGCAATGGTAATCTCAGGATTATGAATTAATGCTACTAAACCATCAACTAATTCCCCTAAATTGTGTGGGGGAATATTGGTTGCCATTCCCACCGCAATTCCTGACGATCCATTTAATAATAATTGGGGAATTCGTGCGGGTAAAACTAACGGTTCTTGTTGAGAACCATCGAAGTTATCGCCAAATTCAACGGTTTCTGCGTCAATATCTCGTAGGAGGGAATCAGTCGTTAAGGCTTGCAAACGACATTCGGTGTACCGCATGGCAGCCGGGGGATCGTTATCAACTGATCCGAAGTTCCCATGACCGTTAATTAACGGCGATCGCATGGAAAAATCCTGCGCCATCCGCACTAAGGCATCATAAACGGCGACATCCCCATGAGGGTGATATTTACCGAGTACCTCCCCCACCACACGGGCGCATTTACGGAAGGGTCGATCAGGGGTTAAGCCCAGTTCGTTCATGGCGTATAAAATCCGTCGATGAACGGGTTTCAAACCATCCCGCGCATCTGGCAGCGCCCGCCCTACAATTACGCTCATGGCGTATTCGAGGTAAGATTGCTGCATTTCATTTCTCAGATCCGTCGGGATAATTCTCGACTCAGAGGTACTCATACCTTCAAAAACTCCATTACAATTTAAAATTAGTCACCTTTAACCGAAAATATTAGGAGAAATAAAATCATCTTCGGTATAGGCTCTAAAATCAGTGACTAATGCTTAAAATTATACCATAATTTGCCTTCTTCTTGGGGGTGAAATCTGGGATTAAAATTGACAATAAACTCTTGACAAATGCTAACAGTTATTTATTCTGACGAATTCCTCAACCATAAGACCGGATTATTCCATCCAGAACGGCCAGAACGGTTAACAGCGATAGTAAATGCCTTGAAATCGGTATCTTGGGCCGAAAAGTTAGACTGGAAACTACCCACTCCGGTGATGGATCGGCTGCAACCGTTGATGAGGTTATTGGAAACGGTACATACCTCTTCCCATATTCAACGAGTCAAAGCGATCGCCGATCAGGGGGGGGGTTATTTGGATGGAGATACCCCCATGTCGGCTGAAAGTTATGATGTGGCACTGTTGGCGGTGAGTGCCTGGTTGGATGGGGTGGATCAAGTCTTGACAACGGGACATCCGGCTTTTGTTTTAGCGCGTCCCCCCGGACATCATGCCGAAGCTGATCGAGGGATGGGATTTTGCTTATTTTCTAACGCAGCGATCGCGGCTTATTATGGCTTAGAACAACCGGGGATTGAGAAAGTCGCTATCTTAGATTGGGATGTGCATCATGGCAATGGAACCCAAGCGTTAGTGGAAGATGATCCTCGGATCGCTTACTGTTCGTTACATCAATCCCCCTGTTATCCGGGGACGGGATATGCGGAAGAACGTGGCTCTCACAACAATGTGCTGAATCTTCCCCTGTCTCCGGGTAGCACCATTGATCTCTACAAACCCGCCTTTCAACATTATATCTTGCCCTTTTTACAACAGGTACAGCCGGATTTGCTGATTGTGAGTGCGGGATATGATGCCAACCAGGATGATCCCTTAGCCAGTATTTCTCTACAACCAGAAGACTACGGACTGTTTACTGAATATTGTTTACAACTCACTCCCCGCATTCTGTTTGGACTAGAAGGCGGTTATGATTTACCCAGTCTCTCCCAGTCCGTTGTCGCCACCTTGGAAAAATGCCTTTAGGTAGTCAGTTATCAGTTATCAGTTATCAGTTATTAGTTATTAGTTATTAGTTATTAGTTATCAGTTATTAGTTATCAGGGGTTGGACGAGGCTGGATAGTTTGGCAACACAGTTGATCTAAATCACAAAACTTATCCAAGTTAATCACAAATTTACAAAGCGTTGAGTCACTTAATATTGAGAAGAAAAAGTTCATAATTAATCCAGACAAACCATGGACTTTGATCAACCTCTGAGTAACGTATCCCAAGGAAAGGTGATTTATGATGGCATATCGTCCAGTACCCCTTGAAGAACTTTTTGGTCAAATTATGTTTTCTAGTGTCGTGACTCGCAGTGATCGCCAACACTTGCGTTCCGCCATTTTAGGTGAAAGTTTGACCGATAATGAAAAGGTGATTATTAACCGATTACTGTACAATGTTCGCCGGGGGTGGGTGAAGCTAGTGGATCTTTAGTTGATCAGCTACCTGTTTTCATAAAAAATTTTCATAAATAGAGTTTCCGTTACCCATTTTTCCTTTTTATAGATAGATCCTGAAATTGAGCAATTTTCGATACAATATCAGTCGTTAACTTTACGTTCAGGATTAATCCCAACCCTTGCTATCCCCATCTTTGCTGGTTGCTCACGGTAGCCGAGATCCTCGTCCCCAACAAGCTTTAAATCTATTGGCAAAACGCTTAGGGGAACGTTCAGGCTTTCCTATAGTTGGAACTGCCACATTAGAATTAGCACTCCTTCCCCTTCATCAACAGATTCAAGAGTTTGCCCAGTTAAGTCAATCTTGGGGATATTCTCAAGTCCAAATTTTACCGTTATTTCTCTCGTCAGGCGTTCATGTTAACGCTGATTTACCCGCAGAAATTGCGATCGCCCACGAACAACTTGGATCAGAAATTCAACTTAATTTATTACCTTATTTTGGGTCTAAAATCAATCGTTTAGCGGCTTTAATCGCAACAAAAATGGCAATGGTTGAGATCGAGCATTGGATTTTAATCGCTCATGGCAGTCGCCATCCAGGGGGAAATCAACCCATTGAACAATTAGCAACTCAAATCAAGGCAATTCCCGCCTATTGGTCAGTTTCTTTACATTTTGAAACTCAAATTAAAGCCTTAATTTTATCGGGAGTTCACCGAATTGGAATTATTTCTTATTTTATGTTTTCCGGTGGTATAACTGATGCGATCGCCCAATCCCTTCAACAGTTTTATCAAGAATACCCCACTGTTGAATTTTATTTAATTTCACCGTTAGAAATTGACGATAATTTACTTGATTTAATTGAAGATTTATTAAAATAATAAGTTTTAGATTAAAATAAAAGGAATAAATTTAATATTAGGATAGAATATAGTAATCCGCGCCTTCGAGACGGAGGTTATAATAATTTCTAACTGACATGAAACAGCCAGAAGTATTATCCCTGTTCCCTGTTCCCTTTTGAACCCAGATTTTGGATACAACTCAAATAGAATTGCTATAGATTACCCATGAGTCAATTAACCTTGAAAGATTTTACTCCCGACCCCCAACGGTTAGCCGTTTTGGCAGAATGTATCGCTGACTATGGGATTGATGAGGGAAATAGTGAATGGACAAATAATATAATTTCTAAAAAAACCGTTGTTTATGGCAGTGGTGTGATTGCCAAACAAGGTGAAATTGTTGATCATAATGTTGACCCCAAAGAGTTAGAATTATGTCAACAATTAGCAGATCAAGTTTGCCAAATTATGGGAGATATTGATGTGGGGATGGGTTCAGAATCTTCTACCCCCTTTCAACCCTTCTATATTGTTGCTAATATTGATGATCCAATTCCTGAAAAAATAGATATCGAATTGATTCGCTCAAAATTTGCTGGGACAATTTTTCCCCCTGCAATAATAACCGTTGAACCTTTAGAAGAAGCAGGAATCTGGTGGTCAGAAGTCTTAGAAGATGCAGATGGTAGTGAAGAGGAAGAGTATTTACAACCTTGGCGAGAAATGATGGCTTGGTTTCAAACTCAAGATGCTTTTAAAGATACGGCATTTGTTCGTATTGGGGACTATAACGTATTCTATCAAGGTCAATATAATGAGGATGAATTTCCCGAAAATATGGGAGATCAGGGATGTGTTTTCCCCCGGTTTGCAGTTGGTTTAACTCATCATGGCAGTTTAGCTGGAATTTTTGGGTTTAGTGTTCAAACGTAATCAATTCTGGTAAATTAGAACGGTGGATTTATTTCCATGCCACACGACAAAATAGATCATCAATAAAATTAAAAGACAAATGGAAGACTCAGTTCAACCTCAATATCATTTACAACCCTTTAAGGTTATAGGGGGAGATTCTGGGTATTCTAAATTAGAATTGAAGAGTCAAGAAACTCTCATTAACTGGAATAATCAAATTATTTTGGGTAATTGCTTAAATGTATTAAAGCAGATACCTGATCATCAGGTTGATTTAGTGATTACATCCCCACCCTATGCGGATAGTCGTTCTAAAACCTATGGCGGAATTCATCCCGAAGAATATGTTAATTGGTTTTTGCCGATTTCTGCGGAAATCAAGAGAGTCTTAAAATTCAATGGTACATTTATTTTAAATATTAAAGAAAAAGTTGTTAATGGGGAACGACATAATTACGTTATTAAACTTATTTTAGAACTGCAAAAACAAGGTTGGTTATGGACAGAAGAATATATTTGGCATAAGAAAAATAGCTATCCTGGAAAATGGCCGAATCGATTTCGAGATGCGTGGGAACGATGTTTACAATTTAATCAACAAAAAAAGTTTAAAATGTATCAAGAACAAGTTATGGTTCCTATGGGAGATTGGGCTAAAAATCGCCTTAAAAATTTAAGTGAAGTTGATCAAATTCGAGATAACTCTAAAGTTGAGAGTGGGTTTGGAAAAAATGTCTCGAATTGGGTAGGACGAACAATGGTTTATCCGGCAAATGTGTTGCATTTAGCGACGGAATGTGGTAATAAAAATCATAGTGCTGCCTTCCCAAAGTCTTTGCCGTCGTGGTTTATTAAATTATTTACTGAACCGAATGATCTGGTATTAGACCCCTTTGTCGGTTCAGGAACAACTTGTATCGCAGCTAAAGAGTTGGGAAGAAATTATTTAGGGATTGAAATCAAAGAAGACTATTGTAATCTTGCCTTATCGAATCTTGATAAAACAGTATTTAATGTTCAAAATCAAGACTCAGTTATCGAAACTATCTCAACCGATTCTATTAATTCTAATATCACAAATTCAACGATAACTCAAAAAAATTATCAAATTTATAATGACTATCTGATTAATCATGTTTTGTCTCCTTTTTATAATAAACGATTTGAAAAATTGAATAACCTTAAACTGAAAGATATTCTTAAACGGAAAAATCCTTACTTATTCAAAGCCAAGAATATTGAACTTGCAGGTGATTTTGTTAAAAGTATAGTTGATGCTTTTCTTTCTTCTCAAGAAGAAACAATTTTTGGTCATTTATTAGAAAGCTTTGCTATTTATATCTCAGAAACTCTTTATGGGGGATTTAAGTCAACGTTGAATAGTGTTGATTTAGAATTTGAACGAGGAAGAAATTATTATATTGTGGGAATTAAGTCAGGAATTAACTGGGGTAACTCTGATCAAATTAATCGCATGAAAGATAACTTTAAGAAAGCCAAAAATAGACTAAGAGAAGAAGGAAAAACTTGTGATATTATTGCAGTTAATGGCTGCATCTATGGAAAAGACAAAAATCCTTTAAAAACCGATCAAGATCCAGATAAAACCTACTATAAATATGCAGGTCAAGATTTTTGGAATTTTATTGCAGAGGATGATAACCTATATCAACAAATGATTGTCCCGATTGATATAGAAGCTCAAAAAAAAGATGAAAGTTTTAAAACCATCTATTCCAGTAAAATTAATCAAATGACGCAAGAGTTTATGCAAAATTTCATGAAAGACAATCAAATTGACTGGGTTAAACTGGTTGATTATGTTTCTAAGCGAGAAGAAAACCCTTTAGATCCTGCTATTGAACAGTTATCCTTAGATTTAGAATTAGGAGATTCGGAAACTTAACCGCTTAGTAAGCCCTGAAGGGCTTCCGGTGAGAGCGAATCATCAAACCCCTTAACCTTAATTTTATTCTGCCCATCTTCTCAATAAATTTGTATAGGTTTTAGACACCAAATCAAACTCAATGGTTTTCCCTTCCTTAGCAAAAATAGAACGGCGAGTGGTATCTAAATCAAATAAAATTTCTCGATTTGCAGGGTCACGAACTAAACTTTGAACCCATCCCACAATGGCTAATCTTACCCCTTGACTAACAGGTTCAACTCGGTGTAAGGTTGTTGATGGATAAACAATCATTGAACCCGCTTTCAATTTATAGCTACGTTCTTCATCACTATTTTCAATCACTAATTCTCCGCCTGTGTAGGTTTCAGGATCACTTAAAAATAACGTAAACGAAACATCCACACGCCAAAATTCTTGATCTCCCATCAACGCATTATCTGTATGGGTTCCATAGGACATTCCATCTTCGTAGCGGCTGGCTAAAATCGAGTGAACAATTTTAGGTAAAACCGCACTTTGAAATAAGGCATTTTTTTTGAGAATAGACTGCACTTGTTCCCGCAAAGCTTGAGCTTCCGGTGTTTTCTTATCAAGCTGTTGATTGTTCTTAACGAGTTTGGCGTGCCAACCTGCGGTTGTTTTGCCATCAACAAACGTAGCTTGAGTGAGATGATCAATAAAAAATTTTAATTCCTCTGATGTCAAAATATCATCAATCGAGAACAGCATAGGAGATAAAAGTGCAACATTAGATAATCGATAGCTGTTTGCACCTCTGTTTTTCGGCGAGTTTCTATGAAACCAGCTTGACAATGTGCAAATTTGTCAGCTTGACGGTATATTGAAAGACGGCTTAATCTTACCTTAATTTTCATTGGTGTAGTCAAGGAGTGTCAAAATGCAATCCAAAACAATTCAGTTATTTCTCACAGTCGGTTTAGCTGCTACTTTAGGGGCTTGTGCCCCAGCCACTCAAGAAGGGGGTACCCCAGCGACTTCACCCGCCCCAGAAGCGACTTCTAGCCCTGCCACTTCACCCAGCCCTGTCACTTCACCCAGCCCTGTCACTTCACCGAACCCTGCCACTTCACCCAGCCCGGAAGCAACTTCTAGTCCAGAAGCAACTTCTAGTCCAGAAACTTCACCTAGCCCAGAAGCAACTTCTAGCCCAGAAACTTCACCTAGCCCCTCTGCTTCTCCTGAAGGTGGTGAAGGGGGCGAAGGCTAGATCCTTTGCTGAGTAGAGATGTTTGAGAGAACGTCTCTACGCAAACAGTTAATGCCCAGGAGGAAAACTCCCCTCCCGCACTTCCGTACAGAACTGTTGAACGGCTTGGGTAATCGTTTGTTGTAAATTGGCGTAGGTTTTGGCAAAGGGGGGTTGCCAGGACGATAATCCCAAAATATCCGAGGTGACTAATACTTGACCATCACAATTAGCCCCCGCCCCAATACCAATGGTGGGTATGGTTAATTGCTGGGTAATTTTTTGGGCTAAATCTGAAGGGATATGTTCTAACACAATTGTAAAGGCTCCAGCTTGCTCTAACGCGATCGCTTCTGAAAGAATGCGTTCTGCTGCATCGGAAGTTTTGCCTTGTTTGCGATAACCCCCAAATTGATGAACGGACTGGGGGGTTAAACCCACATGACCCATGACTGGAATTCCAACTTGGACTAACTGACTAACTGTTTCTGCCATTGCTGGATATCCCCCCTCCAGTTTAACACCTTGAGCACCTGTTTCTTTGAGAATTCGTCCGGCTGAATGAATGGCTTGTTGAGGACTTTCTTGATAAGTTAAAAAGGGCAAATCAACAACTAATAAAGCTTGTTTCACGCCTCGTCGCACAGCTTTAGCATGATGAATAATTTCATCTAAGGTTAGGGGTAAAGTGGTGTCATATCCTAACCCAACCATTGCCAGAGAATCTCCCACTAAAATAATATCAATTCCGGCTTGATCGAGGAGTTGAGCGATCGCATATTCATAGGCTGTCAATACTGTAATGCGTCGTCCCTGCTGTTTCCATTGACTTAATTGTTGGGTTGTAACTGTCATAATCAGTTATCAGTTATCAGTTATCAGTAATTATATCAAGCATGACATAAATGCAGTCGAATCAGACATCCGACCTTTTCTATTCTTTAAAATTTCAACTTTTATTCTTTTAAACCTTAACCTAATTCCAAACTGGTAACTCCAAAAATATTTGTCCAATTGATATTCGGTTGCTCTCCAGTATACATTCTAACACATTCAAACATGGATTGCATTTGATAACGTTCAACTAAAGAAATTCCTGGATTATTAATATTCGGAACATCAATATAAATCGAATCTCCCTGGGCATAACAAGCTAAAGCCAGAAACAGCTTTTCTGCTATCTCTTCATTTTCAGCAAATAAAGGAGCAATTTTATATCCATCTGTTGCTTTTCTAATCACTCCATAACCGACTAAATTCTCCCCATTTAAAATCCCATAACCTTGTCCATGGGGTTGATTAATCCAGTGAGAGAGAAAATTAGGACGATCACCGGGAAAATATTGACGATCATAATTACACAGTTGAGCAAAATTAATCGTTTTTAAATCTACTAAATCATTAGCCATTGTTCCTGAAATTATCCCTTGATAACGCAGATGAGAATGAAACGGTTTAAAGCCAAATTTTTGATAAGTTTTAACTTGTTCCAAAACAGCATCTAACGCTGCATTTTGACCCGGAATTAACTTAAAAGCTTCCTGCCAAGTTTTCAAACCATATCCTTGCTTACGATATTCCGGTTTAACAATATAAAGGCCAATAAAGTTAAAATTGCTATGATATCGGACAACAGAAATACAACTAATGGGTTGACCGTTTAATTCCCCAATTAAAAATCCACCTGGATCAGCACTATAAAAATTATCAACATCATCAATACCCGGATTCCATCCTTCAGAAGCTGCCCAACTTAAGGCTAATTTTAGATCATCCGGGGTCATTGAACGAACTCTGAAATAATCTTCTATTAGGGTCATTTTTTTCGACTCATTAAAACATTTCTCCCCATCTTTTGCAGATAGGGTTCAGATTTACTGATTGATTTTTTAATAATTTAGGTTTAATCTAATTGATTAGTAGATTTTCCTAAAATTTGATTGAATAAACTAGAAACCAAAGAAAGAACGATTGAACCCAATAATGCTGCCCAGAAGCTAGAAATTGAAAATCCGGGGGTGAAATAAGCAACTAACGAAATAGAAATAGCATTGACGACGAATAAAAATAAACCTAACGTTAGAATGGTTAAAGGAAGGGTAAAGATCGTAATAATGGGTTTAATAATGGCATTCACTAAAGCCATTACAACCACTCCAACGGCAGCAGCTTGCCAACTGTTAATGGTAAAACCCGGAACAATATAAGCCGTTATTCCAAGTGAAATTGCAGAGATTAGCCAAGTTAGAAAAAAATTTAGCATGGATGTTTCCTAGGAATAAAAATTCAAATGGCGGTTCTTTTGAGGAATTTGAGATCCTCAAGGAAACTTCTGAGAGATAGCTAATTTTACATGGTAATGGCAAAATTAGGCATTTGAGAAGCTAACATAAGTATAAATCAGTTGATCCTAAAGTGGAGTAATCAATAGATGATTAGACTTTGGCAATATATCATTTTAACAGTCGTTGTCGTGCTGTTGGCTTTACCGCTTCCCTCCTGGGCTGCAAAAAATCCATCCCATCTGTTTTTCAGTCATAGTTTATTACAAGGACGGGATTTTTCTAATCAGTCTTTACCTGCGGCTGAATTTGCGAATTCTAATATGGAGTTAGCCAAATTTGATCATTCTGATTTAGAAGGAGCTATTTTTAGTAAAGGGATTCTAACAAAAGCCAGCTTAAAACAAGCAAACTTAACCTATGCTATGTTAGATCAAGCTGATTTTACAGAAGCAGATTTAAGTGATGCTGTGTTAGTTGAAGCCTTATTTTTCGGGTCAACCTTTCATCATACAAAAATCATAGGGGCTGATTTTACTGATGCTTTATTAGATCGAGAACAGATTCGACAATTATGTCAGGTTGCCAGTGGCATTAATACCACAACAGGAGTTTCAACTCGTGAGTCTTTGGGATGCAGATAAATATGCAATTACTTTGGGAAATATTCTTGAGTGGGATGAGTAATCATGGGGTAATTTTTACTCCCAAAACCTAGATTACACTTGTTGTTGATTATATCACAAATAGAGCTATCTATCTGAAACTTTAACTCTGTAAAAAATGCTTATTGAATTAAACTAATTGGGTAGCTTTAATCAGGTGATAAGCCATTAATAATTGTGTTAAGACAAGAGGATAGCTTTGTAACATTTCTCCCGTTATTTATACTAAAATCCATAAATTCTGTTAAAGATTACAAGTTTTTCCATTTTCTTCTTTGTAATCTTCTGAATTTATTTTAGCAACCTGACTATAGGGTGTAATTAAAGATTGTAAACTCGCCTTAAAAATACTTCCCTTACTCACTTGACTTTGAACTAATTTTAAATCGCCTCCCATCATTTGACAAAAATGGCGACTAATCGCTAAACCTAATCCTGTGCCGCCATATTTACTCGACGTTGAATTATCCCCTTGAATAAAGGCTTCAAAAACATATTTTTGCTGTTCTTCGGGAATCCCAATTCCTGAATCTTGAACACAAAAATTAATTCGATAATACGGTAAAGGATTATCCGATAAATCCTCATTTTCAGAATTGAAATCATTAGAGGAAGGAGTCAGAAGTTCACGATTCACTGTTAGTATAATTTCACCGTGCTGTGTAAATTTAGCCGCATTACTCAGTAAGTTTAATAAAATTTGTTTCACTTTGGTTGAATCCGCATAAATAATCGTTATAGTCGGATCATAATTCAGCGTTAAAATATTTCCATTTTGACTAACTAAAGGTTTAACAGTTGCAACAACGCTTTCAATTAATTCTTTTAAATCAAAATTTTCTAAATGAAGTTCCATGCGTCCGGCCTCAATTTTAGATAAATCTAAAATATCATTAATTAATGATAATAAATGTTTCCCGGCGGTATTGATCATATCTAAATCACTAATAAATTCCTCATGACCTAAATCTTTCGCATCTTCACTCAGCATTTCGCTGTAGCCTAAAATAGCATTTAAAGGTGTTCTTAATTCATGACTCATATTAGCTAAAAATTGGCTTTTAGCGATGTTGGCAGATTCTGCTGAATCTTTCGCTTGTTCTAACTGCTGAGTTCGTTGATCAACTTGTTCAATTAAGTAGTTGACTGAATGAGCTAAAGAATAGATTTCATCAATATTCGTCTGGAAAGGAACCCGAAGTTGATAATTAGACTCCTGTGCAACTTGTTCTGCCACTTGCTGGGTCACACTTAAGGGTTGAGTAATAGAACGGGTCGTTTTAATAGCTGTAATAATAGAAATTAAAACCGATAACACAGCACTAATAATAATAATTAAATTTTCTAGCTTTCGAGCTTTTTTGAGCACAAGTTCGCTCCTATCTTCTTGGATTTGAGCTTTTTTTAACCAGTCTGTCAATTGATTATTCAGCTTTTCTAAGGTTTGAATGGTTTGTTCATTAGAGAGAGAGTTCAAGGACTGATAAATCGCCTTGCTTTTAGAGTCCGGGGATAAGGTCGGTAAAATAGATTTTAAAGTTTCAATCGTTTTAATATAGGTTTTTAAACTGTTCTTATAGGTTTTAAAGAAGGATTTTATTTCTAGGGGTGTAGCCACTGACCAACTGGGTTCTTGATCAATAAACTTTTCAATTTGAACAACAAGCTGTTCTATTTCAGCTAGATTTTGATGGATACTTTTTTGGTCATGATTCCAAGTTTTAGGGTTATCTGCTGAAGAGATTAAGTGATAACTCTGCAATTGGATCTTGAGAACCGTTGTATTAAAGTTACTGAATAATTCTACTTGTTGATGAGCATCCGATAATTGATGATAAGTCTGTTTTTGGTAAACATCCGCCAACAATAATCCTGTAATTGAACCCATAAAACCAATAGAAATGGCTAAAAAATAGCCATAACTAATTTTTTGATAAATAAACCAGCGATGCTCTGACTGCTTCTGGTGTCGAAAAGGATTATATTTATCGATATAACCCTTTAAAGAATGCGCTCCAACTCTGTGAGTGTCTTGGTATGTTGCAGTGGATTTTAAATCTTCAGATGGCATTAGCCTATACTCCTTTTCCCTCCCAGTTACCTTTGACTAAAGAATAGTTACCTGGTTCATCTTGTCAACCTCAATCCTTAAATTGCCAAGTTTTAGAACATAATAGGGGTTGGTCAGAATACAATCTCCTTCCAGGGTATAACCCCTTAACTACAATTGTGACATGGCTGTGTTAGTGTTACTACTAATTAAATAAAAGATGTAAAAAACCCTCCAGGTTCAACTGAAGGGTTAGGAAGACAGCAAAGTCAAGAATTTCAATCGAGTTCTAAATCCGTGAAGGTTGATCTGATCACAAAGAGATCTCTATTTTTTTGCAAACTTAACAATCACTATCTGAACGATTCACTTCAGTCGAAAAGAATACAGCCGTAACTAACCGACCATAGCAGTTGGTTGCAGTAAGGCTTCTTTGAGTAACTGTACTTTATCCGTCTTCTCCCAAGGTAAATCTAAGTCTGTTCGACCTAAATGACCATAGGCAGCCACATCTTGGAAGAAACGACCGCCACGTTCTGCGGGTAATTTTTGTAAATTAAACGCTTGAATCATTCCCGCCGGACGCAATTCAAAGTTTGCTTGTACAACTTCCAACAGTTTGTTTTCATCCACCTTCGCAGTTCCAAAGGTTTCAATAAACACGCTGACGGGTCGAGCTACCCCAATTGCATAGCTTAATTGCACTTCACACTTCTCTGCTAATCCCGCCGCCACAATATTTTTAGCCACATAACGGCAAGCATAAGCCGCACTGCGGTCTACTTTTGTGGGATCTTTACCGGAAAATGCACCGCCACCATGACGGGAATAGCCGCCATAGGTATCCACAATAATTTTGCGACCGGTTAAACCAGAGTCCCCTTGAGGGCCACCAATCACAAATTTACCCGTTGGGTTGACTAAAAAGCGAGTTTGGTTATCAGGTTTTACCGCAATATCATCAAATACGGGTTGGACAACCGCTAACCACAAATCTTCTTTAATTTTGTTTTGTACTTCAGCCTCATCGGTAATGTCTCCAATGGTCGCTGTATGTTGGGTGGAGATTAAAATCGTATCAATGCCAACGGGACGATCATCTTCATACAGGATAGTGACTTGGGTTTTACCATCGGGACGTAAATAAGGCAATTTGCCATTTTTCCGCACCGTTGCCAATTGTCGAGCAATTCGATGAGCTAAACTAATGGGTAATGGCATCAGTTCTGGGGTTTCATTACAAGCAAAACCAAACATAATGCCTTGATCTCCGGCACCGATCGCATCAAGTTGTTCATCACTTAACAGTTCTCTTGCTTCTTGAGCTTGGTTTACCCCTTGGGCAATATCAGGAGATTGTTTATCTAAGGCAATCAGAACAGAGCAGCTATCGGCTGAAAAACCATTGTTGGCATCAACATACCCGATCTCCGCAATTTTTTTTCGAGCTACATCAATATAGTTGATATGGGCAGTCGTCGTAATTTCACCCGTAATCAGCACTAAGCCGGTATTGACCACTACTTCAGCAGCAACGCGGCTTTTAGGATCATGGGCTAATAAGGCATCTAAAATCGTATCGGAGATTTGATCGCAGATTTTATCGGGATGACCTTCAGTAACGGATTCAGAAGTAAACAGGTAACGGCGAGACAATAATCTATTCCTCCTTATCTTCGAATGAGATTGATTCAGTAGAACCGGATTGACATTACACTACTACAGCATCATCTCTTAATTCTCATTTTCACCGATCAGACGGATTATATTATAGAAAGTTGCGACGATCAGCAATTATACAGGGGTTATTCCCAATTTAACGAAAATTATGGGTTTAAAGCCCCGCCCTTTAGCCGAGTGGAGGGCGGATTTGGTAGCCAGATTGTCAATGTTAAAACTCAAATTGTTTTAAGAATCCCCGTCGCGATATTCGCGGAGAGTATCAAATACGGGCAATAGCGGCTATCTTAGTCAGCTTATTTGTGTTGAGTCCATCTAGTTCATTAAGATGTAGCCAACCCTCTTTAACCAAACTGGCAAAAATAAAAATTAGTCCTGAATATTCATAATCATATTTGCCATCTATATTGTGTCTTCTAGCACTTAAAAAGTCGTGCAAACGCCAGATATCATCAATTTCTACAATCGCACTTGATTGTTTACGAACTTCGTCTATCAAAGCCTTTATTTCTCGTTGATAAGCTGTATCAAAGGCAGCTTTGGCTACTTCTTTTTCTGCCTCAGACCATTCAATTTCATTGACTTGCATCATTACTAAAGTTAAAAGGTTTATTAATCAGAACTTACACAACCATAATTAGGGTTATGTTTGTTAAATCTCACCAACAGGGAAAATAAAAACTATTTATTATCTTCCCCTTTAAACCACAAGTTAAAATATACTAAGTAGGTAGGCAGGATTAAGCTATACCATGTAACAATATGTAAAGAAGCCTCGATCAACCATTACAGAGCGTTAGAGCGGTTTACAATCGTTTACATAGTGGCATTTTATAGAGCCTACCTACTTATTTATTAAAAATAGACCCTAAAAAAACCTACACAATCAGGGTTTTGTCTGTGTGGCAACGGGTTTAAACCCGTTGCTATATTAAATTAGATTCGTTTATTAATTAACGAACTAAATTTAACAACTCTTTAGGTGATGCTAACAAGTCAATTGCAACAAAGAAAATTTTATTTTCAGGACTTAGCAAAAATCTCCAAGCCATATTCATGCCCACACCAGCACCAAACCAAGGAGTTTGCACTTTACCAGTTACTTTGATTTGGGTATAACCACCCTCTGCGGGTTCTGTTACGCCTCGCTCTGGAATCAACTTGAGATGATTACACTCTTCTCGGAAAAATCGAAGAACAGCATCTTTCCCCACAATGGGTTTCTGAAAAGGAGGTTGAAGCGCGCCATCGGGGGTGAATAACTCAATCAGCACCTCAAAGTCGTTGGCGTTCATGTTATTCATGTAGTTGAGAACCGTGGGATTATCAACGCCTTCGATAGTAACTTGAGTCCGTTGTGCCATATCTTTAGGAACAACCACAGGTTCAGAAACTCTCTGAAAACTATCAAGCTTACTTGTATCAAATCCCATGTCAACAACGCAATTGCGTAAAACAGTGATTTGTTGACCTGATTCTAGTGCTTGAATTGCTTGCAGTACAGAAGTTGCATTAGCTGATAGCTTATATCCTGATGGAATTGGAGCGACAATTCCTTGAGCCATCCATTCCCCAAGCTGATACCAAAAACCTAGCTTAATGTTGGCAGTCCAACTACCGTAAGCTCGTGAAATTGGTGTATCGGTTCGGTTTGCCAAATCACACATGACCTGTGTTTGTTCTTGGAAAGACATTTGCCGAATTTGATTCATCGTTCCTTGAGCAAACTCCATATTAGCCGCGCCTAAAGCAGCAACGGTAATCGTTTTACCCATTTCAAGGTAAGCAAACCAGATTAATGCCAGTTGATCTTCAGCATTAAGTTGATTGAAGCGGGCGATTGTAGCTGGTACTACGTCAGCAGTTAAAGTATTTGGAAAAATCCCACGGGCTGAATCGACTGTAAATGGCATAAAGTAAATTCCAGACTAAAATTTGGACAAAAACCAATCCTGAGTTTCAAAGCAGGGGATGAACTTTAACAGAACATGATTTTAAACTTGCTCATGTTTTGACTATAGCACACAAATCTTAAAGAAAGTACAAAAATCTTTACATAAATTTTCAGACAACATTACGATCTTTGCGAAAAGTATCGGCAAAATTAGGGTTAGATCCTAGTCGAGTTGGTAGAGGCGTTTTGATATCGCCGTTAAAAGTCAAATTGTTTTAAGAATCCCCGAAAGATACTCTTGGGAGTGTCAAGCTCTTAATTTTCAATTGATCCCAATGGGAGATCACCACCGTCGCCCGATTTAGGTGTTTAGGGTGGGATTGGTTCCAACAAACCCCCACACAACCCGCAGCCCCAGCCCCGATCGCCATATCAATATCTCCTTGAGCATCCCCCACCATTAAAGTCACAGAAGGATGCACTCCCAGGGCTTGACAGGCATTCAGGAATAAAATCGGATCGGGTTTTGTTGGGCCGTCATCGACCCCCATTTGTAATTGAATATAGGGTTCGAGTTGATGGTGTGTCACAAAACGTTGGACTTGTGCAGTCGGAGCCGCCGAAAGAATCCCTACCTTTACCCCTGCATCGGATAGGGATTTGAGAATGTCTAAACCCCCAACAAACAAAGGAGAAGGGGGAGTAGACTTGAGATAATAATCTGCATCTTCAAAAGCACGACGGGCAATCGTTAAAGACTCTAACCACCCTCGTCCCGTTTCAGCAATATAGGCTGCTGCAGCAATTTCATTTTCTCGTCGGCTTCCCACCGCCATCAATCCAGTAGGGTCAAGGCTATCTCCCTGAACGCCAAAAGCCATCAATAGAGGTTCCCCAATCCCCGGAATTTGAGCATCAATTAAACGCGATCGCTTTTGAGCTAAATTCCTCAAGAAATCAGTAGAATCCTCTAAGGTTCCATCTTTATCGAAGATAACGGCTTCGATATTAGAAAAAGTAACCGTCTGAACTTGAAGAGTGACCAACCTTTAATACTCCAAAGCGAATCGGGAAAAAGCAAAAGGGAACAGAAAAAAATCTATTCCCTCTTCTTAAAAAAACAGGGAACAGGGAACCGGAAAAAGCTTGATTTCCTCTACCCTATTCCCTCTTCCTTTTTGTTCGGTTGAAACTTATACTCCTTCGGCAACAGGTTCAACGTCTTCTTCGATGGCTTCTGGAATGTCATCGTCAATGGCCGATGGGATTTCATCATCAATAGCCGATGGAATATCTGCTTCATCCAGTTCTGCGGGAACTTCAATCGAGACAGTTCCTTGTTGAGCCGCCAAGAGTTTTTCCCGGAATTTGGCTGCCATTTCTTCAGCTTTCTCATACACAAGCTGAGGATTTTTAACCATTGCTCCCGGTTCGGGTTCCAGTTGTTTTGTCGAAAGGGAAATCCGACCGCGATCTGCATCTAAGTCAATAATCATGACTTTGACTTCATCATTGACATTAAAGACGCTATGAGGCGTGTCAATGTGATCGTGAGAAATTTCTGAGATGTGGAGCAGACCACTCACGCCACCAATGTCAATAAACGCCCCGTAAGGTTTAATTCCTCTAACGGTTCCTGTCACCACTTCACCCACTTCTAAGCGGTTCATCTTCCGCTCAACTAAAGCCCGACGATGGCTTAGAACGAGGCGATTGCGATCCTCATCAACCTCTAGAAATTTTAAGGGTAATTCTTCAGCAACGAGTTCTTCTTTGGGTTTGCGTGTACTAATATGGGAGCCGGGAATAAAGCCCCGCAATCCTTCAATGCGAACTAAAGCGCCGCCTCGATTTGTGGCAAAGACTTGAGAACGGACGGTAGCATCTTCCGCTTGCAGTTGGCGGACGCGCTCCCATGCCCGCATATACTCAATGCGACGAATGGAAAGAGTTAATTGCCCATCTTCGTTTTCATCGGTCAGAATGAAAAACTCGCGGGTTTCATTGGACTGTAATACTTCATCAGGACTTTCCACCCGATTAATTGACATTTCTTGTAGTGGAATGTATGCTGCGGTCTTAGCACCAATATCAATCAGAGCGCCCCTTGGCTCTAGACTAAAAACTGTCCCCGCCACTACGTCACCGGGACTAAAGTGATAGTCGTATTTATCGAGTAAGGCGGCAAAATCTTCGTGGGTGAAGCCCACATCTTTTGGTTTTGTTTTCTGATTGATCATGCGAGTTGTGTCCTAAAGTTGCTCCTATTAAATGGTTGTTTTTGCAGTTAAGAGAGGTTTTTGATCCTGGCTGATCAGCCAATTTCTAGGCGATCAAAACTGCTGACTTGACACCCGAAGCCTCTGGACTATCTGCTAAAAACAGATAAACCGAGTATTACTGCGTCAAGTCTAGTAGCTCCTATAGAATTAAGGTCATCAACTTGAATATACAGCCTAAACCTTTACCCTTGGGTTTCAGGTAAGCTGTGTTGATGCCTAGGGGAACAGTTGACATCCTCCACTGCCTAAAGGCGAATGGATTCTTCACCACGCCACAAGGGTCGCTGAATGGGGTTGACGCTTCATCGATCAATGCCTAAGTGTTTAGGTCTTACGCAATCTCTACGTCCGTTTTGAGTCTCCGAATGCCCTCCGGCGACTTAAGTTTAACCTCGTTCACTAAGTTAAACTTTTTTGTTTAATTTGGTAAATGGAGTTAACTTAAATAGTATAACTGTTCAGAGCATATCTATTATGCCATAACTGATCGATTTTGGGTCATAGCTTGCCCAAAGTTTTATCCGGTTAGGGCTAGAGTTCAAGATTGATTGGGATAAATTAAAAATTATAACTCTGCTGTTGAGATGGAACTCAGGAGGCAGAACACAAAGAAGGGGGGGTTTCAAGCGGTGAACTCTCCCTTGGGGAACTCGGATCTTCCTCGGTTGAAGTGGGTTCATTCCCGTTTTGAGGGTCAGTATCACTCTGAAAGTGATTCAACGCTTCGGCAAAATCTCGAATCCCTTGAAATTGTCGATAAACGGAAGCAAACCGCACATAGGCAACTTCACTTAAAGATTTGAGTCGTTGCAAAACTAATTCTCCAATTTCCTGGGTGGGAAATTCCCGTTGGGAACGTTGTTGCAGTTCCGCTTCAATTTCATCAATAATTGATTCTAAATCTAAAGCAGAAAGTCCTGTTTTTTCACAAGCTCGAACCATTCCCCGCAGTAATTTAGAGCGATCAAAGGATTCCCGTTTCCCATCCCGCTTCATCACCGTAATGGGAACAAATTCAATCCGTTCATAAGTCGTAAACCGATGCTGACACTGGAGACATTCTCGTCGCCGCCGAATGCTTTTACCCGATTCAGCCGAACGCGACTCCAGTACGCGACTATTGGTATACTGGCAAACTGGACACTGCATGATTAACGTCCTTTGAGCATAGAGTTCACCGAACAGAAGTTTTCTGATCAGTGAGTACAAAGCACGGTGGTAACGTTTGAACAGTCCAATACTCAGCCATGAGAACTTAAGGTTTTAGTTAAACAAGTGAACCCCTAGCTCCCAGAAATAAATCCAAGCTTTTCTGGGTTGGCGACGGTACAGAACGTTAAATTACCCCAAATCCTCATCACTTAGTATTGGATCGGAAAAAAATTCTCTTATTGCCAGTTACTTCCCAATCCGAGGGGGTTCCCGGAATGCAATTGCAAAAAAGAGAACTCCTAAGGCCAAGGTCAAAACTAAGATGTAAGCAACACTTTCCATGTTAATGTTTCCTAAACTTATTGTTTTCTAACAGTCTACCATTGAGCGATTAAGGAAGATGGAATCCGTCTAAATAAAGAGAGAGTCGGAAACTTTATGAACAAAGCTCCAACTCTCTAAAAATTAGGTTGACCAAAAGACCGCAAAAGCCTGAACTAGGTGTGTCCTAGACGGTTTTCTTAACGCGAGTCGTTTTGTCACCCACTTTCTGGAACAGACCCCATTCCACTTGTTCTTCGAGATCGGCTTCCACCCCAGCGAACACATCGCGGAAGATCGTCCGAGAACCGTGCCAAATATGGCCAAAGAAGAACAATAATGCAAAGCAAGCGTGGGCGTAGGTGAACCAGCCCCGGGTGCTAGTGCGGAACACCCCGTCAGATCCCAAGGTTTCGCGATCAAACTCGAAAGGTTCCCCTTGTTGGGCTAAACGAGCGTATTTCTTAACGGTTGGGGCATCTTTAAAGGTTTTGCCATCTAATTCACCACCATAGAAACTAACCGTCACTCCAGCTTGTTCAAAGCTGTAGCGAGACTCAGCCCGACGGAAGGGAATATCAGCCCGAACCACACCGTCTTTATCCGTGAGGACTACTGGGAAGGTTTCAAAGAAATTAGGAAGACGGCGAACTAATAATTCCCGTCCTTCAGAATCTTTGAATACCGGATGGCCTAACCAAGCTTTAGCAATGCCATCGCCGTTGTTCATCGGGCCAACCCGGAATAAACCGCCTTTAGCGGGGCTGTTGCCCACATAGTCATAGAAGGCGAGTTTTTCAGGAATTTTTTCCCAAGCTTCAGCGTAGCTATCCCCACGGGCAACACTGGATTGTACCCGGCGTTGAATTTCCTGTTGGAAGTAACCACTATCCCATTGATAGCGGGTTGGGCCAAACAGTTCAATGGGGGTCGCCGCAGAACCGTACCACATCGTTCCAGCAACAACGAAAGCGGAGAAGAACACCGCAGCAATACTGCTGGATAACACCGTTTCAATGTTCCCCATCCGCAGGGCTTTATATAACCGTTGGGGCGGGCGAACAGAAAGGTGGAACAGACCCGCAATAATGCCAACAACACCGGCGGCAATATGGTGAGCGACAATTCCTCCCGCATTGAACGGGTTAAATCCTTCAGGCCCCCAAGCCGGTGCAACGGGTTGCACACTTCCGGTAATGCCATAGGGATCGGACACCCACATTCCAGGGCCAAATAAGCCTGTTAGGTGGAATGCCCCAAAACCAAAGCAAAGCAGACCAGATAAGAACAGGTGAATGCCAAACATTTTAGGCAAATCTAAGGCAGGTTCGCCTGTTCGGGGATCGGTAAAGAGTTCAAGATCCCAAAAAACCCAGTGCCAAACGGCAGCCAGGAAGAGTAAACCAGACAGAATGATATGAGTGGCAGCCACCCCTTCAAAAGACCAAATACCAGGGTTGGTAACGGCTTCTCCGGTGAGACTCCAACCGCCCCAGGATTGAGTTACCCCTAAGCGGGCCATGAAGGGCATGACGAACATCCCTTGACGCCACATCGGGTTGAGGACGGGATCAGAAGGATCATAAATTGCGAGTTCATAAAGGGCCATAGATCCAGCCCAACCTGCCACCAAAGCGGTGTGCATCAGGTGTACAGAGATCAATCGTCCTGGGTCATTCAGGACAACTGTGTGTACACGATACCAGGGTAGTCCCATTGACTACGCTCCTCCTAGTTGATAATGGTCTACTTTTTTATAACTTTGCTATGAATACGCCCGAATTGATCGTCCCTCAATTGAAAAGTCATCAATTTCGGTTAGATCATTAACGGGATCTCCACGAACATGAAGCTTATCTTAAAGAAGTGTATCGATTGTTAGAACCAAATGCAATAGTTTTGATACTCTCACCGACAAGCTTCGCTGTGTCGGGAGATTCTTGGGCTGAACATTGACTCCGCACGACTTCACCGTGAGATTACAGACTATTATTCATTTGACATTCTGTGGAAGCACTTGCCAAGCGTTCTAGGACTTGATCGGCTGTAATTAAGCGAGTCAGAACAACTTGACCAATAGTGCTAGAGGGCTTGTTAATTGGGGTAATATCGGGTTTGACTTCTAACATCAAAACAGCATCTTCAACCCGATACAGCCACATTTTTTCCTGTTGAGTTTGATTCCAAATACAGAGGTTCATTTTTTGAATTTCGGGTGGACGGCGACGTAGGGTTTGATCCCACAGACCTCCTACTCCCCAGACTCGTCCTACTGTCCATCCATCGGTTAAAAAAAAGTATTTCACGACTGCCTTAAACAAACTGACTTTAGATCTGCTGTTTACGATAGCGCGAAAGGTTGACATACTCCCCATTTAAGATAGAAGACAGAACATAGCTAAAGTTCATCTTTGATCAGGGAAATTGACGGGGGCAAAGATCTCTGTAACGATTAAAGTTAACGCTTGACTCCCAGTAAAATCATGAAGACTTCCCCGTCTTTAGTCCGGTTATATCCCTTATCAGCTTTTGCAACTGTACGGCTGTATTATCTAAAGGTTTTGGCTGAACAAGCCCAAAGACAGAGTTTATCTCGGTTAATCCCTCTGTTTTCGATTTTATTATCAACTACAGGCTTAATCTTGACCGATCCTCTCGGTGCGCTCGCTCAAGAATACCCGGGTTGCTTTATGAAAACAAAAACCGGACAGATGCTTTCTTTAAATCAAGTTTGTATTTTTCCACAAACTGATGCAAAAACAGCTATTTCTCCCCTGGCAACACCCGGTATTTATCAAGCTAAAATTATTAGAAGAGATGGAGGAATCCCGGTCATCCAAGTCATCTTTAATAATCTACAACCTTTTGAAATGATGGTTGATACCGGAGCCAGTGGAACAGTCATTACTCCCATGATGGCAGAACTTTTAGGGGCAATTCCAGCCGGTCGAGGTAAAGCAGATACACCCAGTCAAAAAGGTGTGGAATTTGATTTGGGTGCTATTCAGAAATTGGAGGTAGCTGGGGCTGTTAAAAATAATTTCATCGTTGCGATCGCTCCGACTTTAGATGTGGGTTTACTCGGTCAAGATTTTTTTGGAGAATATGATGTTACGATTAAAGCAGATGTTGTTGAATTTCGAGCCAGGCAATAAAAAATCAATAACCAACTTAATGAATAATGGGATCTCAGATTTTAATCAGGCAGATGAACATATCGAATTGAGAGATTGAACTCTCTAATCCTTAAACCAGGATAAAAGGGTGAAATTATGAGCAAAGTAATTTCGATTGATATTAATTCCTTCAGGCTAAGTTTAACCGTTGTTTTAACTGGAATTCTTCTAAGTGTGGTTCCTGTTAAGGCTCAAGAATATCCGGGCTGTTTTATGCGTGAACACTCTGGAAATGTTGAGAATTTAACGCAGTCGGTTTGTGGTTTATTCCCAACCTCAACTCCCTTATCTGCAAATCCAACAACACCCGGAGTTTTTCAAATTCCGATTAAACGCCGACAAGGAGGAATTCCCGTTATTGATGTTAATTTTAATGGTCAAAATACCTTTGAAATGTTATTAGATACGGGAGCAACTGGGGTTGTGATTACACCTGCAATGGCAAATGCTTTAAAGGTGCAACCTTATGGAAATCTACCCATTAATACTGCCAGTGATCAATTGGTCAATCAACAAGTAGGTCGTGTAGATTCTATTAATGTGGGCGGGTTACAAATGAGCAATGTGGAAGTGTCGATTTCTCCGGTATTACAAATAGGATTATTAGGACAGGGCTTTTTTGGAACTTACGATATCACCATTAAACAAGATGTGATTGAATTTCGCTCTCGTGCCTAATATTAATTTTTGAGGAATTGTACCAATTGTTCGAGTTTTGACCACGCCGCACCGCTTTGCAAAATCTCTTGAGCTAAAGAGATCCCTTTTTGATGGCAACCCATTGGCACAGCACCCCCCACTTGTAAAGCTAAAGACGCATTCAGAGCCACTACATCTTGTTGAGCTTGCGTGCCTTTTCCTTGTAATAAATTTCGGAGAATTTCAGCATTTTCTTCCACATCTCCCCCTTTAAGAGCCGTGAGGGAGGCTGAAGTTAACCCCACATCATGAGGATTGAGGGTGGTTTGTTCAACATGACCTTGGGATAAAATCGCTAAGTCAGTTATATCGCCTAACCCCGCTTCATCCAGTCTCTCCCGTCCATGTAACACAATCGCCACTTCTGTTCCTAATTCATTTAAGGCTTGGGCAATAGTGGGGAGCAATTTTGAGTCAAAAACACCCATAACCTGTCCGGTAGGACGCAGAGGGTTCACCAAGGGCCCCAATAAATTAAACACGGTTCGGACTTTTAAGGTTTGGCGTAGGGGAACAACCGCTTTCAGGGCGGGATGCCAACCGGGAGCAAATAAAAATGTAATTCCAACCGCCGATAACGCCTGGGTCACTCTTTCTTCGGGTGCTTTTAAGTTAACCCCCAAAGCTTCTAAAACATCCGCAGACCCGACTTTACTGGATGCAGAACGATTTCCATGCTTCGCTACCGGAACCTGAGCCGTCGCCGCCACAAAGGCAACGGTTGTGGAAATATTAAAGGTTGAAGCACCATCACCTCCGGTTCCACAGGTATCAATGATACGGTAAGAAACAGAGGATTCTGTAGAGACGCGCCATGGCACGTCTCTACTACAGGACTGTAATACCGATGCCATTCCTGCTAATTCTTCTGCGGATACCCCTTTAGCTTGGATAGCTGCCAAAATAGCCCCAGACAGCACAGGAGGAACTGCTTCTTCCAACCATCCCCGCATCAATTGTGAAGCTTGGGTTATCGATAGGGATTGGCGGTCTAACAGTTGTTGTAATAACTCTGGCCAAAGATTGGGATGAATTTCAGGTGCAGCAGGGTTTGTCATGAAGATGGATTTTTCAATAACCAGAATTCAGTTTACAGCATTTTTTCAATCAAACTCTAAAATTCGTGAAATTCCTATTATCCGTAACTAAGGTTCAACAATCACAGGGGTTCCGATTTTTACCATCTCAAATAAAGCCAAAACATCTTGATTAAACATCCGAATACAACCATGAGATGCGGCTTGTCCAACAGTTTCAGTATTCGGGGTTCCATGAAATCCAATATAGTTTTTTCCATCTGTCCAAAACCCAATCCAACGCTGGCCCAAAGGATTATCTGGCCCTGGAGGAATAATTTCTCCGGTGAGGGGATGTTCCCAAGTCGGACTGGTAATCATTTGAATCACTTGATATTGACCGACTGGGGTTTCCCAACCTTCTCGACCGACGGCGATGGGATAGCTGGTTTGTAACTTTTGATTTCGATAGACATAAACACGACGTTGATTTAATTTAATCACCAGTTGCAAATTAGCTTCAATGGAATCAGAACTGGGTTGTTTGGATGGGGGGAATAAGGTAGAAGTTGCAAATTTAGGGGTTCTGGGGGTTAAAAGTTTAACCGGGGATGGTGCTAGAGGGATGGGGTTTTGAGGGTGAACGGATACCGCTAATACCCGCTTGGGAACTTGCTCTAAAAGTACCGTTGTTCCCAGAATAACTGCTATGAAATGTTTCAGAAAACCTTTTCTTCTAACCATTGTACTATTTGTCTTGACCCCAAAAGTTGGTTTAAGGCTATGCTCAGTTGAACGCTCAGTAACCCTGATTGTTTCCCGTATTTTTCTCACTGTCCTTCCCAAAGTTTAATATTCATAAAATTAGGAAGGGATTTGAATATTGTCCTTTAAAATAAAGAGAAAATTAGTGTATTGATCCTATCACGTTACGATTATGACTAAAAATCAAACCATTGGCCCTCTAAGTGTCGGTAATGTCGTCAGTGCCGGGTTACGGATTTATCGAGATCATTTTAACGCTTATTTTAATATTGCCCTGCAAGCCTATTTGTGGTCAATTATTCCGATTTATGGGTGGGCCAAACTTTTAGCCCTTTCTGCATTAATTGGCCGTTTAGCTTATCACGAAACCTTAGAACAACCCGAAGTAATTTCCGAAGCTCGCCCCCTCGTCGAGCGAAAAATGTGGAGTTTTCTAGGACAAGGACTTCTAGTTGGCTTAATTTTAATGGGTGGAATTTTGGGATTAATTTTAGTCGGGGCAATTTCTGTGAGTATCTTATGGGCTATTTTAGGAAAAAATAACCTGATGATATACTTAGTCGGTTTGGTCGTTTTTATTGCTGTTTTCTTTGCCTATATTTGGCTGGCTTCTCGAATCTTTATTGCCGCTTTACCCTTAGCCATTGAAGATAATATGACCGCAACAGCAGCAATTAGTCGCAGTTGGAAATTAACCAAAGGATCAGTATTACGGATTCAAGGGGTTCTGTTTCTGGGATTTTTGATTGTCCTCCCTTTTGTCATTTTATTTCTATTGATTATGGGCTTTTTGCAATTGGCTTTAGCCAGTATATTTGGCTCTGACTCCTCCAGTTATCCTCTAATTGTGAATCTACTTTCTATAGCGATGAATATCATAATCGGGGCTTTAACTCTTCCTTTTTGGCAATCAATTGCAGGGGTAATTTATTATGATCTTTTAGCAAGACGGGAAGCAAGTAGGGTTAAACATTAAGTCGATTTAAAGATAGAAAATCAGACACTTCAAGTTTTCCGATTTGCGATCAGAAATTAAAAGGGGCAATATTGTTGAGCTTGGCTTTTATTGCACATTACTATTAATATTTTAACTGCCTTGGGTACTATAACCCGACTCTTGCAAGCAATCTATATGCTGTGGTAAACCCAAAAAACCTTCATCAGAGTCATCAATGACTCAGGTGGGTAATTTTGTCATAATCACAATCATTTCCCCATAGGTAATTTCCTGAAAGGCTGTTAAACTGAAGTTATAAAGATAACCGTTACCTATCCACTCGTCTTCACTTTCCGGGGTTGGAGATGGGGAATTTGAGTTGGAGTGCCTTTTTCATGAAAGCTAATTCAGGCTGAATTAGCTCAAAACCTGGGAATATTAGACTAAGACACTATTAATAGAAAATGTTAGCTAAATCTCAAGCCACTGGAACAATTCCGTTGGACGCGCAGCAAATTTTCGGTTTAATTGACAGTATCTTACCGTTAGAAGTTTGCTTGCATTACCAAATTCTACCCCTCTGTCTCAAAGATAATCATTTATATTTGGGCGTTGTTGATTCAGAAGATGAATCAGCTTTAGAATACGTTCAAAAGATTGTATCTTATATGAATTGCTCAATTGTAACTCAGATTATTTCCTCCTCGGAGGAAAGATCTTTGTTGTCTTCGTATTTATATTATACACAACAGGCTCAAAAAGCTGAACCAATTTCAACAAGTGTTGAAAAAACGTTATCTTCTGAACCTAAAATTTCCTCTGAAACTTTTATACAAAATTCAGCAGTTCATTCTTCTGTTAAGTCTAAAAATATTACCCCATCAGAACCTCTGGAATCTTTACCGTCATTGGTTGCTAATTTTTCTTCTGAGGTCGAAAAGTTTTCCCTGGAACCGATAGAATTAGCATCTCCAGGTTCCTTAAATTTACCCTCAGTTTTAGAGATTAAAACAACTGATTTAGAAAACCCGATGGAGGATTTAGCAACATTATCCCCCCATGATTTGTTACAAGAATTGTTAGGAAGAGTATTAAAGGGGGGGATTGGGCGACTTTATTTTGAACGCCAAGAAGCCAATTCATCTCGAATATTATGGAGTCAGGATGGCGTTTTACAATCCGTTGTTGCGGGGTTAGAAGATCAACAATTTCAGGGGGTAATTAATGAGTTGAAATTATTAGTCGAATTTCCTTTAATTCCCGTTGATACGCCTCAACAAGTTGAGATTGAACGAGTTTATCAAAATACCCATCTATTATTGCGGTTAAGAGTTACTCCCGGAAGCTTAGGAGAAGAAGCTAACTTACAGGTTTTACGAGGGGCTGCTTTAAAGTTTTATCAAAAACAACAGTTATCTAAATTGAGTTTAGATGCTTTACGGCTAACGCAGCAACTTCAAAATAAACTCAGTGAACTTAGCACTCGACTTGCTGTAACGCCTTTATCCTCAGAAAATTTACGGTTATTAAATCAACTTTTGAAAACAATGGTTCAACAATCAGAAGCGTTAATTCAAAAAGGTCAAGATTCGGATACCACTTCTTAGAAGGTTAAGGGTTGACGGTTAACAACCAACAGTCAACCGTCAGCTATCTGAAGATTAATCAAAAATTAAACCCAGTAGTCCTTTCGTGTAAATATAACTGAAACCAATTTGAATCCCAAAATCTGTTTCATCTCGAATATATCCCACACTGGCACGTCCTGTAATTAAAAAACTGTAAGAAATGGGAATATCAATTCCGGCTATGGCTGAGGGGCCAATGCTAAAGTCATTATTAAAGATATCTTTGTAGATAATTCCTGCTCCTACAAAGGGTGAAAAACGAACCGCGTTTGTTTCACTTCTGACCGGAAAATCAGCCGTCAGATGAACTAAACTGGCGCTATCGCTTCCGATAATAATTCCACCCGAATGTAGGGAAAAGTTTTCAGAAAATCCGGTTTTGGAAAGGCTCATTAAACCTCCTCCTCCTAAACCTGAACCATCTCCTGTAATTCCAATATTTCCCCCCAGTCCCACATAATTATAGTTATTACTTAAACGACGACCATTTGCATCAGCGGCTTTCCGGGGATCTTCGGGTTTCTCTTCTCTTGCTTCAGGTTGTTGAGTAACGGGTAAGGATTGATCTGAATTTTGAGCAATATTCCACTCAACTCGATCCATCCAATTGTCACTTAAATCGGTGGCTTGTGTGGAGGGAAATGTAGTTTTAGCTTCTGATAAAGTTTGCGGTTGCTGTTGAATAACTTCCTCGGAGTTATTATTAAGTTCTGTACTTTCAACTGCTAACAGTTCGGGATTTGAATCTGTTGTTTCTGAGAGCGTTTTAGACGCAATTTCTACTGAAGATCCAACAATATTTTGTAAGGAGGATGGAGAGGAAAGTTCTTGAGCTAAAAGTTCACCCCCATTTAGGGTGAGTGCTATCGCAGTTCCTATAAAAGCCGTTGTATGGAGATTGGGCATCGGTAATTGCACTCCTCAACCAATAATTATTTCAGGAAATTTAACATTATTATTATATATAGTTTTCAGAGATTATTCCAGATGAGAAACTATCACAAGCTGCTTAAAAATCTATCTTTAGACAGATGCAAAAAATAAAAACGGTTATTGTGATTACCAATAAAATAGTATTAGTTTTAAATTTTGAAAATTAAAGACTTTCTCTTTAAAAGCAAATGAATCGATTATAGGGTAACAACAGCCTCAACATTCAACCCGGATGGTCAACCTGAGCATCTGATCATCCGGGTCAAGGAATTAACCGACAACAGCCAGTTCTTTCGGCCAACGGCCTACCGCTTTACCAATCACAGACAGTTCTTGCATTAAGTGGTCAAACCGATCTGGGGTTAGAGATTGAGGGCCATCGGACAAGGCTTTTGCTGGGTTGGGATGGACTTCAATCATTAAAGAATCGGTTCCGGCGGCAATGGAAGCCATCGCCATAGAGGGAACGTATTCTGCGACACCAATCCCATGACTGGGATCGATCATAATTGGTAAGTGAGTCAGCGATCGCAATACGGGAATCACGGATAAATCCAGAGTATTCCGGGTATATTGACGGTCAAAACCCCGAACGCCCCGTTCGCATAAAATCACGTTTTGGTTTCCGCCTGCGAGAATATATTCTGCGGCCATTAACCATTCTTCAATGGTGGCAGACATTCCCCGTTTTAGCAGAACAGGTTTATCTTGAGCTCCCACTTTTTTCAACAAAGAGAAGTTCTGCATATTGCGAGCGCCAATTTGAATAATATCGGCGACTTCTCCTAATTTTTCCAAATCTTCAGCATCCATTAACTCCGTAATAATACCGAGTCCGGTGGCTTCCCGTGCCGCTGCTAATAACCCTAGGGCGCTTTCCCCGTGTCCTTGAAACGCATAAGGAGAGGTACGAGGCTTAAAGGCTCCACCCCGCAGGAATTTAGCACCAGCGGCTTTCACTCGTTTAGCGGTTTCAATAATCATCTCTTCGTTTTCCACTGAGCAAGGCCCAGCAACGACCACGAGGGGATGGTGTTCGCTAAAGGTAACATCTCCAGCCGGAGTTGGAACGGTAACTTCGCTGGCTTCTCCTTGACGATAGGTGCGACTGACCCGTTTATAGGGTTTTTCGACCCGTAAGACATCCTCAATGAAAGGACTCATTTCCCGCAGTTGCAAGGGGTCAAGGTCTGCCGTTTCACCGACTAACCCAATCACCACTTTGTGTTTACCAACAATTTTTTCCGGTGATAATCCCCAACTGGTGTTGAGATCTGCATTTAAACGTTCAATTTCGGCTTCCGGTGTGCCGACTTTCATTACTATAATCATTTATCCTGGAATGATCGGTTGATCAAACTTAAAAAACTGGAATTGTTTCAGAAAATACAGGGACGTTAAACTAAATTTAGCGTATTACAATTCAACTTTGGACGTAAAGTTTTGAATTCTTAATTTTTCTGATTTTTTTGCCGTGCAGCTTTCCATCCGTCCTGCATTCGCCCTAAATTCAGTTTAAATTCTTGCCAGCCTAAAACACTTCCTGAGATGTCTTCATCCCAGGATGCTGACAGAACGCCATAGCTTAAACCCACGACACTTAACCCAAAAAAACCCATACTAATCATCACAACAATGCTATGGGGAAAGAGAAACAAGTCTTGGGTAATTACAAAATAACTCCCAATGAATGTTCCTAAGCCCATCAGCAAAGGTAGTCCCGCTAAAACGACCATTCGAGAGAGCATCCGTTGACTGACTTGCTCTGGAATTGCCGTTTCTTCACGGGTATAACGACGCTTAGTGTCTTTCGTTTTTTGGGGTTGAGGTTGGGAAGAGGAAGCAGTCGCCTTGACCTTTTGATCAGGTTTTGTCGATTTAGGATCTGAAGCCGCCTTAACAGGAGGTTTTGATGTCGCTTTATTATTTTTTTTGCGATTTTTCCTCGGTTCAAAGGCGGGACGTGCGGGAGGACGTTCAGAGGACATAGGTTTAAAAGATGGGTCTGGAAATGCAGGAGGAAAGCTAAGGTCACAGATTAAGGCTTCGGTTGTTACGCCAGTCGCAGAATTCTAACCCCGAATACCCAGACGTGCAATTAAGGCTTTATAGCGTTCTCTATCTTGACCTTGTAAGAAGCTTAACAGACGTTTGCGACGGCCAATCATGAGTAAAAGTCCACGCCGAGAGGAGTGATCTTTTTTATTGATTTTTAAGTGTTCGCTGAGTTTATTAATTCGTTCTGTCAGCATTGCCACTTGCACTTCACAGGAACCGGTATCGGTTTCATGGGTTTGGTGCTCGGACATGATTTCTTGTTTACGCTGCTGTGTGAGAGCCATAGTTGTTGAATCTCAAGTTAATCCGTAATTTGCCACAATCATTTAGAATACCATACTTTTGATCAGTTTTGATGACGGTTGACGGTTAACACGGTTGACGGTTGACGGTTGGCTGTGTAGAGACGTGCCATGGCACGTCTCTACTGACGGTTGGTGGTTTACTGTCCTTCTATTCCCTATTGCCTATAATTAAATAAACCTAGCTCAGGGGTAGAGAGCGTGCCGATTCATGATTTAGTTAGTAAACGCAATCTGCGTCTGTTAACGTTTGGGGCGATTTTTGCTGGGGGTGTCGCTTGTCCCCTGATTCCCGCTTTGCAAGGAATTGGCTTCCTACAAGCCGTTAGCAGCATTAGTTCAGGGGTTGCTGGAAATATATTTGCAGGTGATCTCGGAGCTATTGTCAGCAGTCTGGGACAACAGGATATTCTCTCTAACAACGATCTCACCAAAGCCGTCGGATTAGCTGTTGGGTTATTATTAGAATCCATCGCTACCTCAGAACAATATCGCAGTTCCCGGAAAGATTTAAAAAAATTAGCGAAAGCTGCGCCGAAAAAGTGGCTGGAATTGGCAGAAGCCAACCGCAACGGCGAAATTAATATTATTGATCCGATCCAAGAGGAAGAATTAGTTAATCTTTTTTCTCAAACAAATACTGACTTTTTTAACCAACAACCTTTAACTCCCGCAGACTGGAAAAGTCTATTAAAAGATTGGTTATGCCCTGAAGTGGGAATCACCTTACCAGAAGAGGTAATTACCGGAGTTGCCCAAATTTTAGCCGAGAAATTCCCAAAAGCTCTACGCGAAGTGTTAAAACAAGATGCTGAACAGGGGGGGAAAGCCTTTGCGGGGTTAATGTTATCCCTATTGGGGCAAATTTTAGCCACCTTGCGAGATCATCCCCAACAAACGGCTAATTTAGAACCGATTCAAGCAGGTTTAGCAGAGATTGAAAGGTTACAAAACGATCATACAGAACAGTTTAAACAGTTGGGAACTGAGATGGAATCGGGGTTTGATGCCGTCTTACAACAGTTGGGCATCACTCAGGCACAAATTCAAGAATTGCGGGGTTGGTTATCAGAGGAATTACAAATTTTACAAGAAATGCTCATCGCCATAGCACAAGTTAGTCAACAGAATCAAGAGTTAAAACAAATAGCAGAACAGGGCTTTGAGACTATTATCGGCTTCTTGGAGCAAGGCCAATCGAAAATTCAACCCATTTCCTTTAGTCTAAATACCACACCCCCGGCTGTGAACTATTGGCAAGGGCGAGAACAAGATTTAGCCATTGTTAACGGTTGGTTAGACGATGAAAATAATAAACTGGGTGTGATTGTGGCGATCGCAGGGATGGGAAAATCAACCCTGGCGGCAAAAGTCTTTAACGATAGAACCGATTTTGTTGATAAATTGTGGCTAGATTTAAGCCAACGTCCCCTATTCTCGATTGTCGCCCAGGGAATTTTAACCCAGTTTGGAAAACTGTCTCCAGACCAGTTAAAAGAAATTGAAGAAACTCGTTTAATCGAGGTTTTAATCCACTGTCTGCAACAACAACGGTTTTTACTGGTATTAGATAATCTGGAATCCGTGCTCCAAGATGAAGGCTATCAGAATTTCTTGCAACACTGGCTAGGGAAATGTCATCAGACAGAAATTCTGGTGACGACCCAAGTTGTGCCGAATTTGGTACAGGATAAACCCACAGAATTAGCCCTAGAGGGACTTTCAGCAACGGAAGGAAGACAATTACTTCAAAATTTAGACATTGGAGGGACAGAGGCGGAATTAGGGGCTTTTGTGGCTGGGGTGAATGGCCATCCTCTGACCTTGCGACTGGTGGCGGGGTTACTGAATGGGGAAATCGGCGAAGGGGCGACTATTGGGGATTTAGCTTCATTAGGAATAGCCGATGTCGGGGAGTTGATGGGGCGGTTACAGGGATTCCACCGTCAGGAGGCGGTGCAGTTGGTAGCCGTGTTGGATGCCAGTTTTAACCATTTATCGGAGAAGTTACAACGGGTGTTGTTGTCCTTGGTGGTGTTGCGTGGGGGGTTTGATGGGGTGACGGCGACGGCTATTTCTGGGGAAACGGTGACGGATAAGGAATTGCGGGAGTTAGGGAAACGGGGATTTTTGGCGTCGGAAACCAAGGGAGTTTATACGTTTTTGCCCTTGATTTTGGAGTATCTCAAGTATCGGGTGGGGGATTTAAGGGGAGCGCATTTGAAGGCAATTCAATTTTATCTGAGTCGGTTTAAATCCCGTGACCAGTGGCAGACGGTGGAGGATGTGCGGGAATATTTGGAGGTGTTTTATCATTGGTGCGAGTTGGGGGAATATAAAGCAGCGTTTGATGTGATTCAGGATGGGGATAATGTTAATAACTTCCTCAACTTACGCGGTAACAACCAACTCCTGGCTGAACTCTATCAGGAATTGGTCGAACATCTCACCGATAAGCAAGACTGGCTATATACTGCCTCTTTAACTTCGTTAGGCAATATTTACAATTCCCTAGGACGCTACAAAGAAGCGATATCCTATTGTCAGCAATCTCTGGAAATTTACCGAGAGATTGGGGATAGAGGGGGGGAAGCTAGTTCTTTATGCAATTTAGGCATTGCTTACAATTGCTTAGGACGTTACGAAGATGCTATATCCTATCACCAGCAATCTCTGGAAATTCGACGAGAGATTGGGAATAGAAGAGGGGAAGCTGATTCTTTATACAATTTAGGTAATGATTACAATTCCCTAGGACGCTACGAAGAAGCGATATCCTGTTACCAGCNGATAGAGACGGGATAGCTGGTTCTTTATGCAATTTAGGCAATGTTTACAATTTCCTAGGACGTTACGAAGAAGCGATATCCTATTACCAGCAATCTCTGGATATTCAACCAGAGATTAGGAATAGACTGTGGGAAGCTAATTCTTTAAACAATTTAGGCAATGCTTACAATTGCTTAGGACGTTACGAAGATGCTATATCCTATCACCAGCAATCTCTGGAAATTGACCGAGAGATTGGGAATAGNCAGCGCTTACAATTACCTAGGATGCTACGAAGAAGCGATATCCTGTTACCAGCAATCTCTGGAAATTCGACGAGAGATTGGTAATAGAGGAGGGGAAGCTGATTCTTTATACAATTTAGGTAATGATTACAATTCCCTAGGACGCTACGAAGAAGCGATATCCTGTTACCAGCAATCTCTGGAAATTTACCGAGAGATTGAGGATAGACAGGCGATAGCTATTTCTTTATTCTATTTAGGTAATGCTTACAATTCCCTAGGACGCTACGAAGATGCTATATCCTATCTCCAGCAATCTCTGGAAATTCAACGAGAGATAGGGGATAGACGGGAGGTAGCTGATTCTCTACTCGTTTTAGGTAATTTATATCACAAAACAGGCAGAATCAAAGAAGGATTTGCTGCTTCTCAGCAAGCACAATTAATTTACCAAGAATTAGATTTATCTCTTGATGCTAACCCTTCTTATCCTAATTGGATGAAAAAAATTGCTAAATTCGCCCAACGCAACAAATTTAATCTGATTTTGTGTTTTATTATTGGTGTTTTTGCCTTCCCCTTTGCCCTCATTTGGATTATTTTGCTTATGCTCTACGGTATTATTCGCAGTCGATTCCCCCATCGTTAATCTAAAATGGGTATATAGTTTTGTGCCTCTATTACCTTACCCCATTGAAAACTAAAATCATGAAACAAGAACTGATTCAAGAACTCGAAACTACACCCGACTTTGTAATTGAGGAAGTTTATCACTTCTTGATTTTCCTGAAAACCAGACTCAAAACCAGAAACACAACGGATTTAACCCTACCCAAACTTGATAATTCTATCCTAAATATGATCGATGAAATTATATCAGAAGTCCCTCCCGAAGAATGGGAAAAACTTCCTAAAGATTTTGCCAAAAATATTGATTATTATTTGTATGGTGTGCGCTAGGCTTTATTTTATCCCTCACAGACCTGGAAAATTTACAGGATCAATATTTAATCTATATTTTAAGGAAAATAAAATGGACTCACCGACTCAACGAAACATGATCATAACTTACACTAAAGTTAATCAAAAACAACAAAAAAACGACTTCACCTATTGGCAAAAACAACCCTATTTAGAACGCCTTGCAGCCCTAGAACAAATTCGTCAAGACTATCATCAATGGAAATATCATGCTGAACCAAGACTTCAAAGAATTTATAGAATTATTAAACAAAAATAATGTGCGATATCTAGTAATTGGAGGTTATGCCGTTGCTATTCATGGTCATCCTCGTTATACTAAAGACATTGATATCTGGATTGAAATGAAACCAGATAATGCAGAAAATTTGGTAAAAGCTTTAGATGAATTTGGGTTTGGTACATTAAACTTAAAACCAGAAGACTTTCTTGAAGCCGATCAAATTATCCAATTAGGCTACCCACCAAGCCGGATTGATTTATTAACAACTCCCGATGGTGTTGATTTCCAAACCTGCTATCAAACACGCATTGAAATTACAGTTAATGATGTAATTGTAAAATTCATAGATTTGGAAAATCTCAGAAAAAACAAACTCGCATCAGGAAGAAATCAAGACCTTGCAGATCTCGAAAATTTACAAGATTAATGAAACAGCAATATTTAACTTCCCCCCAAAAACACAAAGACGCAAAGATTTTCAAGTTCCTTGACTTAGCCAAGCGATCGCACTCCTGATCCATTCGTCAGAATTTGTTTGTTTAACTAAGCTAGAATCTTGACTGATGGCTTGTAACGCTTGCATGACTTCAGCACCTGTGTAACCGAGGGCGAGTAAGGTCATTTCGACTTCTTCCTGAATGTGGGGGGCTATTCCAGAGGGAGAGGAAAGGAGTCCCGCTTGATTTCGCCATTCCGAGAGTTTGGTTTTGAGTTCCAGGGCGATGCGTTCTGCGGTTTTGTTTCCGACGCCTGGGGTTTTAGCTAAAACACGAGTATTACCCCCGACGATGGCTTGAATGAGATCTTGAAGTCCCAGAGTATCCAGAAGGGCGATGGCCAGTTGAGTCCCAATACCACTAACGCTAATTAATTGGCGAAATAAATCCCGTTCAGCCATACTAGAAAAACCATACAAAACCATTTGATCTTCTCGAACTTGTAGGTGAGTGAAGATTTGTGTGGTCTCGCCCAAGGGGGGTAATTCCATTCTCATGCGAGGTAAAATTTGCAGTTCGTATCCGACGTTATTAACATTCAGTAATAACGTAACTCGATTTGCATTTCCTTTCTGAATATCTGCGATGATCCCTGTGAGAGAGCCAATCATATAAAATAATAAAATAATGCCGATGAACTAAACATTTTTAGCTGAAAATTCAGTTAAAATTAGAGGCAGATTCAAGATCTGGATGTTGATTGGGTTCAAGCTTGACTCCGTAATAGGAATTAGAAGTTGAGCCGTTGTCCAAATCAAGTATTCTCTATTCTAAGGGCATTGACCCGATGAATTCAGTGTAAGGGTGTATTATACATTATTCTCACTCATTATGCTGTTTTCAGATGTCAAAAAGATTACTGAAAAGATGGGTAAATCAAATTGCTAGAGCCGTTCCTCTGCGATCAATTCTTGTTGTTCCTTTTGTTCTACAAACTTTTATTGCAGTGGGTTTAACAGGATGGTTATCCCTGCGAAATGGTCAAGAAGCTGTTAATGAAGTCGCAACCCAACTTCGCCAGGAAATTAGTAATAAAATAGAACAACATCTTGATTATTATCTGAAATTTCCTGTTTTTATTAATAAAATTGATTCTGAAGCCATTTATCACCGTCATTTTAATATTAATGATTTGGCTTCCATTGAAGAGCATTTATTGAATATAATTCAATTATTTCCTAACGTTAATTCAATTTTATTCGCTTCCGAGGAAAAAGTATTTATAGAAGCTCGAAAGCTATCGGATAATCAAATTGTTCTCTTTAGTTCAAGCTCAGATACTAATTTTTCTTTATTTTACTATAACTTGGATTCCAAGTGGAATAAAATAAAGAGTTATAAAATGATAGATAATCTTGATCCGCGTCAAGAATTATGGTACAAAAATATTATTAATGGAAAAGGTAAAACAGTTTGGAGTAAAGTTTCTGAAGATTTAGAGTTTGAGGATGAATTAGCAATCATACAAGGAATTGCCCTTTATGATGAAAACCAAAATCTACTAGGGATCACAGGCGTTAAAATTTCTTTAAATCATATTAATCAGTTTTTACAAAATTTAAGAATTGGTCAATCAGGACAGACTTTTATTTTAGATCAAAGTGGGAAATTAATTGCAAGTTCTAGTCCTGAAATAAAAGCTTCATTTCAGTCTAAAAATTCTGTAAGTTATCAACAGAATTTAATTCAATCAACGATGCAATTCTTATTTAATAACTTTAGGGATTTCAAACAAATTAAAACCACTCAAAATCTGTGTTTTAAATTAAATGGAGAGCAACAATTTGTTCAGGTTGTCCCTTTTAATGATTCCTCTGGATTGCAATGGTTAATCGTTGTGGTTATTCCTGAATCAGATTTTATGGATAAAATCTATGAAAATACTCGAATTACTATTTTACTCTGTATTACAGCTTTATTTGTTGCCATTTTATTGGGTTCAATTACGTCTCGTTGGGTGACCCAATCAATTCAATCTATGAGTCAAGCCGCTTCAGCAATTTCTCAAGGAGACTGGAATAAAATTGTTATCGGAAGAACCAAGGAATTATTTGATTTAGCTCAACTTTTCAATAAAATGGCAAAGCAATTACAGCTTTCTTTTACTGCGTTAAAACAAAGAGAAGCGAATCTAACTGAAGCTCAAAAATTAGCTCATATTGGAAGTTGGGAATGGGATTTAAGAACCCACAATTTTACTTGTTCTGATGAGTTATTAAGGATTTTAGGACAAGAAGATAATGATTTAACATTTCATCACTATTATCAACTCATTCATCTTGATGATCAATACACCTATCAAGAGATGATTCATCAAGCCATTGAAGAAGGATATAGTTTTGAATTAGATTATCGGATGATTAGGATAGATGGGTCTATTCGATATGTCTATGGAAAAGGTCAACCAACCGTTAATTCCCAAGGAAAAACAATTCGATTGTTGGGAACGGTTATGGATATTAGTGAACGAAAATTAGCAGAAAAAGCACTCAAAAATTCGGAAGCGGAATTAAAACAAAAAACCCAGCAACTTGAACAAACCTTAGAAGAACTTCAAAAAACCCAAGCGCATTTGATTCAAAGTGAAAAAATGTCAAGTTTAGGTCAGTTAGTGGCTGGAATTGCCCATGAAATTAATAATCCGGTGAGTTTTATTTATGGTAATATTATTTTTGCCAAAGAATATGCCGAAAATTTAATTGAATTGATTGAAATTTATAAACACAGTTATCAACCCAACTCAGAAGTGATTGAAAAAACTGAAGCCATCGATTTAGAGTATTTATTACAGGATTTTCCTAAATTAATTGATTCTATGAAAATGGGTGCAGATCGAATTCAGTGTATTGTTAAATCCTTAAGAAATTTTTCTCGTTTAGATGAATCACCGATTAAAAATATTGATATTCATGAAGGTTTAGAAAACACGTTATTGATTTTGCAAAGTCGCCTAAAAAATTCTGTTGAGAAAGCTTCCATTGAAATTATTAAAGATTATGGTAATCTTCCCAAAGTGGAATGTTATGCTGGGTTATTAAATCAAGTTTTTATGAATATTTTAGTCAATGCCATTGATGCAACGGAAGAATATAATAGCCACCGTTCAGAATTAGAACTTCAGAAACACCCCTCATGGATTAAAATTAAAACTGAATTTATTCAAAGTCAGCCTTTAGCTTCTTCAGGATTATATTCTCGATTTAACCGCTTTCAAATCGTGGCTCAGGATAGTATTAGAATTAGAATTCAAGATAATGGCCCCGGAATTTCTGAATCCACTCAAAAACGGCTTTTTGATCCCTTCTTTACAACAAAACCGTTAGGAAAAGGAACGGGATTAGGATTATCAATTAGTTATCAAATTATTACGGAAAAACATCGAGGTCAATTACAATGTTTATCGGAAACAGGAGTGGGAACCGAATTTATTATTACAATTCCTGTGTCTCAAAGTCACGCTTAATAGCATCAAATGGAGAGCAGTTTTCTATTCCTCTTAATAGAACCCGATAGAACCTTAATCCGCTATGATGGTTAAACCAGGATTAACGGGTTTCTGCGTTAGTCCTGTAAATATTGTATCAGGACACTCGAAAAATGGGGTTCCGACGGAATCGTTTTTTAGGTTGGCTTCCTCAACTTAATCCTCAAATTTTTATTTTAGCAATCGGTCGATTACTATCCCAAACAGGGACAGGATTTACCTTGTTTTATGCTCCAATTTTCTTTGTCAATCAAGTAGGATTATCCTCTACAGCCGTTGGATTAAGTTTAGGTTTAGCTCAAATTTCAGGAATTTTGGGTCGATTTTTAGCGGGTTCGTTATGTGATTCTCCCCGTTGGGGTCGTCGGTTTACCTTGTTAATTTCAGCCGTTATTTCAGCGATTTCTTCTTTTATTTTAGCCGTCGCGAATGATTTTACCGGAGTCGTTTTAGGGAATTTATTGCTGGGTTTAGGAATTGGACTATATTGGCCAGCGACAGAAGCAGTTGTTGCTGATTTAACAACAGGAAAACAGCGCAATGAAGCTTATGCGTTGACGAGATTAGGGGATAATGTCGGTTTACAATTGGGAATCATTTTAGGGGGATTAATTATTAGTACGTCTGGTAACTATCGAGCGTTATTTATCATTGATGGAATTTCTTTTATTGTGTTTTTTGGAGTAATTTTTGCAGCGATTCAAGAAACAAATACCACTTTAAATCAATCTCAGACTGAGCAAAAAGGATGGGGGGCAAACTGGTGGGTTGCGTTACGCGATCGCACCTTGTTAATTTATGTTATTGTTAATATTATGTTTACTATTTATATTTCTCAAATAAATAGTACCCTTCCCCTTTATTTTAATAAATTTGTACAAGGAGGACTTTCTGCGGGGGTAATCAGTTGGTTATTTATTGGCTATACTGCCATTTCTGTTATCTTTTTATTACCGATTTCTCGATGGTTAAATCGGTTTAGCCATTCTCAAGCATTGAGCATTTCTGCTCTTTTGTGGGGAGTCGGATATATTGTGATTGCTTGGACGGGAATGGTAGAAAACCAGGCGTTAATTTTAGCCAGTTTAGGCTTAGGAATTTTAGCCATTGCGGTTGTTTGTTATACTCCTGCTTCTGCGTCGTTAGTCGCTGATTTAGCACCTGATTCTTTACGCGGAATTTACCTAGCCATTAATGCTCAATGTTGGGGAATCGGGTATTTAATTGGGCCACCTTTAGGCGGTTGGGCACTGGATCAAAGCCCTGAAATCGTGTATAATTTTTGGGTAAGTCTGGCGTTTAGTATTATTATTGCCCTATTCATTTTGAAAATTCTTGATCGTAAAATTAAACTTCAAAAGCAGGTTAATCTAAAGCCAGATTCATAAAAATTTTGAGGATATAAATTCATGGGAAAACAATCTAAACTCAAACAAAAACGGCAAGATTTAAAAAATAATCCTCCTGAAGTATTATCTGCTAAGGAGGATCTTGATCCGACTCATTTTGTCGAAACAATGGAAAAACAAGGTTATCAGTTAAAAACTTTCAATTCCTGTCCTAATCTTCCTGAAAAACAGGATGGAAAGCCTCAACTTTAATCTAAGATGAGCTTAACCGAGTCCTATACTTCAGTTTTGAAGGGACAGATAGAATATAGGGGTTGAAGATAGCCAAAACCCATCCTAATTGATGAGAATTAGGGGGAAACATCAAAATCAAAAGCGATCAAATCATCTAAATAATTTAAGACCATTGCTTTAACTTTCTCATGTTCAGGATGGGGTAAATAAGCATCTCGATGGTCGGCTGTTTCAAAGGTCATAATAAATCCATGAGTGAAGCCTTGATTTAATCCTTCAGGACTAGAATAGGGGCCACCATTAAACCCAATTATCCCCGGAATTAAATGTTTAAGTTCAGCTAAATGAGTAAATATCTGATCAATTTGGTCGGGAGTAACTTCGGGTTTAAACTTGAGCAAAACGAGGTGTTGAATCATAATTAAATGTCCTTTAATTTGCCTATAGATTGTCCAGCTAACCATCCGGTTGTCCAAGCACTTTGAAAGTTAAATCCTCCGGTAATTCCATCAATATCTAACACTTCTCCAGCTAAATATAACCCTGGACAACAACGACTTTCCATCGTTTTAAAGTCAACTTCTTTTAAGTTTACACCGCCACAGGTAACAAATTCTTCTTTAAACACACCTTTTCCTATAATATTATAACTGCCTTGGGTTAACTCTTGAATCAGTTGATTGAGAGATTTATTAGAAATTTCAGACCAACGTTTCTCTTCATCAATACCAATATAATTAACTAATTGTTTCCACAACCGACGGGGTAAATCAAAGGGACAATTAGCAGCAATTAATCGTTTAGGAAATTCAGATTTTAGGGCTAATAAGTGTTCTTTTAACTGTTCGGGATGTTCCTGGGGTAGCCAATTAATCTGTAGCGGGGATTTATAACCACAATCATATAAAACCCTTGCCCCCCAAGCCGATAATTTTAAGATTGCTGGCCCACTTAATCCCCAGTGGGTAATTAATAACGGCCCCGTTTGTTCTAGTTTCGCTTGAGGTAATCTAACCCGCACTGAACTAACTGAAACTCCAGCTAAATCTTGCAGCCTTTGATCTTTAATATTAAAGGTAAATAAAGAAGGAACGGGAGGAATAATTGTATGCCCTAAAGCTTTAGCAAAGCGATAACCAGAGGGATTATTTCCTGTTGCCAATAAGATGCGATCACTTTCTAAAATTTCTCCTGTTTTTAGTTGAATTTTAAAGGGATAAGTGTTAGACTGATCATAAGAAATAGCAGCAACAGGAACTTGAGTTTTAATCCTAACGCCTGCCTGTTCAGCAACCCGCATTAAACAGTTAACAATCGTCGCAGAATCATCCGTTGTCGGGAACATTCGTCCATCAAATTCTGTTTTTAATTGCACCCCATGATCAGTAAACCATTCAACAGTATTTTTAGCTTGAAATCGACTAAAAGCCCCCCGTAATGCTTTACTTCCTCTGGGGTAATTCTGAACAAATTGAGTCGGTTCAAAACAAGCATGGGTGACATTACAGCGCCCCCCTCCAGAAATTCTAACTTTGGCAAGGGGTTGCTGTCCGGCTTCTAGCAAAATGACTTGAGTATGGGGGTGGTGAGTTGCACAAGTAATGGCACCAAAAAAACCAGCCGCACCGCCACCAATTACAATCACTTTTACCGGATGTAAACTAGACAAATTAATCCTCTATTCTTCTATTACTTCAAAATCTTTTTTTTCAGCTTGGCAAAGCGGACAAATCCAATCTTCGGGGATCTCTTCAAAGGGTGTATCTGGATCAATACCGCCATCTGGATCACCGTATCCGGGATCGTAGGTATAGCCACAGACTGTACAAACGTACTTTTTCATGGTTAAATTTGTCAATAAATTGCTGATCAATATCGTACATTTTTTGTAACCCTATTCGAGTTTATTTATGCAAAGTTTTGTAAACTTTAATTACCATGAAACATCCTTTCCATTTTAAACTACAATTGGCTCCCTTTTTTCCCTATTTACATCCGCTTTTAACCCCAACTTTTCCCCGTTGTTTATGGACGGGGGATTTATCTCAACCTGAAATTTGTTTAACCTTTGATGATGGCCCCCATCCAGACTATACTTTAGCATTATTAAAAGTTTTAGATTCCTATCAGATTCCAGCCAGCTTTTTTTGGTTAGGACAATCGGTAGAACGCTATCCTGAAATTGCCCAAGCCGTCTATCAGCGAGGTCATTGGATTGGATTACATGGTTATCAACATCAATCCTTCCCTTTTTTAACAGAAATAGAATTAAAAAATAGCTTAGAAAAAACCCAAGATGCTATTTTAAAAGCCTGTGGTCTGGAGCCTAAATTTGTCTTAGATGTCCGTCCTCCCAACGGATTATTTTTACCGCAAACGTTAACGTTATTAACAAGCTGGGGATATCGTCCCGTGATGTGGAGTGTTGTACCGGAAGATTGGGTGCATCCTGGGGTTGATGTGGTGACTCATCGCGTGATCAAACAAACCCGAAATGGTTCAATTATTGTCCTCCATGATGGGGATCATGGGGGAAAAGATGTCGCAAAAACGGCTGAAAAAATTATTCCTAAATTGTTAGAACAAAACTATAGATTTGTAACAATTCCTAAATTTTGGCAGTCCGCAAAACCAGTGATATGATCAGCAATGTTAGTGTTTTAATTTCAGTTCACCCAATGACATCATGGTGCTAAAACCTGAAACCGATCCCACCACAGGTCAACTTCGCTTAGTCGGAGATAATACCCCCGAAGATGTGAGATTCTTCCCTGGAGAATTAGCAGTATTTCCATTAGGTGCTTTTTTATTAGGAGGAGATGATACGGTTCGAGGGTCATCTGATCCTGAACGAATTTATGGCAATTTAGATAATGATATCCTGTTTGGGGAAGGGGGAAATGATACCCTTTTTGGGGGGCAAGGAAACGATAAAATTTTAGGAAATCTTGGCAATGATCTCCTATTTGGAGAAGATGGAAATGATCAATTTGTTGGGTTTGTAAATCCAGATAACCCTTCTCAATTAGCAGGTGTTGAAGGAGATGATACCATTTATGCGGGGTCAGGGAATGATCAAATTCGAGAGAATGAAGGCAAGGATTTAATATTCGGAGGTCAAGGCGATGATGAATTAAGATCGGGGATAGAAAATGATATTGTTGAAGGCAATGACGGTAATGATTTTATCGGCCCAGGAGATGGGGATGATACCGTTTCTGGAGGGAATGGAAATGATCAGGTTCGAGGGGATGCGGGAAATGATTTAGTCAAAGGAAATACCGGAGATGATCAGCTATCGGGGGGAACAGAAAATGATACTTTATTTGGGGGTCAAGGGAATGATCAATTGACCGGAGATGGGGGAGATGATCGTTTATCAGGAGATGAAGGAATTGATACTTTAATGGGTGGAGATGGCAAAGATATTTTTGTTATAGATAGTAGTCAATTAGGCAGTAACCCGGAATCATCGGAAATAATTGTAGATTATAAACCCGGAGAAGATATTATTTTTTTAACGGGGGATTTGGGATTTGAAAATTTAACCCCTAAACCCGACCCTAGAACTGAAAATAGCACTATTTTAGAAGCTAAATCGGGAGGAATTGTTGCTGTATTACAAGGGATTAAACCCGATCAAATTAATCGATCTAACTTTATTATTCCTGGAGTTGTAGAATTTAGTTCAGATGAATTTGCGGTTAATGAAAATGGGACAGCGATCAATCCCGTTACTGTTGTTAGAAATAGCGGAAATGATGGGGAAATTAGCGTCACCGTTGTTCCGGTTCGTACCCCCTTAACGCCCCCTGATAATCAAATTAATACAAATCCTGTTGTTGTGAAGTTTGGGAATGGAGATAATACTCCTAAAATTGTTACTATTCCCATTGTTAATAATAATGTTCCTAATTATGCAGCCAATGTTCGTTTAACATTAGAAAATCCCACAAATTTTGCTCAACTCGGAACCCCCAATCAAGCTCTTTTAAACATTATTGATGATGAAATTCCCCCTGCTTCTGTAGGAACTTTAATCAATCCAATTCCTGAAACCTCTGCTGAATTTGGTTTTGCTTTATCCAGAGTTAGTAATAATTTTGCGGTAGTCGGTGCACCGGGTCAAACTAACAATCAAGGAATTGCTTATTTATTTGATCTGACTACTCAACAACCCACATTAACCTTTCGTAACCCTTCCCCCAGCGCTGGGAATTCATTTTTTGGTGAATCCGTTACTACAATTTTAGGTGATAATGTTATTATTGGTGCGCCTCAAGATAATAGTTTAGCACCCAATTCAGGGGCAGTTTATGCCTTTAGTACCACCACAGGAACGCCCTATTTAGTCCTCAATAATCCTACCCCAGATGTCTTTGATTTATTTGGCTATTCCGTTGCTATTATCGGTAATAATATTATAGTCGGTGCGCCCAATGATTCCACATTAGTCCCCGGAGGAGGGACAGTTTATTTATTGGATGGAAATACAGGTCAATTATTACAAACTTTTTTCAATCCCAACCCTCAACCGAATGACTTTTTTGGAGCTTCTGTTGCTGCGGTGGGTGGAGATAGAATATTAATTGGTGCACCTGCTAGTTTAACACCAGGAGGAGGTCAGCAACCCGGTGAAGCTTATATTTTTGATAGTGTTACCGGACAACTTTTACAAACCTTTAGAAATCCTAATCCAGGGTTAGATAATTTTGGTTATTCCGTCGCTTGGTCGGGAATTGGTCGAGATATTTTAATCGGTGCGCCTGGAGATGATTCAGGAGGAATCAATACCGGAACAGCGTTTTTATTGGATGGTATTACCGGAGCGATTTTACAAACCTATAAAGCTCCTAAAATCGAGGATAATAATCAATTTGGTCAAGCCTTATCCTTAATCGGAAATGATGTTTTAATCGGTTCCCCAGGTTATGGATTAGCGAATTTAGGAGGAACATTCCGCTATGAATTAAGAACCGGAAATTTACTTCAAACTTATTTAAGTCCCGTTACGGATAATTCCGATACAGACTTGAATTTTGGAGCATCTGTCACCAGTGTTGGTAATCTTATATTGGTAGGTGTTCCGGGTTTGGATACAACCTTGGCGAGTGTCGGTGCTGTTTATCAATTTGTTTAAATTAGGAGTAATATGAACAGAAAATTTTACCTTCCCCAGCTTAAATTATTTATTGTTGTTCTTTTAGGAGTCATCTTAACTCATAAATCTTTACCCTTAGTTTATCCTGTTTTAGCCCAAAATCCTAAAACCTTTGAGGATATAAAAGGTCATTGGGCGCAAAACTGTATTGAAGAATTAGCTCAAAAAAATATTGTTAAAGGCTATTATGAAGATGATACTTTTCGTCCCGATGAACCCGTAAATCGAGCCGAATTTGCAGCGATTATCAGTCAAGCTTTTCCTAAAATTCCTAAAATTGAAAAAGCTATCGATTTTGTGGATGTTCCTACGGATTATTGGGCTTATAAAGCCATCCAAGATGTTAATCAAAGAGGGTTTATGTCAGGATATTTAGGAAGTGTTTTTAATCCTTTATTAAATATCCCTAGAGTGCAAGCCTTAGTTGCTTTAGTCAATGGTTTAGATTATAAACCGAGTCAAGTTTCCTCTCAACAATTAACCAAAATATTTGAGGATGGGTCAGATATTCCTGAATATGCAAAAAAAGCGATCGCAACAGCAACAGAAAATTGGTTAGTCGTTAATTATCCCAATGTTCGACGATTAAACCCCAATAAACCTGCGACTCGTGCTGAAGTTGCGACTTTCGTTTGTCAAGCCATTTCCGCAGATCAAAAACAAGCTTTAGTTCCCACTCAATATATTGCTAGAGTAGCAATTTCTGAACCTTCCCAAGCCCAGTCAGAACCCAAACCCAAACCATCAACCCCTGCGGTTACAATGCAACCCCAAACAACCCCTCCCATTGAATCCAGACCGGAATCCTATCCCGAAATTAAGGATTTAAAGGTACAAAAAACTGCAAAATTAGGGGATATTAAAGCTGAATTATTAGCAGATTCCGATACTACAATTCAGTTAATGCAAATTAAAATTACTAGAAAAGGAGATTTAGTCTCTGAAGATGTTGTGACAATGGCAACTTTAGCAGCACCAGGGGTTAAAACCGTTAAAACCGGGAGAGTCCTTGATTTTAAAGTGTTAGATTTAGATAACGATAAAGAACCTGAAATTTTAGTAGATTTATTAATTGATGAGGATAACAATCGTAAAAGTTACTCTTCGGTTATTTATCGATATAGCCCCATAAAAAAAGAATATAGAGATGTGCAACAAAAATGGGGTTTAACGTCCTATCGACTGAATACAGAGAACCTAGAAACCCCGATTTTGATTCATTATGATCAACGATTTAGCCAACAATTTCAAGCTTATACTCCAGAACTACTCCCGTTACAGATTTTTCGATATCAGTTTGGAGAATTTCAAGATGTAACTCAACAATATAAGGAGTTTATCAAAGAACATAATGCTATTTTATTGCAAGAAATCAATAAACGTCGTCGTCTGAAACAAGATTTAAAAGCAGTGGTAGCCGCTTATTTAGCCCAACAGTATTTATTAGGCGACGTCAATGCAGGTTGGAAAACGATTGAAGAACTGTATCAAAACCCTGACAGAAATCAATTTTTTCCTCAACTTCGCCAATGGTTGAAAAAGACAGGATACACTGAAGGATCTTCATGAAACATTTTATGATAGCTTAAGACTTGCTATATATCATTCATTTTCAAACCATGATTAATGCCAAACTAAAACCAGACTGGGCAGGAGAAGATTTTCTGTCTCAAATTGTTAACATTTTAATTCAAACTAAACCGCTTTATAACTTAATGAAGCTTCAAGCGAGACAAGTGTTAATTAAAACGGCAGAAAAAAATGGAGTTCAGTGGCGAAAAACTTGCCAAGAATTAGACAAAGCAGGCGCGAAGGAACTGTTAGAAAGTGTTACTAATCCTAATATTCAATATCCCGATTATTATCAAGTTCCCTTTCATGCTTATGATGAAGGAAATCTCTGTTGGTTAGCCGCCTTTGAAGCTGAACCTGCAACAAAAGCAATGGGGTTGCGAGTTTGGCCGAAAGAGCAAATTACCTGGGAAACCGCAGAACATCGGTTACGGTCTAGCTTCCATGAAATCTTAGGACAATATTGTCCTGAAAGCGTGGAGAATGTATTAGATATTGGTTGTTCTGTGGGGATGTCAACTCTCCCATTACATCGCTATTTAGTTCAAAAATATGGTCATCCTATTAGAACAGTAGGGTTAGATTTATCACCCTATATGTTAGCGGTGGCAAAAGTTCGAGATACCCAGGGAGAAATCGCCGAATGGAGACAGGAACTCGCTGAAAATACGAGTTTTCCTGATAATAGTTTTGATGTTGTTACCCTGCAATTTTTGTTACATGAACTTCCCAATAAACCCAGTCGAGATATTTTTCAGGAAGCGTTCAGAATTGTACGTCCAGGGGGTTGTTTAGCTATTGTGGATAATAATCCGAAATCTGAAGTGATTCAAAATTTACCTCCCGCGTTATTTATTCTGATGAAAAGTACCGAACCCTGGAGTGATGAATATTACACTTTTGATGTGGAAAAAACCTTACAAGAGGTTGGGTTTGATTATAAAATAACGGTTCCTAGTGACCCCCGCCATCGCACCATTATTGCGATGAAACCTTAAGTCCGTAGAAACCGGGTTTCTAAAACTATCTTGATTTGATTGAATTAATCTTAAAAAGAAACCCGGTTTCTCTGGGATTATTTGCTACGGTTAATTAGTATTTGCAAAGAAGTTGAAGATTATGAAAACGTTAGCGCAATTGTATGATGAATATTAAGGGGATTTTATTGATTTGATTAATGAGAATACAAAAAGCTTTGTGTCTCAAGTTTTTACCCAAACCTTAGCTACAAAGTTATGGGGATTAAACGGCCACCAAAATCAGATCGCCGTCAATCTTAACATCATAGGTGTTCAGGGGTGCAGTGGCAGGGCCTCGCACCACGTCTCCACCTTGATCAAAACGAGAATTGTGGCAAGGACAAACAAAGCTAGATTGACTGGAATTCCAGTCCACAGTACAGCCTTGATGTGTACAGGTGGGATTAACTGCGATCACATTAGTGGCATTTTGAGGATTAGGAAGCACCAGCAACACAGGGGTAGGGACTCCTGACTTGATCAAGATTTTGCCACTACTTTTTAATTGGGAGACTGTAGCAAGTTGCTTATAGTCAGCCGCATTAGCAGGTTGCTGATCTTTTAGAGAAAAAGTTGCAAGTACCACAGGGAAAGAACTTGCTAGGCATCCAACCCCGACCCAATTTAAAAAAGTTCGTCTATCCATAAAGGTGAAATTTTAGCGATTTTTTAGCTTTCTCAATTATAAAATAATGGTGATGGAAAATCAAGCCGAAACCTTCAGCAAAAAAGGTACATAAAATTAAGCCCAATGGTTAAAAAACGTTGCCAACAAACTCTCAACCCAATATCAAATTTCCCCGTGACTTCCTGTCATTAATGTATCAATTTTTAACCTGATTAGAAACGGGTTTAGGAAAACGAAAAGTGTTATTAAAAGCCCAAGATCATATACGCACGATTACCATTCAAGCGTTACAACAAATTCCCCTAGGTTGTCATATTCTTGATGAGTTTATTGAGGAAAGAGTGATTCCCAAAGGGTTTATCGAAAATAACCCCAATTATCAATTATTATCCCATGCCTATTTTTGGGGTGCATCGTTTGCGATCGCTTCCTATATCATCTCAATGAGACTGTCTATTAAAGATTATATTGAAAATTGTTTAATCTTACCAAGGACTACCAATTAACGTAAAACCTGCCCAATAAAAAGGATGAGATAAATTAACATTTCCACGAGAGGCAATTTCTGGAGGAAGGGGAATTTTAGCGGTTTTTGTTCCAGTTTCATCGATTAAATAACCCTGTTGTAAACGGACTTTTCCTTGTAACATTGCGAGTTGAGATTGTCGCAATGCTTCTGCTTTAATCGGACTCGTTGATAAGGCTTCATAAAAGGTATTCATTAACCCTAATGTCCCCGCATCACTGACATACCATAAACTCGCTAAAGCTGATTTAACCCCGGCTTGAACCGCTAACCCCGCAAAGCCTAATTCTGCTTTTTCATCCCCCACAGCCGTTGTACAAGCACTCAAAACTAATAATTCAACGGGAGGTTGATGTAATTTCAACTTTCTGAGTTCAGTTAAGCGTAATTTTTGATCCCAAAATTGAATATAAGATTGATCAGACCCTCCCGTTTGAAATTCTCCGTGTGTTGCTAAGTGAACAATTGAAAATTGATGTTGATTGCGTTGGGATGTGAGATTATCAATTGTAAATTTATCATTTAAAAAGGAAAGTCCTTGCCAAATATTTTGATGAACAATTAAGTTCAATTCCAGGGGAACCGCCGGGAGAGGTTGTTGATCAGAATTGGGAAAAATAGAAGCTCCCATCGCTAAAACTTTTGAATTTTTAATATTAACATAGCGCGTATCAGTTAAACTTAAACTCGGAATAAGCCCTAAACTATAGCGTTCTACAAGAAACTGTTTACCATTATATAATGCTGCTAATGGTAGAGTTCTTAATCCTGTATCCATTGAAAAAACAAGGGTATTAATTCCTTCGGCTTCTAATTGGCTTTCCAGAGGTTCTATTAACCAATCATATAATTGTTTACCATTTTCTTTATAACGGGTATCCTCTAAATTTTCGGGAGAGCGAATTTGATTAGAAAAAGCTCTTGCGGTTTCTAATACGGTTTGTCTGGAAACAGGGATACTTTTAAAAATCGGTTGTCCTTCAGGTAAAATCAACCTTAATTCTAACTGATCAGATTGAGCCGATACATATACAATAGCAGATTTAGAGTTTGTTAATTTATAAATTTCATTTAAAGTTTTACGAATACTTTGATCTGTAACGGGAGGATTTTTTAAGTTTGAACCTAAATAATTAGAAAATTCAATCCCTCGAAACGTATCAATTTGAGCTAAAGAGGAAATCACAGAGCCTGAACTAATTTGATCCGTGGGAATGGTGGGAGTATTTAAAGGAATAATTGGGTTTTCTGAGATTTCTTGCGGTTTGGATGATGGTTCCGAGGTAGAATTTAAGGAAGAATCCGATGTAGAATTTGTTAAAACTGGGGTTGTACTTCCATCTGTTTGAGGGGTTATAGGTGGAGTTGGGTTCTCTTGATTATTAACTTGTAATTCGGAATTAATTTGATTAACAACCGCTTGTGTTGATCCGGTTGTTCCCGTAGAATTAGAGTTAGTATTAGTCTGAGGTAAAATGGTAACTAAATTACCATCGGTAATCGCTCCAGTGGTTCCATTTAAAGTTGCATTTCCGACGGTAAAGGGAATATTACTACATTCAGAAGTGCTACAATAATTGCCACCTTGTTGAATAACAATAGATCCCCCTTCTTCTCCGCCTACACTGGAAATACTGGCATTCATTTGATTGCGACTATTAAAGGTTCCTGTTACTCTAAATAAGCCATGAGTGGCAATTCCAATATCACCACCTTGGGTTTTTCCTTCCCCCCGAATAGAAATAACATCAATATCTTGGGACGCATTTAAGCCGATATTTCCACTGCTTCCTTCGGGAGAACTCGCATCAATTTTTCCGGTATTAATACGATCGCCTGCAACAACAGTAATAGTCCCCCCCCGCGTAATTCCGACGGTATTTAAGTCTCCTGACTGTACACTCCCCGTGAAACTATTAAGAGTAATATTACTACTCATTCCCGAAGGCGTTGTAGTATTAATATTATCCGTTTTAATACCCCTATATCCTGTTAAACTAATTCCTTGACTTTTTTCTATTCCTTGCAAGGTTTGTAGATTTCCCGTGATAATTTGACCTTGAGAACTGGTGAGATTAATCCCCCGATAGGCAGTAATATTTCCGGTTATAATTGCTCCGGGTGCAAACAATTCGATAGCGACTGCATCACCCTGTAAAGATGAATTATTAATCTCACTATTGACTCTAATGGTTCCATTGCGACTGATTAAATTAATATCTTGACCATTAAGGGAAAGGTTACTATTCCCTGTAATTTTTTCCACAGAATTAACCCGAATTTCTCCGGTTTCAATATTTCCGGCTGCTGATAAATTAATATCTCCAATTCCGGGATTTCCAGAAACTAATTGTAATGCGCCAGTCCGAATATTTCCTTGGGAACTACTGAGTTGAATCGTTCCTCCTTGGGTACTCATATCCCCAATTAAAATATCAGATCCGGCGGATAAAGTCAGAGAAGCGTTATCAATACCAGTGAGACGACCTGTTCCTAAAATAGATTGTGCTTGTAAATTGAGCGGATCAGAAATAGTAGAATTTCCCGCTAAAGTTAGGGTACTGATACTATCTGTACGACCGATTTTAATGGAACTAAATCCGTCGGCAAAAGTTTCTAAATCTCGGCTACTAATATCAAAGCTAGAAGACTGTTCCGACCCCGCTAACGTTATGGCTTGTGTGTTACGACTCGGTTGTAAAAGCAGTGTTCCTAAACCCTGAATAGAATTTAATCCTCCTAATAAATTAATTTCTGTTCCTGTTAATTGAATTGTAGCAGAGGCAGAATTCCCTGTGGATAACTTTTGGGTAGAAATAGTTCCCAATTGACTGGTAATTAAAATGTTCTGGCCGTTGGTGTTCAGGGTTCCCAAGGTAATATTATCTGAGGCAAATAGCTTTAAACTGGCATCATCTAATCCTGTAAGCGTATAAAACTGTTCACGCAATGGCGTTCCACTGGCAATTCCGCCTTGAGGAGATTGGATGACAACGGGATCTTGAAATGAAATATTCCCAGCAATAAAAATTGTACCCTTGCTTTGAGCTCCTCCAATAATAATTTCTGTAAACCCATTTTCTAAACTGTTTAAATCACTAGAAGATAAATTTAATGTGAGTTCTGCATTATTATTTTGACCTGCGATTTCAATATCTTGAGCATTAGTTGCAGGTTGTAACAAAATTTGACCTTTGCCTTGAATTGAGTTTTGACCCCCTGTGAAATTAATTTCATCACTGGTAATTTCGATATTACCAGTCGCATTTTCTAAACCATTAAATGTCCCGGTACGCAGTCCTTGAATTTCCGTCGCTAACTCTGCATTTAAGATAATATTTCCTCCGGTTTCCTGACCTCTAGTATCAATTAAATTCGTGGTCAAAGTCCGAGAAGTATTCACCAAAATATTCCCTCCTGAACCCTGACTAGAAGTAGCATCAATACTATAGGAATCTCCCTCTAAAATAATATCTCCTTGTAAACTGCTGAGGGTAATATCTCCAGCTTGAACTTGACCAGAGGTATTAATATTATTGGTTTGAATTCGGTTTAATGTACTTAAATTAACTGTCCCCCCGCTTCCATTTCTATTAGAAAAAGTGGAAATCTTATCGGTGACAATATCCCGATCACTTTTAATGGTTAAATTTCCACCATTTCCTAGGTTAGAAGTGGATAAATTTTCTGTCCGAATTCCCCCATTATTTGTTGCAGTTAGGTCTAAATTTCCCCCTTGAGTGATTATATCTCCGGTGACTAAATTAACACCTGTAATCGCAATAGCAGCACCGGATGTGCGGAGGGTATCCCCCGAATTCATGGTAAATCCACCACTCCCTGATTGATCTGCATCGGCGGTAAAAGTTAAGCTTCCTGTGGTGGCTGGAAACCTTAATTCATTATCGGCTAGATTCGCAATAGTAATATTATTTTTAGCTTCTATAATCACATTTGCTGTGGTGGCGAAATCTTCTAGGGTTTGATCAGATAGGGTAAGATTAGCATTGCTTTGATCCTTATTCCCAATATTAATTTCTGCTGCATTAATCACTAAATTACCTGGCTTTCCATCGCTTCCTTTGAGGTTGATATTTCCAGCTATATTAAGATTATTTTGACTAAAAATAGTAGCAGACCCTCCTAATCCTTGACTCGTTTGGGAGTTGGAAGATCCTTGGGTACTAATATTTCCCAAAAATCGAGTTAAATCATGGGAACCAATGCTTACTCGTCCCCCATTTCCATTGGTCAAGGCATCCGCTATAATTGTGGATTGATCATTAATGAAGGTACGCGAAGCCGTAGGAAAAAAACCATTTCCTTGATAGTCACTCCCAATTCTAATGGTTCCCCCTCCATTGGCAGCAGAAGCATCAATTTCTGCGTTCGATAATTGAATATCATTGCCAATAATATTGATTTGGGGAAGCGTTGAGGATGATGAATCTAAACTGGTATTTCTGGTATTCAAAAAACCTGAAATTAAAGCCATCCCTCCTTTGGGAGGTAAATTAGCACTCGAAGCAGTGAGTTTTACGGTTCCATCCGGTAAAATATTCACAATAGAAGCTTGATTATTTTCTCCTGTTCCTGTTAATAATTCGGGTAATGAAAGAGGATTAATAACAGATTGTTCGGTCTCAGAAGTGGGGGTAACGGCTGCAATTTCTAAATTGAGTAAATAGCCCTCTTGACTAATTCTAACTAAGTTATTTCCTTCAATCGCTGCAATTGTGATTTGTCCTCCCGGTGCGTTTAGGGTTCCGGTATTAATCACATTTCCTCCAACTAACCTTAAGGTTTGTCCAGAGGAAACGGTGAGTTCTCCCGCATTAATAATATTACCCGGATTGGAGGTGGAAAAAAGAAAGGTATTCGGTTCACCCGAAAGGGCGTTATAATTATTAGAATCTACAGCATTAAAAAACCCTGAATTAAATCCAATTCCTGTAGCAGTTGTAGCAGTAAATGCAGCAGGAACATCTAAACGAGCTCCCGCTCCAAAAATGATTCCGGCTGGATTTAAAATGAAGAGATTAGAATTGCCTCCGGTGACTTGAATTAACCCTTCAATTAATGAAGGTTGTCCTCCTACTACACGGCTGAGAATATTTTGAATTGAAGGATTAGAAACAAAATTGGCTGTTTGACCTTGGGGAACGTTAAATTGAGTAAAACTATGAAATAAATTTCCCCCATCTCCTGAAGCTTGACCTCCGGTAATATCAACACGATTTCCCACCGAATTGGTTAGGGTATTGGTACTATTCGCTTCAGGAATAATAGATTGTGCTAAAACTCTATTTAGGGAAAAAATAACTTTCTGATTCCCCCTGAATATTTCCCAAACTCCATTCATCCCAATCGTCCATAATCCTGTCAACGGAAGGGAGATTAAAACTAACTTGAAAAAACGTCCAGGCTGCATAGGGGTTTATGCCTTTAACGAACAATTACCAACCGGAAATCTACGACTAATATCTCGACAGAAGCTACCCAAATGGATTATTCTGATTAAAACGGCATTAATAATATTATAGATTGAAAAACCAAAGTATGCGTTTAATTGGTCTGACCGGAGGGATAGGAACTGGTAAAACGACTGTATCCAACTATCTTGCTAACACTTACCAACTCCCCATTTGGGATGCGGATTTATATGCTAGGGAAGCAGTGAAACCCGGTTCACCCATTCTCCAGTCAATTATTCAGCGTTATGGGAACGATATTTTACTTTTTGATGGTAACTTAAACCGCCAACGATTAGCCAGTCTGATTTTTTCAGACTCATCAGCAAGAACCTGGGTAGAACAACAGATTCATCCCTTTGTTCGCCATTGTTTTGTTAACAATATTCAACAATTAAACGCGAAAATTCTCCAAAATCCTGATAGGAACACCCCCCAATATGCGGATGGAGTGTTAGTCATTCCGTTATTATTTGAATCCAAAATGACGGATTTAGTGACTGAAATTTGGGTGGTTTATTCTCCTCCCGAACAACAATATTCTCGGTTGATCCAACGAGAAAAAATGATTTCTAATCGAATTTTAACTTTTGAAGAAGCTCAAGCTCGAATTCAAAGTCAAATGTCATTAGAAGAAAAGTGTCAGCAGGCGGACGTAATTTTATATAATTCTTCAACTCCAGAGGAACTTTTTAAACAAGTAGATGCAGCACTCCAAGGTTAATGAAGTAGTCAAAATCAGAAAATAGGGGGTAAAATAAACATCAGTAAGGTTAGGGATAAACAGTGAGTCTCCTCACCTTCCTTCATGCTTCTATCTCTAGGCATAAATAGCTAATGATGTATATTAATCAAATTCATACCAGTGCTTCTCAAATTCGATTGGAAAAATTAATCAAGGAACGTTTAAACCCTGATGCTGATACCGAAAAAATTGATGCTCAGATCTGGGATTTATTTGGAGAAGTTTGGGCAATCATGTTTACGGATTTATGCGGGTTTTCACGAGGGGTTGAAAAATTTGGAATCATTCACTTTTTACAACTCATTTATGAGTCTGAACGATTATTTGTTCCTTGTATTGATGAACATAATGGAATTTTAATCAAATCTGAAGGAGATAGTTTAATGATTATTTTTCGCTGGGTTAATAAAGCCATAGATTGTGCGATCACTATGCAAAAAGCAGCCCAAGCTTATAATCAAGATAAAACCGATGAAGAAAAAATTCTATTATCCATTGGATTAGGCTATGGGAGAATCTTAAAAATTGGCGATGCTGATATTTTCGGGGCTGAAGTTAATGCGGCGAGTAAATTGGGAGAAGATATCGGAAAAGCTTGGGAAATTTTAGCCACCGTAGCCGTTACTGAACAAATCAAAAAACGTTCGGATCTTCAACTCGAACTCCTCTCAACCAGTATCCCTGGTACATCACAAGCCTTTAAAATTATTTATCAATTGTAAATTAACAGGCGGAATTGCTTATCAAAATAGGTCAAATCCGCTCAAATCATGCTTGATTCAATAAGTTTTTTTTCAGTGAATTGAGCTTTTCGGAAAAACCAGATAAGCTAGAATAAAATACTAGAGGGAAAATGCTATGACAACCTCTGTACAATTTATTGATGGATTAGATGAAGAAATTAGTGGGATTAGTTTGCGGAAACTCAAACATTCCCAGACCAAAATCGTTGTCTTGGTATTTGAGCACCTTCAAGCCATAGAACGATTAAGAGCCTATCGCAAGCAAATCACGAATTTGTGGCTTCGGGATGAAGAAGGACAAATTAAAGTCACCCCCAGTGGCGTTAAATTCTTTTTTGCTGAGAATGAGGATCTATCTAAAGTTGAATGTACCTTTGAAGTAGACTCAGAGGAAGTATTTGAACGAGTCATGCGGTTTTTACACCGTTATGCAGATGAAAATGAATTTCAATTTCAGTCTACTTAAAAGAAACTGATTCATTGATATTCAATTCTTAAAAGCTGAGGTTCAAATGCGCGAATTAATCAAAATTCAACAGTTATCTGCTGAATGGATTACTCCTGAACAATTTAAACCCTATGGACAAGTCATTTCAGCCTCGGCTGATGATAAATTATATAACGAGGAGGATGCCCAACTCAATTTAAACAACGGTATCCCTCGTTTTTATATTATGCGGGTTCAACAAAAAGGTTTAAAATTTCATCACATTACTCGCCACAGTCAATGTACTCAATGTTTAGGATCATTAGAAGGAAAAGATTGGTTTATGGCTGTTTGTCCTCCCTCTAAACATGATCAACCCTCCTTAAAGGATTTAGTCGCGTTTCATATTCCAGGCAATTGTTTTATTAAATTAGAAGTCGGAACGTGGCACGCAGGGCCGTATTTTACCCATGAAACAGTTGATTTTTATAACTTAGAATTAATCGATACTAATCTTGTTGATCACTTTACCCACAGTTTTGCTAAAAGTCATTACTTAGAATTTGAAATTGTAGAGAGTAAGTAATAGGCAATAGGCAATGGGTAATAGAAAAGACAGAAAATAAAAGTTTTCTTCCCCATTCCCTATTCGTAATTCGTAATTCGTAATTCGTAATTGCCCATTGCCCATTGCCCCTGTCCTATTTCTCCAATTGTTTCAACGCTTGAAACGTCACGAAGAAAAATCCCAAAGAACCAATAACTGTAATAACTTGAGCAATTAAATTAGCTGTTGCCATTTCATCCATTGTTCATCCTCCCATCAAACTAAACTTAGGATTTCCTATTCTTAAGTTTACCGGATCAAATCAACCTATGGTTTAAGAACTTAGGACAACTTCTTTCTACACAGAACTAAACAAATTGAATCTCGTATTTCATCCCCGTGTTGAGAAATAATACAAACCCTCGTTTTCCTGACCTCAAAAGTGTTACAACAAAGGAAAAATCACCAGGAGAAATCTCACCATGCAATTTCAAACCGCAATGCACGAAGCTTGTTACAACAAAGTTGCCACCTGGATGCGAGAATTATACGGCAAATTCCCGTGCGCTAGGGAAGATGTCCCTGGATTAGCAATGGTCATGGGTTCAGCATTGGTTGAGGTATTTGTGTTTCCTTGGGAAAAAGATGATGCTGTTATTAATGCCCGGTCTTATGTTGTAACCGATGTAGAACTTTCCCCAGATTTACTACATTTTCTGCTTCGAGAAAATAACATTATGAGATTCGGGGCTTTTGGAATTGATGAACACGGAGACATTGTTTTTGAACATACCATTGTTGGCTCAACTTGTGATAAACTGGAGTTAGAAGCTTCTGTGAATGCGGTGTTAGAAATTGCCGATGAATATGATGATAAAATCGTAGAACGTTGGGGAGGAAAAAGAGCATTAGATCGCATAGCAAGTTAAAAGAAACTATCATTTTAGGGGCGGTTTTACTTCTATTTTTTCATTCTTGATTAATTTGATAAATCCGCCCATCGTCATCATATTTTAAAGCGAGAATGGTGCTGAACTTAGCATCATTAAATCATTCATTCCCCTGAGAACCTCTTCGTCGATATTGTCGAACCGAGCCTAAAAAAATTTTAATTAATCCTGAAAACTTCCGTTTAGAATATGAATGATTAATATAACATCAGATTCAATCAACCCCTTAACTTAATATTTAGATTGCACCTTCAACCATGAAAAAATATTTAGCCGGACTGATCTTACCCGTTCTTTATTTCTTATCCCCAACGGTAGCGAATGCTCAAGTTGAAACCACCCTACAACCTAACCAAATTACAATTACAGGAAATCGCCTCGAAAAACAACCCCCACGTCAAATTTTTGTGCAAACAAATAGCCCAATTCAGGATTTACGGGTGCTGGTATTAGATTTGAATCGTCAAGATGGAACTACTGTTTTTCCAGCATCGGGGATTGTTTCTAATAAGCAAAATTGGCAGACAATTAAACCCAACCAAATGTTAATTCCACTTGAATTTAACTTAAGTCAAGCCCCCAGTAGTGGCGAATATAATGGAACCATCCGTTTTAGTTATACCGGAGGAGAATTAACCCTACCGATTACCTTACAAGTTAAGGATTTTTGGTTACTTCCTGTATTGGTATTATTTCTGGGAACTGGATTAGGAATTCTGGTTTCAGTTTATCGTGCTCAAGGAAGACCCCGTGATGAAATTTTAGTGCGGGTTGGACAATTACAAACTCAGATCCAGGAAGATATAGAATTTGGAAAAATAACGGCATTTAAACAATATATTGAAGGGTGTTTAATTGAGATTAAAATGGATTTGCAAACTGAAAAGTGGGAACAAGCGATCGCCACTTTAGAACAAGCTGAAAATGTTTGGAAACGATGGGTAAAAGGACGAAATGATTGGTTACAACAATTCGATTATTGTCAACAACTCAAACATCAGTTAGAAGATAAAAATCCCAATGATTTAGAAGTAAAAGCCATATTGCGGGATTTAGAAGCAACAATTAATGATGTCCCAGAACTTGAAACCCCCGAACAATTCCGAGAACGGTTAGAAAAAATTGCTCAACAGATGAATCAGTCCATTTTGGAGAATCAAAAGCAAGATTTAAAAGCGTTAATTGCCGAAATTCCCTTAGAAAAACGGACTACTATCCTTCCTGAATTTGAACAATTAGAAGCAAAAATTGCCACTGAATCTCTGGCTAATCCCAAACAATTTAAAGCGTTAACAACAGAGTTAAATGATTTAACTGTAAAAGCCCAAGACATCGGAAATGAATCTTCAGCAAGAGGAGTAATTTCTAAAAGTCTGTTTGGGTTTACTGGGGTTATGTCTCCGCCTCCAGTAACGAATCGTTCCATAACTTCAACGCCGGAAACAACCAAAGCGGGAGTGCGATTAAAGTTATTTACTTGGACAAGTTATGCGATCGCCGTTATCTTTTTAGCCGGAACCGGATTCAGTCAATTATACATTGATAATCCCACCTTTGGCGCCAATCCCTGGAAGGATTATTTTGCATTAATGGCTTGGGGTTTCGGTGCAGAAGCCACCCGTGATGCGATTACAAAAGTTGTTCAAAGTTGGAATTTACCGGGGTTGAAGTAATTGAATCAAGCTGATAAAAAAACTAACAACCCAGTAATCTAAATATTATGAAGACAGAGCTAACGTGTTGGTTTTGGTGGTGGTGTTGGTGGTGGTGTTGTTGACGAACTGTTTCCTCTGTTCTCATCACCAGGGCTGCTGGTATCATTATGCTTCCAATCATCAAGCCCCAAACCAAAATTCTTAGTTTCAAACCACTCTGCTTTTATCAAAGACCACCAATCTGATGTTAATCCCTTAAGAATATAATCATAAGGTAACCAACCATAACCCTGTTCACCCCAATTAGTCCCCCAAGAATTTCTGATCAGCAGCGCACCGACTGAGGTTCCAATAATTTTAGTATCATCATAGCCAACTGCTACAACAGCATGACCCCCTTGCACATTATCTTTTGAGTGAGGTATGGGAATATAACCTTTTTTGTAGTTAGCCTCTTCATAAATGGAACTGTAAATCGTTAACCCAAACATAGAAGGAAGACCAGCCACTAAAGTCATTTTAATTTGAGCCAATAAATGGGTTGCAGGAAGACCCGGAGTGTCGAGCCTGAAATATTTAATTGTCTGATAAATCTGACCATAGGAGTAACAAAAACCACTCGGTTCTTCATCAATTTTACTTGGTTCATAAGGCCAATATTCTTCCGGTGGAATTCCAAATAAGACCATTGCTTTCATTGTTTCCCGAATGGATGCACCCACATCTCCTTGACGGTGCATGAGTTTTCGCGTTACTTTATACAAAAAAAGGACTGAAGCATTGGTATATTCGCCATAAATTTTGTTCTGAAAATATTCGACTAAAGCAATGGCGGAACAGGCTGTACATGAGCTTAAAGGTTCTTGATTTCTAACGGGAGAACACCAATAGCTTAAATCAACAAACTCAGGTAAACAGAAATAAACGGATGTGTAAGATTGTTCATACTTGTCGATACTGTTTTTAAATTCAGTAAGTAATGGAACTGATAATTGATGATCTTGATCTGATAATTGATTAGGCTCTCCATCAGGACATTTTTTCAGAATTGTAGTTTGATTTTTCTTGGGAAAAAAATCAAACTGATTTTCATCTTGATTTGATCTATCTCTTGAATTTTTATTTTTTCCATTTGAGAAATCAGATAGAGCTTTGGTTTTAATGTCTTTTATTTTTGCTTTTAAATTATCCCACTTATTCTTCTCTCCTTCTGAAGTTTTGGCTTCTATCTTATCAATCATCCATTCAATTTTATCAAGAGTTATGAAAATTGAATAATTTAACCTTTTTCTTTCTATTGTAGACAGAGATTTATAAATTAACATCACATCGATCTCACCCGCACGTTCTTTTCTTCCTCGCAGAAATTCAAGAAAAAATTTTGTATTCATATCATAATTATCTAAAAATTGGGGTTGTTGAGGGTGATTTTCTGGATCTTCATCTAAAAGTGGTTCAGCCAAAAAACTATTTATTAACTCTATAACGTGGGGTATCGCTTGTTCATAATTTAATTGACCATGAATGCCAATTTCCGAAATTTGTTTGATTACCAACTGGATCAATGGATCAATAATAGCAATAATATCGTTAGGAAGCGGATCATTACTCGATTGATTTTTTATTTCTAAAGTTTGAGCTTCTTGATGATTTTCAAGTTTGAGTCGAATTTTATCTTGAAAATCTTTTTTGATGTTTTTAGAAATAGGGTTTTGAATACTCAATAAAATAGGATTTTTTTTCTCTTTATTTTGGATAAAATCTTGATTCTTATATTCAAGAAAAGTAAATAATTGCTCTCGAAAACACTGTTTTTAATCTTCAGCCTTCTCAATAATCTGTCTTAAAAATTCTTGAATAGTTAAAAGTTGTGATTGTTCCTCAGATTTACTTACAGTGATTTCATCGATGACTTTTTCAGTAACCTCATCGAAGATTCCGTTGATTTTAATCTCTTCTTTTCTAAAATCATTCCTGAGTCTTTTTTGTATATAAATGATTGAAAAGGCTTTAAGATTCTTGATATCGTTTACTTGTGATATATTTATTACCTTATTATTTTTTTGGCATAACTTTCGCCAAGTAGAAGGCCCAACTATACCATCAGCTTGTAAACCATTAATCCCTTGAAAAAATTCAACAATTAAATCTGTCTTAAAGCCAAAAAAGGAGCTACATTTTTCATCTTCTGAAAAGAATATCCCATATCCTAGTTCTTCTAATTTATTTTTAATAAGATTTACTATCTTCCCATAATCTCCTATCTTGATTTCTGGAAAATCGTTAGTATCTTTTTCTTCTTGACAATTTCTACAAATTTCTTCATAATTTTCAATTTCTTTTTTATTCTTAATTCTATTATGAATTGTGTTTAAAACTTTATAAATAGTGACCTTAGAATCGTATTGATAAAATTCTTCTTCTTGGTTGGCTTTAGTCTCATCATCTACATCTAAAATGCTATCTTTGTTAGGAATCTCCCATATAGCTTTGAATTTAATTATGAGTTTATGTGTAACTTCTCCAAAATAACCATTTTCTAATTTTAACTTTTCTAAATCCTTTTTAATCTCTGTACTTGACTCTGGGTCTAAATATGAACAACACTTGTCCAAAATAGAAAACAATTTGCCTTGAATTTCTTTAACTTTTGCATTCTTAATTCCTCTGTATAAAAAATATTTATTTTCTTTTTGTACTGTTAAAAAACAAATTTCATCCCGGTTTTTTTGAATTATACTTTCCAGCCTTTCATCTAAAGATGTTTTTCCCTTTTGATCAGTGTTGGAGACTATTTTTTTAATTAATTCGGCTAATTCAAGAATTTGTGATGCTGTATATTCTGAATTCTGAGACTGATCTTTGATGATATTTTTGTTCAGATCACTTAGTTTCAGATCTCTCTGGTCAGGATAGTCGGGTAACCAGCCTAATGAATTCTGGTTTAAGGGCATAATTCAAATCCTTGTTTTCTCTAAAAATTTAAGGTGCTATTTTTAATAGTATGTTGAAATAACACCATTTATAGGAAATTAATTTTTTCTTTAGGATCTTCTAAGCCAGAGTAGTGAAAAATACATTTTATTAGCCTTTAGGAGCAGGACAAAGTTGTTTATTTTTGTTTGGATCATTAAAAGTAAAATAATTTTTAAGCCAACTGCATCCTCCTTCTAAAAGCTTATCCAAATCGGTAACTTGCTCCACATCCCAAAGAATCACTGTTTTGTCTGAACTAGCGGAAGCTAGGATACGACCACTCTTACTAAAACTAACATCATTGACTTCATCCTGATGGCCCTTGAGAGTAACAATAGGAGTCCTCCTATCCCAATCCCAAAGTCTGACGGTCTTATCATCACTAGCAGAAGCAATAATTTTATTTTTAGGATTAGGATTAAAAACCACTCCCCAAATAGGAGATTCATGTCCTTCAAATTTTTTAATAAGTTTACCCTTTATATCCCACAGATCAACCATTTTATTTTGACCGCCTATAGCGATAAGTTGATCATTAGGGCTAAAAGCGACACTATAAACTGAGCTTTCATTCTCGATGATTAACGGATTTTTATCGCTAATTTTTAAGGGCTGATGATTAGTTTTTAGAGTCCAAATTCTGACGGTTTTATCTTCACTGGCTGTTGCCATTAAAAGTGCTTTATGACTAAATCTTACATTATAAACCCGCCCATTATGTTCATTAAGTTCCTGTATTTCTTTTCCATTATCCTGATTCCAAAGTTTGATTTGTCCATCATAACTTGTTGTAGCAATCCATTGGTTATCAAAACTAAAATCAATACTTCTAACTTCTTCCGAATGACCTCGTAGAGTATGTTCTATTTTACCAGCTTTAAAATTCCAAAGTAATGCTTGTTTATCTTTACTGGCTGTTCCCAATATATTCCCATCAGCAGTAAAATTAATATCCTTAACTATACCCTTATGAGTATCTAAAGAATTTTGCAATTCCCCATCTTGGTTCCACAACTTGACTTCTACATCATCTCCATTGGAAGTTGCTAGTAGTTGTTCATCTACAGGACTAAAGCTAACATTTGCGACAAGATGATTAAACTTTTTAATTTGTTTGATCTTAGAATTGCGAAACTGCCAAATCTTAACCATGTTATCATCACTAACTGAGGCTAAAATTTGATTTTCTGATCTTGGCTTGAAATCAATAGCATTAATTCGATTTTGATGCGCTATAACACTGCTGATTTCCTGACCTTGGAGAGTCCAAGTTTTAATGATATTATCTTCACTTGCTGAAGCCAAAATTTTACCGTCAGGACTAAATGAAACACTTAAAACTCCACTCTTGTGACCCTTTAAAGCATCAAATTTTGGAGTCCCATCTAAATTCCAGAGCCTTACCGTTTTGTCAAGACTAGCACTCGCTAAGGTTTGACCATCAGGGCTAAATGAAACACTATATACTTCATGGTTATGTTTTAATTTGGTTTTGACAGACCATTGGTTAATATTTTTTCTTGTCCATAAAATGATAGTTTGATCAGCACTTCCAGACGCGAGAGTTTGACCATCAGGGCTAAAACTAAGGCTACGAACTATTCCTTGATGCCCTGTTAAAGTAGTAATTGGTTTACCGTCTTTTGTCCACAGTTTAATTTTTCCATTTTCCAAACCTGCTGCAATTAAGTCTTCCTTGCCACTAAAACTAATACTATGGCAGGGTGAATCATGTCTCAATAATAGATCTTGAGGAATTTTTTTCCAATCTTCCCCTTGTTTTTCCCAAAGTCTGACAGTTCCATCTAAACTAGCAGTTGCCATCATTTTTCCATCGGAACTAAAGCTAATATTTCTGATAGCATCCTGATGTCCTGATAATTCTTGTAAAAGACTTCCATCTTGATTCCAAAGTTTAACGATCTTGTCATAACCTCCCGTTGCCAAGATTTCACCATCAGGGCTAAAGCTAACGGTTTGAATTGCATCCGTATGTCCCTGCCAACGATTTTGTTCTTTAACCCAATTAATTCCTTGAGCTAATACAGTTAAAACATCAGCCTTCAGTTGAGGGTTATTCCGATTAAAAATCGATTTCTTGAAAAGTTCTCCCGCTTCTAATGCTGCGACTAATGAATCAAAGGTATCAGGATTTTCCGTAAACCGAGCATTAGCTGTTTCAATTTTAGCAATAATTTGACCTTTATCTGCTTCTTGCCATTGATGTTTTGCAATTCCAGCAACTCCGATAGCAACAGTAGCAACTCCTGTAATTACCGTCAAGGCAACTCTAGTAATCCATAAATTTTTTTGGCTTAGTTTTAATTCCCGTTCTTGAGCTTCTTTTTCTCTTTGTTTTTCGGCTTCTATTGCCGTTTTACTTGATTCAACTAACGCTACTAATTGATCATCACTCCCTAATTCGATTGCATCAGAACTCTCTAACCAATGTTGGGCTTCAGCGAGTTCAAACTCATCCAATAATCCTCCTTTATCTTTCCCTAATCTCCCCCATTCTTCCACTTTTGCGATCAGTCGGCGACGGGTTTGTTCAGCTTCTCGACGTTCAATAATCCAATTTTGTAACTGGGGCCAACTACTAATTAAAATTTCATGGGCAATATCAACTTTTCGAGTTTTATCCTCTTTTCCACTTAAGGTTAATAATCGACGATCGGCTAAATAACGTAAGGTTTCTTCAAAGATTTGATCATTATCTCCCCTGGCTTTTAAAGCTTCTACAGATTCTTGTCGTCGGGTATCTGCCCGCCCTTCTCCAAACTGAATTAAACGTAAAAATACCCGACGGGCGATGATTTGTTGTTCATCAGTTAAACGAGCGATCGCAGCATCCCCCTGTCGCGCGATCGCCACTTGAATTCCAGTCAATTGATTATTAGTATTAGAGACGGTATTATGATAAGATAAGACTAAGGCTTCATAGGCTCTTAACGGTAAATATCGCCGTTCTATTTTTTGCCATAATAAGACTAATGTTTCTTGTAATAACGGTAAAACTCCAGGTTCGCTCGCGGCTGTTATAATTAATCGTTCTAATAATGCCGATTCGATAAAAACACCCGCCTTTTCCGCAGGTTTAAGAATGGCTTCTTGCAGTCCCGTTTGATCTAAGGGTAAAACTTCATAGCGATGGGCTTTAATTTCTCGCCAGAAAGTAGGAGATTCCATCAGTTGAGGATAAAAATCTGCTCGAACGGTTATAACAACATAAACATTAGGCTGTTTATAGAGATTTAATAGGATTTCTTCAAAGGAATTTGCTTCTTGAGGAGATTGGGTAAAAACTTCTTCAAATTGATCAATGACTAATAGGAATTTTTGGGAAGGATGGAATTTTGTTGTGATAGCTTCATCAGAAGTTGGATCACAGCCTAATGTTGCGGTTAATGTGGTTATGGGTGTTGTACCTGGACGCATGGAATAGATTTGCCAGGGTTCTTTTCCTAATAATTGGGTTTTTTGCAGTTGCGGAATTAACCCAGCGAAAACAAGGGAAGATTTACCGCTTCCTGATGCTCCAATGACGGCTAAAAAGGGAAATAATCGTAACTGTTGAATTATATCATTAACTTCTTGTTGTCGTCCAAAAAAGCGATCGCTATCTTCTGGTTTAAAGGGAACCATCCCCGGATAGGGACAATCAGGAATAGTGGCTAAAGTCGGAACTGGTTTTTTGAAATCTTCACAAATTCGTTGAATGACTTCCTGTTGTTTTGTCGCATCCGTCGCATCCAGATACCCTAACATTTCTAGGCGCATGGGTAATTCTTGAACAGGATGCAAAATAATCACAACAGTCGGCCAAATATCCGTATGGCGTCCGTAGATTTGGGAGAGTAAATTAACAAATTCTGCAAAATTATCGTTTAAATAGGCGGGGGAAATCACTAATAAGGTTCGTTCACTATTTTTAACCGCACTTTCAAATTCAATTAATCGCGGTACACCTAACCGAAACATCGCCTCGGAATGACAGGTTAACCCGGCTTCTTCTAAAGCATTTAATAAATAACCTTCTACCCAGGCGCCATCCTCGTCTGCGTAGGAAACAAATACAGAATATTGTTTTGACATAGCAATCCCTCTGGTTTGTTTTGGGGTGAAAACGGTATTCAATGCGATCAATTCACCTGCTTTCTATTACAGTGCTATAAAAGGAAATTCCTGTACAATTGTTTGCGATCGCTTTTGAGATAGCCTTCCCTGATATTTTCCTTCTGTAGAGACGTGCCATGGCACGTCTCTACGTTATCTGGTCTTCCTTAACCCGTTTTAAAGGGTTTGTAGGGGCGAGGGAACCTCGCCCTTACGCCTGAAATTTATTTCAAGGCTTTTAGAATTAAGTTGACACCGATGGTTCTGTGTTAACCTTTCCAATCCTTACCCCCAAAATTATTAACTAACCCTGCGAGTTAGGATCGATTAATCACAAGTCTATGACAACACTATAACAGAATTATTGATTGATTTCAATCATTCGTAAAGTCCCGATTCGGTGCGATGATACAGAGGTTGTTTTAACTGTTCAATTAAATTTTGTAAATTTCGTTCACCGCGTCGAGAATCGTCAAGCTTCCGTGGTTTTTCTAATTGTAGGCGTTCGGGCAGTTTAGACAGATCAACGTCCTCTTTTTGTGTATAAATCAAACGAGCTTTCTTTTCTTTAATTCCCAAGTTTTGAACTAAAACATTTTCAAATTCCGCCATACTATTATCTAAGTATAAATTCGATAAAATGACAAGGGTTCGTTTAGAAAATTTAACACCCCGTTCTATATTAATCACCCGTGCGACCCCTAATAAATCCACATCTCCTGAAACCGCAACTTTTAGGTTTTCTGCTTCTAATTTTGGCACTAAGAAATCCCAAACCCAAGTTGAATCTGGTTCTTCATCCACATAACTAATATAAACATCATAGCGGAATTCTTCTTGAGGTTGAGGAGAAACCGGACTCACCCCTTTTTGCCCGCCTAAATAGAGGGTTAGGGGAAAATTTTCCTCAATATCAGATTTAAAAATCGGGTGTTGATTCGGTTGTTCGGCGGTAACTTTCGGTTGTAAATATTCAAAAATATCAAAGATTCTAATTAATCCATCATTGCTAGTAATTCCTCCTTTTAACCCGGCGATTAAATGTTGAGTAAAAACACTATTATTTGCGCCCCGATTCACATAGGATTGTTCTGTATTCCGAGAGGAGGCAAATATAACCCGACCTTTTCCTTGCACTAATTGATCATAATAATTATCCGGTAATCCTCCTTTGATTTCGGGTATGGTTGGATCTTTGGGTTGACCAATTCCTCCAGAGTGACAACAATCAAAAATTACAACTAATTTTCGGGCGGGAATTGCTTTTAATGCGTCTGTAAATTGGGTTCCTGAAATAGCGGTTTCTACTAAGGATGCACCGGAGGTATAAACCGTATCAACGAGTAATAAATATTCTCCCGCAGTCGGGCCAAATTCAACTTGTGCTCCATGTCCTGAAAAATAAATTAATACCGTTGAATCTGGGTTTGTTTTAGTCGATAAATCAGTTAACGCTTGAGTTAAAGCTGATTTTGTGGCTTTTTCATCTAATAATAATTCCACATTTTCAATTAAATAACCACAGAATGAAGGTTCTGTTAATAAACTATAAATATCCTTAGCATCGTTGAGAACCGTTGACGGCAAAGGTTTGATTTTTTGATAATTAGAAATTCCGATAATTAGAGCGTAACAGTTGTTTAGGGTTGTCATATTATTAGGATGGGTGGGCGGGAAGACCCCGCCCCTACGGTAATTTAGGCAGTTTGGGGTTCTAGGAGTTGGTGTTCTTGACGTAAATAGGCTTGAATGAAAGCATCTAATTCTCCATTCATCACATCTTGAATGGCTGTTGTTTCTTCAGATGTGCGTAAATCCTTCACCATTTGATAGGGATGAAAGACATAGTTTCGGATTTGATTTCCCCAAGCCGCTTCGACTAAATCCCCTCGAATTTCTGCGATCGCTTTTGCCCGTTGTTCTTGAGCAATAATTAATAATTTTGCCTTTAACAACGCTAAAGCTTTTTCTTTATTTTGTAATTGAGATCGTTCTTGGGTACAACGGACTGCAATTCCCGTTGGTAGGTGAACAATCCGCACGGCTGTTTCCACTTTGTTAACGTTTTGACCGCCTTTTCCGCCTGACCGAGTGGTGGTAATTTCTAAATCCTTATCAGGAATATCTAACTCAATAGAATCATCCAAAATCGGCATAATTTCTACCCCAGCAAAACTGGTTTGTCGCTTACCATTGGCATTAAAAGGTGAAATTCTAACTAAACGGTGAGTGCCTTTTTCTCCTTTTAAATATCCATAGGCATAACGACCTTCAATTTCCAAAGAAGCAGATTTAATTCCGGCTTCATCTCCTTCAGAAATTTCGGTTAAATGTACTTTATACCCCTGAGATTCTCCCCAACGAGTATACATTCGCAGCAGCATTTCTGCCCAGTCTTGAGCATCGGTTCCACCTGCGCCTGCATTAATCGTTAAAACTGCACCATGTTGATCATAAATTCCTGAAAGCAGTTGTTGTAATTCCCAGTGATCAAATTCTCGGTTGAGTCGAGAAACCGTAGCTGTTGCTTCTTCTAAGAGAGCATCATCGGTTTCTAACTCCAACAGTTCTAAGATGGCTTTGGTATCTTCGAGGGCTTGCTGCCAATCATCCTGTTGCTGCACAATTGATTTAAGATCATTCAACTGTTGAAGGGTTTGTTGTGCTGTTTTTTGTTCATCCCAAAAGTCGGGTTGTGCTGCAATTTGCTCTAAATCTTGAATTTTGGCTTGAAGTGCAGGCAGGTCAAAGATAGTCCTGGGTTTTACCCAGGTGCTCAGATAACAGTTCGATTTCCCGTTTAATTTCTAAAACATCCATTGCGATCGCTAACCGTTTTTCTATGAGTACACTGGCAGGATGCCAATGCTACAAGGTACACTTTTAATTTTAGCGGGAATGATTGCAAATTTGAGTGATCTATTGTTAGTTTTCCCCAGTCGGTCAACCGTCAACCGTCAACCGCCAACCGTCAACACCTAAATTATGTCGCGTCAAATTTTCACTGGGAATCGTCCTTTGCGTCAAATGCGCCCCCTTGATCGTTGGGTTGATTTATTATGGTTTTTGGGTTTATTAATAGCAGCACTAACCCTCTATGGGTTACATTTAGGGGGAGTCCCTTTGCGAGATTGGGATGAAGGATTAGTCGCTCAAGTCGCCCGTGAAATTCCAAGAGGACAACAAAATTGGCTGTATCCAACTCTGCATGGAGTTCCCTATTTTAATAAACCTCCGTTAGTGCATTGGTTAATCGCTTTTGCCTATCAAATTGGGGGTGTAAATGAATGGATGGCGCGATTTCCTTCTGCATTATTAACGGCGATTTCTGTTCCTTTATTATATGGGATAGGTTTAGAATTATTTCGCCATCGCACCTCGGCAATTTTTTCGGCTTTAGTTTATCTAACCTTATTACCCGTGATCCGTCAAGGACGGTTGGCAATGTTAGATGGAACGATTCTATTTTTATGGTTAATTTTAGTGTGGTGTGTGTTACGTTCCCGACGAGATTTACGCTTTGCATTAGGGTCGGGATTAGCCTTTGGTTTATTATGTTTAACGAAGGGTATTTTTTTGGGATTATTATTCGGAGCGATCGCGTTTTTCTTCCTGTTATGGGATACTCCTCGCTTGTTAACAGCGCCTTATCTTTGGTTGGGTTTAGGATTAGGTTTTCTTCCCGTTTCTCTGTGGTATGGGGCGCAATGGCTTCATTATGGACAAGGATTTATTCTGGGAAATTTATTCAATCAATCCTTACAACGGGTTTGGCAACCGGTTGAAAACCATTCCGGGCCGATTTGGTATTATGGGTTAGAAATTTTAAAATATGGCTGGCCGTGGCTACTATTTTGGCCCCAAGGATTACGGTTAGCTTGGCAAAATCGGAATTTAAGTTGGGCTAAATTAATATTAGTTTGGACAGGGATTTATTTTGGTGCTATTTCGGTGATGACAACCAAATTACCTTGGTATGTTTTACCCATTTATCCGGCTTTAGCCTTAGCCGTGGGACGATATTTGGCGGACGTTTGGCGGGAAGGAGATCGAGATATTGGACTGTGGAAATTAGGAAAAGTAGAACGCGGAAAGCATGAACATTTTGTTAAACCGACACCGGATCAGCTTGTCCCCATTTTTATTTTATTAGCCATTATTTCTGGCTTTGGATACTGTTATTTTGGAGGAATGTTTTATTTTATTAATTCTAATTTTATCCCCCTAAGAGATTTACAGTTCACCTTTGGGTCATTAATGTTAACTTTTTCTTTTGTAGGCGTTTTAATTAGTCAAAAAGATAGACAGTTTTTAATCGTTTTATTTTGGGGAATGTATTTATCTCTGCTGCTATTTTTTACGTCAAATTATTGGGTTTGGGAACTTAATGAAGATTTTCCCGTTAAACCAGTAGCCGTTATTATTCGAGAAGGAACTCCCCCAGGACAAGAAATTTATCTGGATCATCCCTTTGGACGGCCTTCGTTAAATTTTTATAGCGATCGCCATATTTACGCCGTTGACCATACCACCCTTAAAACGAAATGGCAAACCCTGGATCAACCTTACTTTTTAGTCAAAGCAGATAACCTGAATAAATTACAGTTAAACCCGGTTGAAAAAATTTCTCAAACAGCAGATTGGATATTAATCACGAAGAAACGTTAGCAGAAAGAGAACATCATTAACTCAAAGGCTTGTCCGCACTGGTTCCGGTCATCTTATAGTGGTGTGCATTGTTTAAACACTATTTTTAATTAATCAGTTCAGAAAATTTTAAACAATGGACAATCGACAATAGGCTCTTTATTGAGAATTTTTTCTAGGAGTAAAAAGGCGATTTTATCCTGTTTTCATCAAAAGAAAATTAAGCGATTTTATGTTAGATACTTTCCTCAAATAAAAAATTATATTAAAAATTAAATTTTTGCTAAAAAATGGGAAGTTCAGAAATATCTCTCTACAATAGTAATTTATAAAATCTGAGTCTATTAGCCAAATTAAATCACTTGTCATAAATAATAAGGTTTGGGCCGAAACCCTAAAGGAAGGGGCTATTCATGAATAGTTCCTAGGACAATTTATTGAGAGGCACTACAGACTCTGTTTTTGATTAACCAGTAAAAGGATTGTAAGTTATGGATCATCAATACGTTCTCAGTTTTGATGGTAAGGATGATTATGTCTCCATACCTACGATGAATGTTGATTACTCTCAAGGTTTAACCGTAGTGGGTACACCTTATCGTGAGGCGACAACAGGGGCGGTAGATAGCAAAAATCCCCTTCAACGTTGGATTATTACACCCGATGGCGTGATTAAAAATGAAGCGGGTTTTGTACTCGATTATCAAGACTATGGAATCACTCCCTATTATGTCGTGATGGCGAATCGCATTCAGGAAAATCACGGTTCACCATCTCAACAATGGCGAGCCGAAAATGGGGTAATTAAGAATAAACACAATGCAGATTTAGTGTTAGATATTGCTGGCTGTAATCGGGAACCCAATACGACGATTTTAGCCTCTCCTTGGCTGGGTGGATTAAATCAAGAATGGGAATTTGTGTTGGCTTAAAAATTGATTTTCTCCCCTGAATTCAGGGGAGAAAATAGAGTCTAAGTTTTTGATAAAAGAATAAGAATGTTAACTCATGGATAATCAATACGTTCTCAGTTTTGACGGTAAGGATGATGATGTGGGCGTACCCCTCAAGATGTATATAAATTTCTCTCAAGGTTTCACCGTAGAAGCCTGGGTGTTATATCACAGTTTCCCGAATCGCTCAATCATCATCTCTTTTGTCAACACCAGTGATGGCTATCAGTTTTTTCAGTTGATGAATTATCAAACAACAAGAAAGTTAGCATTGCATTTCCAATGCTTGCCATCGCACAGTCGCCTTGCCGTGGACGGCTACGTGATTTCAGATTATGAAATACTAGAGACAGGGATTTGGATGCACATAGCAGCCACGGTTAATAGCTCAAACAATGTCACCTTCTATAAAAATGGTGAGGTTGTGAAAACCGGGTCTTTACCTCTTCCACCGGTATGGTCTGGGCAATGGGAGCACTTGTCTATTAGTCATGGGAGGTCATCAAACGATAGTCTCTTTCAGGGTTGCATAACTGAGGTTCGACTCTGGAATGTTGTGCGTTCTGTGGATGAGATTCGCGCCGATAAAAATCGTCGGTTAAATGGAGATGAAAAGGGATTAGTCAGTTATTGGCCCTTAAATGAAATTAGTGGAAATAGAGTAGTGAATAAAGCCAATAATAGTCATTCTGGCGAAGTTCATGGAGGTGCTACAATTGTTGAGGCGAACCCCCCACTTGAGTTCAGACCGAAAACTTATTTAATTAAGAGCAAACTCAATGGTTTAGCTTTAGTCGGTACACCCAATAAGCCAGCAACAACAGGAGCGGTAGATAGCCAAAATCCCATTCAACGTTGGATTATTACTGCCGATGGCGTGATTAAAAATGAAGCGGGTTTTGTACTCGATTATCAAGACTATGGAAGCACTCTCTATTATGTGGTGATGGCTAATCGCATACAAGGAACTCAGGGTTCACCATCTCAACAATGGCAAATCGAAAATGGAGTGATTAAGAATAAACACAAAGCTGATTTAGTCGTAGATATTGCTGGTAGTAATCCCGCTCCCAATACGACAATTTTAGCGGCTCATGGCATGGGTGGATTAAATCAACAATGGGAAATGGTGTTGGTTTAAAAATTGATTTTCTCCCCTGAATTCAGGGGAGAAAATAGAATCTAAGTTTTTAATAAAAGAATAAGGATGTTAACTCATGGATAATCAATGCGTTCTCAGTTTTGACGGTAAGGATAATAACGAAGGTGAAAAAAATTGATCAAACTCCTGATTGGATATTAATTCCAAAACGGAAAGGACACATAACAATAGAAATATGACAACAAACTTATTTTAACAACAGGATTTGCAGAAATCCTAAACTTTATTTTTCTTCATTAACTCACTGATTTTACCAATTTTTTTCTTAGGGTTTTGGGGGGAGAAGCGTTTAGTTTCAGCAGAATAATTCCAAGGGATGGCTTCTGGGTCACGTTGATAACTCCAGTCAGGAAATTCCGGTTTCGTTTTCCACTTACTCAGAGTCGTAGGATGTACGCCTAACCGTTGGGCGAGTTCCGACTGGTTCAATGTCGAGGGTAAAATGGTACTGGATGTAGGTTTAACTGGAAATAAAACCACTGATTTCGGGTTTTCCACAGGAGGAGAAGGGAGAGGGTCATCAGGGGTTGTGGAGGGTTGGGCGGTAGGAAAATAATAAATCATTCCCCCAGTATCGGTAATTTCATACTGAGCGGCGAACTCGGTGGCGCGTTGGTCGAGATAGGCTTGGACTTTCGTACCCGACTGTTTCGAGTGCATGGCTAAATCTAACGCCGTGATGCGTCCTTGGTTTTCCCGAATGAGTCGATAAAAAACTTCATCCAAGGTCGCTAATTGATGCTGCTGACGCTGTTGATAATATTTCCACATCTGCCAAGACCCCCATCCCCCAACGGTTAAAATGGCTAAGGGGAATGCTTTCTGAAGGATAAACAAAACCACCGCAACGGGGAGGAGAAGCGTTAAATATCCGCGTTCAGGGGTCTTTAGGTTTGGGTTTGAGTCTGACATGGATAGGACGTTAGCAAAGGTAACATCTTCAAATATTGAATAAAAAGTCTATTTTTGCAAGGTGCGTGTTGATAACCGTAACCTATCCCATCAGTTATCTATATATTAGCAAAGACTATCTCGTTAAGTAACCCTCTTCAAAAATAACTTAACTTTTAGTATAACTTAAGCTGTAGTATAATAAAATTTTAAAATGACTCGTAATACTCGTCGTCATTTCCTCAAATTTGCCAGTTCAGCACTAGCAACTCTGGGAATGAATCAATTCCTATTCCAACAAAAAGCCGAACAAGCTGGCAAAGTCCTTGCCCAAAGTACACCCCGCAAATTAGCTTTATTAGTAGGGATTAATCAATATCCTTCCTCACCCTTAGAAGGATGTATCAACGATATTGATTTACAACGCTATTTGTTAATTCATCGATTCGGGTTTAATCCCAAAGATATTTATATTCTACCCCAAACAGAAGCCACCCGGACAGGAATTTTAACCGCTTTTGAAGAACATTTAATTAAACAAGCCAAACCCGGAGATATTGTGGTTTATCACTATTCCGGGCATGGTTCGCTCATTTTTGATCCCGCTCCAATTATAACCCGATTAGGAAATAGACAAGGATTAAATGGAACCTTTGTTCCTATTAATAGTAAATTACCTGCCGGATATCCTGAAGTGGGGGGAGTTGTCCAAGATATTATGGGGCATACCTTATTTTTATTAATGTCAGCCCTGAAAACCGAAAATGTGACGGTGGTTTTAGATAGTTGTTTTTCCGGTGGAGCCACGCGAGAAGTCCGAGTACGTTCCCGCGAAGGAGGTGAAAATATTTTAGTTTCTTCTGATGAAAAAAACTATCAGCAACAGTGGTTATCTCGATTAAATTTATCTCCTGAACAATTTGTTAAAGGCTATCAAACTGGAGTTGCTAAAGGGGTAGTATTAGCGGCAACGGCCCCGAATCAACTGGCGCGGGAAGAAAATCTTAATGGTTTTCCTTGTGGTTTATTCAGTTATTTACTAACTTATTATCTCTGGCAGGAAGACAACAATATTAAACAGATATTTCAAAAGATTCTCCCAGAAATTCCTGAAACATATAACCAAGTTCCCCGTTATGAAGTTAAAGTGGGGAGTGGGTATCAACAACAACTGCCCTATTTTATTAATTCTCCCAAATCTCCCGCCCAAGCAGTTGTAACGGCAGTCAGTGGTGACACAGCCCAATTATGGTTAGGGGGAATTGACTTAAGAAAGGTGACAACGGGAACAATATTTGCTGCTATTAATGGTACAGGACAAGTGAAAATGATTTCCCGTGAGGGGTTAGTAGGACAGGTAAAGATTGAGAAACCATTGACACTCCCACCCCTGCGCTACGCTAAAGGGGTGGGATTCTCGTATCTAGTCCAGTCAAGCAGAGACAGTTGAATATACTCTTGTTTGACTGTATTCACCGAGTTCAGGGGTGTGCCAAGCACCCCATCAGTTAAACCGGATGAATCCATTACAGAAGCATCTCTCTGTAGGTCTAACTGACAAGAAAAACCGTCCCATTGAGCTAGGTTTTTCGCAGCATTCAAATCAGAGTTATGGTAGTGACCATTAGGGCAATTGAAATCATGTCGATTTCTTTTACCAATAAAACCACAGGTTGAACAGGATTTGGAAGTGTATGGCGCAGGTCTTTTAATTAATTTCAATCCTTTAAGAGCCAACTTATAATTAAGTTTCTGTTCCAAAGAATAATAAGACCAATTATGTCGAGATTCACCGGAATCAGAACGAGATTTTTGGCTCTGTTTCATTGTGCTTCGACATCCTTCTAAATCCTCAATAACAACATCAGCATTATGGTATTCGGCAAAACGAACAATTCGACGGCTGATTGTATGATTGATTGCATCCATCCATCGTCGTTCTTTTTTGTCCCATTTCTTTAATGCTCGAAACTTTTTAGCTTCTTGAAGTTGTTTTCTTCGTTGTTGAAAATAACGTCTCCGATGCTTAACGCTTTGACCATTAAAGAACTTACCAAAACCCTGTTTAGGTGCAACTACCGCTAAATTATTCTGTCCTCGGTCACATCCTAATCTTTTCTCCGTCTTAACTTCTGGAACATCCTCAGTAATTGACAGATAGGCATACCACTTATTTCGATGTTTAATTAATTTAAAAGAACCCCCTTGAATTGTTCCCTCTAACAATCCGTCTAAAACAGGTTGCCAATGGGGAGATGCAACTTCAATGGGAATTCTTTTTTCACCTTTAAGGGTTGGAAAACTAATTGAATAAGTATTCCCTTTTAGGGTTAACTTCCAGTTTTGGTTGTTAACTTCCACAGGAAGAACTTTATATTGTTTGGTTTTACGACCTGTGGGTGATGTGGTATGTCGGATTACTTGGTTAACAAGGGCAGATTTTAACTCGGACATAATTTTAGCTGTTGTCATTTTACGCCGTTCTTTAATCGGCAATGACAACAGCTTGTTGGCAACCCGTGTGTTTTCTGCCGTCATTTGCTCAAACACCTGAGCTTTACAACGGTTGAGATCCACGAATTTCAATTTAATCGTCCGAGTTATTTTTGTCATGTCATCCATGATAACATAAGGTTGATGAATCGTGTGTATCGACAATGACAGAAAATCAATATAGAAGAAAAAACACATCAGTTAGTCTGATCAACTATCATTTTGTCTTTTGCCCAAAAAGGAGGAAAAGGGTGTTGGTTAACGGAGTGAGCAGAAGATTAGAGGAAATTATCTACCAAAAAGCAAAAGAGCTAGAATGTGATGTCCTAGCTCTGGAGATAATGCCTGATCATGTGCATTTATTTATTAGTTGTCACCCTTTGATTGCTCCACATCAAATTATGTTCAGAATCAAAGGGGCATCATCAAGAATATTAAGAAAAGAATTTCCTCATTTACTTAAACTACCTTCTTTGTGGAGTCGAAGCTATTATTGTGGGACGGCTGGTTCTGTTTCTAGTGAAACTATCAAAAAGTATATTGCTAACCAAAACTCTCACTAGCCTTCACTCCGCCTAAAGGCGGGTATTCTACATCCCACGCTTGAAAGACGTGGGCTTTGAATACGGTTATTGTAATAAACGCACAGCTTTCATGGCGATGTATGTTTTTCTGGGGTTAAATGGCTATTTATTAGAAGTTCCAGAAATCGAGGTTGTGCAAATCATGGAAGGGTTGGCAACTGACCCAGAAACTCAAGACTCTTTAGCCCAATGGTTAAGGAAAAATTCTGTATTAGAATTGATGTAAATGCAAATCAGGGGAAGGGGTAAAAAAATGGAAATAAAAACAAGTCAGAACCAATTAGTTTTTGCGTTCCTCAAGGGCGTTTCCGTATCAGGAATTATCAGTGTCGCGTTGCTATCAAAGTCAGGGATGGCAACACCCAAACCCTCAGAAACAGAGTTTCTTCTCACTATATCTAATCACCAACCCACTGAACTCAAGAAACCCGGTTTCTTACCCCAAACCCTCATCACCCAAAATAGCAACAACTCAGAAGCGGATAAACTGTTGCAAGAGGGAACAGAACTATTGCAGCAAGGAACAGCAGAATCATTACGGGCTGCTTTAGGAAAGTTAGAAGCCGCCCGCCAACTCTATCACGCCGCCGGGGATAAAGGAAAAAAAGCCCTCACACTGCTGGGTATGGGCAGAATAAATGACGATTTAGGAGAAAAGCAGCAAGCCCTAGACTACTACAACCAAGCTTTACCCCTATCAAGGGTAGTGGGAGATAGGGAGGGGGAAGCTGCTACTCTCTTTAATTTTGCTTACCTCAAACGTAATCAAGGCAACCTCAGCGAAGCTCTTACAGACATCGAAACTGCCATTACTATTGTTGAAGACCTCCGCACTAAAATCGGTTCCCAAGAACTTCGTCAATCCTTCTTTGCCACCGTTCAAAATTATTACCAATTCTACATTGATTTATTAATGCAACTGCATCAACAAAACCCCCAAAAAGGATATGATGCTTTAGCTTTTCACGCCAGCGAACGTTCTCGCGCCAGAAGTCTGGTAGAACTCCTGACCGAAGCCGGTGCTAATATCCGCCAAGGTGCTGACCCCAAACTATTAGAACAAGAACAGAATTTACAACAACAACTCAACACGGTCGAAAATCAACGATATCAACTCACTCAGGGTAACTATACTCAACAACAACTTGATGAAATTAAACAACAATCTCAATCTTTACTCAATCAACTCGACAAATTAGAAGCGAAAATTCGCCTTACCAGTCCCCGTTATGCTAACCTCAAATATCCCCAGCCTCTCACCCTGCAACAAATTCAAGAAAAAGTCCTTGATGATGATACCTTACTATTAGAATATTCCTTGGGAGAAGAGCGCAGTTATCTCTGGGCTGTGACTAAAAATAGTATTACCAGCTATGTTTTACCGAAACAAAGTGAAATAGAAGAAATTGCCCAACCTTGGCGAGAGATGAATGAAACAGCCCTGCGTAGAAAGCGGACTCCCCCTCAGTGAAATATTACTAAAACCCGTCGCTTCTCAACTGGGAAATAAACGTTTATTAATTGTGGGGGATGGGGTATTACAATATATTCCCTTTGCCGCTTTACCCATTCCATCTCAACCGAATACACCCCTTTTAGTAGAGCATGAAATTGTTACCGCTCCCTCAATTTCAACCATTGCTATTCAACGGGAACAACTACAAAATCGCCCCACGGTAGCCAAAACTGTCGCAGTATTAGCAGACCCCGTTTTCAGCCTTAATGACTTTCGCGTTACTAGAAATGCACCCCAACAAAACCCGCAAACCCTCAACAACTTAGCCCTGACTCGTGCGGCGCGTAATTTAGGTATTGGGGAAGGGGCGAAAACATATAGCCGTCTGGAGTATACCCGCACCGAAGCCGAGGAAATTATAGCATTAGTTCCCGAAAATCAAAGGTTACAAGCCCTAGACTTTCAAGCCTCACTTGAACAAGCAAAAAATCCTAATTTATCTGAATATCAAATCGTTCATTTTGCTACTCATGGTTTACTGGATTCTGTTAATCCTGAACTATCGGGAGTGGTGTTATCCTTATTTAATCAACAAGGACAAGCTGAGGATGGATTTTTGCGTCTTCAAGATATTTTTAACTTAAATTTACCTGCGGAATTAGTGGTATTAAGTGCTTGTCAAACGGGCTTAGGGAAAGAGACGAAAGGCGAAGGTTTAGTGGGAATAACTAGGGGATTTATGTATGCTGGTGCGCGGCGGGTTGTTGTTAGTTTATGGAGTGTTAATGATGCTTCGACTTCTGAGTTAATGAGTCGATTTTATCAGCCGATATTGAAGGAAGGTAAGAATCCAATTATCGCTTTAAGAGAGGCTCAGTTAGAGATGTGGAAATCGGGAAAATGGCAATCTCCCTATTATTGGGCAGCGTTTACAGTTCAGGGAGATTGGCGGTAGAGTATTAACCTGCACCCAGTTCTTAGAAACCGAGTTTCTGTATTAGATTCATTGTAGGAAATGAAGATATCTTGAGAAACCCGGTTTCTGTGAATTATTTACAGAATTCCGTCTTTTTTCGCCATTGAAATCATCAAATCAACAACACGACAAGAATAACCCCATTCATTGTCATACCAAGCCACAATTTTGAAGAAATTAGAATTCAGTTCAATACCTGCTTTAGCATCAAAGGTACTGGAACTGGGATCTGTGGTAAAATCTGAAGAAACCACTTCATCTTCAGTATAGCTTAAAACTCCTTTCATCGGGCCTTCGGCTGCGGCTTTCATCGCGGCACAGATTTCTGCATAGGTGGTAGCTTTTTCCGTGCGGAAGGTTAAGTCAACCACTGACACATCGGGGGTGGGAACTCGAAATGCCATTCCCGTCAATTTTCCTTTTAACTCCGGTAACACTAAGGTAACAGCTTTGGCTGCGCCTGTAGATGCCGGAATAATATTTTGGGCTGCGCCACGTCCTCCCCGCCAATCTTTCTTACTAGGGCCATCAACGGTGGGTTGAGTCGCGGTCATGGCGTGAACCGTTGTCATTAACCCTTCGGCTAACCCAAAGTTATCTTGAATGACTTTCGCAACGGGGGCTAAACAGTTGGTGGTACAACTGGCATTAGAAACAACTAAATGCGCTTTCGGGTCAAATTCTTCATGGTTGACCCCGACTAACAAGGTTTTCACTTTATCCGGGTCTTTGGTGGGGGCGGAAATAATCACCCGTTTTGCACCCGCTTCAATATGTTTGTAAGCCCCCTCGTAGTTGGTAAATAACCCTGTACATTCCACCACATAATCAACGGTATCTTCTTTCCAAGGAAGTTGGGTGGGATCTTTAATAGCGGTACAGCGAATAAAACGTCCATCTACCAGAATGCCATCTTCTTTCGCTTCTACTGTACCCGGAAACACCCCATGAGTCGAGTCATATTTGAACAAATAAGCTAAGTTATCCGGGGGAACTAAATCATTAATTCCCACAAATTCCACATCGGGGTTATTAATGGCAGACCGCATGACCAAACGACCAATGCGACCAAACCCATTAATTCCTACTCTTAACGGCATATAATTTACTCCTTTTGACCAAATGAAAAGTAACCTGATTGTTCAAGCCACAACTAGGGATAGACTGTAGCACAAGTCTTGATTGTTCAGGTTAATTCTTCCTGTTATCTTAAGAAAATGCCCCTCTGAATCCAGATTTTTTTAAGATAAAATAGAAGAAATTTCAGGAAGAGGAGATATTGTCTGGAAATCTAAAAAAACTTTTTTGACTGAACGTTAAGAAAGGATAAAAAAAACTAATTTTATCGCTTAAGGTGTTAACAAATTGGGAAAAAATCGGTAGGATTCAAGTGTAGACAATTTGGCTTCAGCCAAAAGTAAATATGAACAAACGTAAACGGATTGGCATTTTAACCAGTGGAGGAGACTGTCCCGGTCTCAATGCCGTGATTCGAGCCGTTGTCAATCATGCCACATCTGAATATAACTGGGAAGTGCGAGGCATTCCCTATGCGACTCAGGGGCTCATTGAACGGAAAAGTGTTGTATTAAATTCTTATGGTTTAGAACGGCATGGTACTGATCCTTTATTAAGTATGGGCGGAACGATTTTAGGTTCCATTAATAAAGGAGATACAGAAGGCAATACAGATGATGTTATTCAGGGATATTATGATTTAGGACTTGATGCCCTGATCGCCATTGGCGGTGATGGTAGCCTTGCTATTTTGCAGAAACTGGCTGAAAAAGGCAATTGGAATTTAGTCGGTGTTCCCAAAACTATTGATAATGATGTCGCCCATACAGAATTATCCGTTGGGTTTAACTCCGCCGTTACGACGATTTTAGATTGTTTAGATCGATTGAGTTATACCGCCGCCAGCCATGACCGGGTGATGGTGGTGGAAGTTATGGGACGAACAACGGGACATTTAGCCTTAAATTCGGGGATTGTTGGGGGGGCGGATGCGATTTTAATCCCAGAAATTCCCTATTCGATTAAAACCCTATGTAAACAGATTCGAGAACTCCGCAACCTCTATGGACGAAAATTCGCCATTGTGGTGGTTGCAGAAGGAGCAAAAACCGCCGACGGGGAAAGTCGATATTATAAAGATGCCCTCGGAGAAGTGCGACTGCGGGGAATTGGGGAATATATTGCCACGGAAATTGAAAATAATATTGGGGTAGAAGCGCGAGTGACTGTCCTGGGTCATGTTCAACGGGGTGGAGCGCCTTCAGCTTTGGATCGATTAATTGGAACAGCCTTCGGAAAAGTAGCTGTAGATTTAATTGCGGAGGAAAAATATGGCGTGATGGTGGCTTGGAAAAACAACACTGTCGCCACCGTTCCCCTGGCGCGGGTGTTTGCAGATAGCCCCCGACTGCTCAATCCTAACGGATTTTGGGTGGAAACCGCTAGATCCCTGGGAATTTATGTCGGTGAAGAAGTCGATTGTAGTGAGGATGGTTCAGGGATCTCAAATCTCAATGGTTTGAAACCCTCTGAATTAGAAGTGATGAATCAGATTAATTAAGTTTAAAGAGAACGTTTCATCCGACGTAAACGATCCGAATAACTTTTGAGAACTTCTAAGGCAAACATGGGCGTTTGCTGAACTGCAAACAAAAATCGAGATTGATCCATAATTGCTAAAAGACAATCGGTTTTAGCAATAGCAGTAGACGCTCGTGTTCTATCGGGTTGAACTAAGGCTCCTTCCCCAAATACATCTCCCGCAATCAAGGTTTCTACCACTTTCCCATTCACCCATAATTCAATTTCACCTTGGAGGATGCCAAACATGACATCCCCCAATTTGCCCTCTTCAAAAATAACTTGACCTGCAGCATAATGTTGTTCGGGTTGTTTAACAAACAGTTTGACGGTTTCGGCGGGTTGCAGCATTGAATTGAAACTCCCATTCAGTGAAAATAGAGATTCTTATTAATTTTTCCTTAATAATATCCCAATTTCATAAATGTTTTTTCGTTAAAATCAACCGCCCAGCGATCGCTGTTGATCCTAAAAAGAGCGATCGCTCTTGAATTGAACTAAAACTGGGGTTTCTTTTTTAATTAAAATTCAAAACCTCAGAAACCTTCAAGTTGAGTTTCCCAAATCCAGGCGATCGCACTAAATCATCGTTACTAAAATTACCTACCGTTGTATAAATATTATCCATCAGTTCTAATACCAAGATAGTTTGAGTTTGGGGATCAATAATCCAATATTCAGGAATACAACAATCTTGATACTGAATTCTTTTAGCAATGTAGTCCCTCTCCCTTTGTATCTCTCCAGGGCTAACTATTTCCATAACCAACAGAGGCGGGGCCATGTTCAGACGAATGGTGTTACGCTTTGATAGTTGTTGAATATGTTCTTCTCGGATAATAGTTAGATCAGGATAGCGGTTTTTGGGTTCGCCTCTGACTTCTAGTTCCAACCCGTGTCCTCTAACGCGATCGCTTCCTAACATTAAGGCAAAAACCATAAAGAGACGATTAGCAATTTGGATATTAAACCCTGATTCTGGCGGCACTTCTATCAATTCTCCATTAAATAGTTCATAGAGTTTTTCCGAATTATCGTCATATTTTAGGTATTCTTCAAAGGTTTCAAAGCGAGGTTTAATCGTTAGCATCTCATATCTATTCCCTGAACGTTTACCCCATTATAGCTTAACTCAATAGCATCCTGTTTTTCTATCACTAGGGAACAGCTTAGAAGACTATTGTGTCATTTTAAAATAGAGGTAAGTTTAAAATAAAGTCTGGTAAGACATTTTCCCCTGATAAAGTTGTGGGTAATTGGACAATTTCAAGAGGTTGATGAAGACGATAAATTTCTACTTGTTGTGCTTGAGGATTAATTAACCAACCTAAACGCAAACCACTGTTAAGATATTCCTGCATTTTTGCTTGAAGTTGGGTTAGGGAGTCAGTACGAGAACGTAATTCAATTACAAAATCAGGACATAAGGGGGGGAATTTTTCTTGTTCTTCTGCTGTTAGTAATTCCCAACGTTCCTTCGCAACCCAAGCCACATCAGGAGAGCGATCGCCACCATTAGGTAAACGAAAGATAGTAGAAGAACTAAATACTTTTCCGAGTTGAGTTTGACGATTCCAAATGACTAAATCAGCATTCAAATCTGATTCTCGATTACCACTGACTCCACCAACGGGGGGCATAATTATCAATTCTCCTTTAGCGGTTCTTTCCAACTGCCAATTTTCATTATCTTGGCAAAGTTGATAAAATTGATCATTGCTTAAGGTAACATTTTTGAAACTTAAAATAATAGGTTCTGAAGTAATCATTTTGCCCTCCCAATACTAGGGTATACATAATAATCGTTTTATTGTACTGATTTTTAATAAATATTGGCTGCAATTTATATATAGCAATCCTATTTGATTTGTGGTAGGGGTAATTCATGAATTACCCCTACGGTAAGGGTTTTAGTCATAGAGGTTATTACAACCTATTTGGGATTGCTATATTGTAACATTTTATTTAAAAAAGTGCTATTCCTTGTGACCCTAAAGAAGTAGAAGAATAGGAGAGAATATTAAAGAATTGAGATGGCACCCTGATTAACTTTAGCAATCCGCTAAAACAATAATCCGATCTTGAGGGGAAAATTTTACCAATTCATCTTTCTTTGGATTCAGTACAATTCCATAACCTCTGGCTAAATTTTGAGCATCTTTTAAACAGCGATAACCAATGGCTGATTCTCCCCGTTGTTTGGCAGCTTCAACAACAGTATAAAAATTAATCGGTTCGTTAAGATTCACATAGTTACTAACCGGTTTGAGGTAAATTTCCGACCCTTCAGGACTAAATAATTCAGCAAATACAGAATTTAAGCTTTTCTGTTCTGAAACTTGGGCTAACATCCGACTAATAATTTGTTCGGTAATCACAAAATCATCGGGACGTGCTACCTGAGCTAAGGCTTGATTGCGGGTATCTAACATTTCAGTTACAATCTGTAGGTTAGGATTTTTGCGATCAGCAATATCTCGAAGATAGATTAAGGTAATTAACGTTTGAGCGTCGGCTTCTTCGGGATCTAAATCAGGATTAGATAACACAATAACATGGTGATATTTTTCTAAACTCAGAGACTCTAAAACGTTCCGTTCTGTGATTGATCCTTGATAATAATGGAGGGTTTGTTGTTCCAAATTCAAGGTCTTTAAACAGTCGATGATGTCAGTTTCAGGGAAGGGTGAAACGAGAGTTACACTGGAGTTGCTGGCAACGTATTGATCGAGTTGAACCAAAATCCGAGGAATCCGATCATTCCATCCTAACATTAACGTATGTTCAGACGTTGCGATCGCTGTTTTTTGAGTGAGTTGAATACCCTGGTGATTAATCGCAGATTTGGAAACACCTGATAAACGAATCGTGCTATCATCTTCACTTAAAAGCACTAATTTTTCTGCGGGTTGCAAGATTCTCTCGATTGACGGATTGAGTTGAATTGTTCCATCCGTTAATTGCATTCCTATCACCGCAGAATCTTTATAAGCTAGGAGAATATCTCCATAGGATTGCCCCTGTAAAGAAGGTTCTTCGTGAATATAAATTTCAACCCCGGTAAAATCCAATAATTCCAAATAAACAATCGATAAACCCGATTGACGGCAGGTTTGAACAATAATCCGGGAAATTAAATCTTGAGTGAGTAATCCTTCAATTTCATCCTGTCCAATCAGTTGAATAATATCGAGGGTATTAATATCTTGAACTTGTGCTACAATATGATAGGGTTGAGACTCTAACCGAGGTAAATTTTTAATCGCTAAAAGAATCTTAATTAAATTAATATCTGATTTGGCGGGAGACTCATTTAAAATAATAATTGAGCGGGCTGCCTGAATATTCACCATGCCTAAATCGGCTAAATTACTGGGATTTCCCGTGCGACAAACAAGGCGAACTTGACGCAATTTCCCTAACTCATCATACAGATGATCTTCCATCTGAACTTTATCTTCAGGACTGAGAATCACAATGCAAGTATCTGAACGATTAGCATTAGCTAAAATCAGTTGATTAATTAAAGTGATAATTTGTAATGACCAACCCAGGATCACAATATGATCCGTTTCAATCACCCGTGAACGTCCCTTCCGTAGGTCTTCTAACTTGGTATCAATGCCACTACTGAGCACACCAATGAGGGTACTAATAATAAAGATGCCCCCAAAGGTAACAAAGAGCATCGCCAGACGAAATGACCACCCCTGGTCTCCTCCCATTGTTCCTGCGTCTAAGGTACGCATTAAAACAGCCCACATCGCCTCAAAAGGATTCAACCCTGTATCGCCTAGGGGTGCAATTCTGGCGAGGCTGACAAAAAATCCCATGAGCACAATAAAGGCTAAGGACACCAATGCTAAACCACTGACTAAAGCAATGGTTCCTTTTGACATGAAATTATCAAATCTGTAGCGAAACTGCTCTGCAAACGTAATCTTACTCATTCGGTTGCGATCTCCTCTGGGATATCAACTTAGCAGGTTAAACGGGGTACAAAACTTAAAATTGATAATAACCTAAACCGGATGAATATGCCAAATATTCTCAGAGTAGGTTTGGACAATTGCATCGGAAGAAAAACGACCTAAACGAGCCACATTTAAAATTGACATTCGCGTCCACTTTTCCCAATTTTGATAGGTTTGGATGACTTGATCTTGACAATCCATATAGGATTGATAATCCGCAAAAAGCATATATTCATCATGATATAATAAGGCATCAATCAAGGTTTTAAATAAATTGGGATCGCCTTGGGAAAAATAACCCGATGCAATTTGATCAATACATTGTCGGAGATTTTCATTTCCATGATAATAACTCCAAGGATTATAACCTTTTGCTTTTAACGCTTCTGTTTCGGGTAAATTTAAGCCAAAATCAAAGAAATTTTCTTCTCCCACAGCATGGCGTAATTCTGCACTTGCACCATCTACAATTCCCATTGTTAATGCGCCATTGAGAGCAGGTTTCAAAATTGCCAGTCCTCCAGCTTTTTTACCCGCCATCGCTAAATGTTCAGACACATCGGCGGCTGGATAGATACGTTGACTTAAGGTTATATTAACATTGGGAATAAATACGACTTTTAAGCGATCGCCAATGATCGAATCTGAATTCACCACTTGACCCACCGCATGAATTAATTTAATCATTAATTTCCCCATCACATAACCGGGGGCTGTTTTTCCACCAAAAATAAAGGTTTGAGGAACATAATCCCCGTTAGGATTTTTCCGAATGCGGTTATAAAGGGTAATAATCTTCAAAATATTAAGATGTTGGCGTTTATATTCTTGAATCCGTTCTATTTGAATATCAAAAATAGAATCAGGGTTAACTTTTATCCCACAATTTAGTTTAATATAACTGGCGAGTTGTTGTTTGTTTTCTTCTTTGATTTTACGCCAAGCCAATCGGAATTCGGGTTGATCTAATTCTGCTTCTAAGCGATGCAAATCTGTTAAGTTTTTAATCCAGCTATTGCCAATTTTAGAAGTAATTAAGTGGGTTAAATTGGAATTAGCTAAGACCAACCAACGCCTTGGGGTGATTCCACTGCTAATTGTTCTAAATTTTTCCGGTGATAATTCATAGAAATCAGGAATAATTGCTTGTTGCAAGCGTTCAGTTTGCCAGTTAGAAATCCCATTAATGGCATAGCTTCCCACACAAGCTAAATGAGTCATCCGCACATATCGTTCTCCCGTTTCATCAATTAAAGATAATTTAGCTAATTTACTAAAGTCTCCCGGATATTGGCTGCGAATATTAATTAAAAACCGATTATTAATTTCATAGATAATTTCTAAGTGACGGGGTAATAAACTTCCTAATAATCCAATCGGCCATTTCTCTTGAAGTTCGGGTAATAGTGTGGGGTTGACATAGGTAAAGGTTTGTCGGGTAATTGACCAAGCTTGTTCCCACTCTAAACCATATTCATCAATCAATAATCGCATTAATTCTGCAATTGCGATCGCACTGGGAGTATCATGAAGTTGAATTGTATAAGACTGATCAAAGGTGTCTAACGTCTTTCCCGTTGCTAAATGATGCCGAATCATATCTTGCAGGGAACAGGACACAAAAAAGAATTGTTGTTCTAAACGCAGTTGTTTTTCTTGAATCGGTTCATCATGGGGATATAAGACTTTTGTGAGTAATTCCACATAAGGTTTTCCCTGAACTGTTCCATAATAATCCTCAAGATTAAAATCTTGATAATTCAGGGAAACAATGGGTTCTGCTTTCCATAATCGTAAGGTATTAATTCGATGGCTTTGATAACCGGAAATCGGGGTATCATAAGGAACACCCTTAATCCGACGAAGGGATATCCAACGCACTCGATAGCGTCCTTGCTCATCATAATAAGCTTCCGTATGACCTCCTAATTTAACTTCTACCATTGCTTCTGGACGAGCAATTTCCCAAGGATTTCCATAACGTAACCATTTATCCACTTTTTCGACTTGCCAACCTTGATGAATTTCTTGATCAAAAACGCCAAATTCATAGCGAATTCCATAGGCAATAGCCGGAAGATTTAAAGTAGAAAGAGAGTCTAATTGATCTATGGGTAATTGGGAAACATTTCCATAGCCTAAACTGGGTTGAATTTCTTGATCAATTAAGTCTTGTAATTTTAAATTAAAGGCTTCTAAGCTTTGTTGTAGCGGTTCCCACAAATTGAAATTAATCAGATGATTAGCGAGATGACATCCTAATGCGTATTCTGTCGAAAAATAACAAACTCGTTTAACCTTGTTTTGAGCATCCTGTTGAATTGTTTTCACCCAATCAGGCATTAATACTTGTCGAATTGTATAGGCTAATGCTTGATATAATTCTTGAGGGGTTGCTGTTGTTGGTAATTGACCTTGAAGATAGAGAAGATTGGCTGCAAACTTTCGTTGCAAATCGTCTAAAGAAAGCGTCGTTTGAGGATCAACCGCCATGAGATCGCTCACAATCGAATCAGGACTCAATGGATTCATATTTGTAAAATAATTACCCGTAAGGGCATTCAGTATTTAACGATAGATTTGATGATAATAAAACGTTATGGCGCATCAGTCATCCGTACAATTAATAAAAAATCGGTTTAAAGCCTGATCTTTCTGGCTATATCTTGATGACCTTCCCTATTTAAGCCACAGTAAAAGATATATTTTCCAGCACTACATTAGGGAGATTTCCAGCACCTAAAACTTCCGTACCATCTAAAACTTCTATCCCTACTAATAACTCATTTTCACCAATATTTAAAGCAATTTCCTCAGTTAACTGCAAACTGCGACACTGATGCTGACCTTCTACAAGTCTAATGTAAAGAGCATCAATTTCTGAATCATAACTAATCTTCATCAACTTTTACCTCAAAAATAAAAAGTATAAACTGTGATCACGACTAACTCCGTATCAGTCTCGACAACAATCGGTACTACTTTCTTGAGAGAGTATAATTTACCCTGCCAATCATTATTATACTGAGTAGAGACGTTTCATGAAACGTCTCTACAACTTTTTGAGAGGTTTGGGTGTTTAAACTGTGGCTAAATGGAAAGATACCCCCAACCCAGCCGCCATTTCTTCAACGGTAATTTGACCATCATTATCTTGATCTAACGCATCAAAAACAGCATCGGTTCCTGACCATTCTTCACGGGTAATATAGCCATCTCCATCTAAATCATAAGCGCGAAAAATATCTTCCGCCGCATGACTAATCACGTCTTCCCCTTCTAAACGAGCTAAACGTTCAGCTAAGAATTTTTCCAAGGCTTCTAAGGCTTTAGAAAACCCTTTAATTCCTTCTTCTAATTTTTCCGAAGCCATCCGATCTTCGGCGTGCATTCGGTTAAAGGTGTCTTGATCAATGGAGATTTTTTCCATCTCAAAAGTTGTAGCAGTTTCGGGATTGAGTTTGCGAGGTAACTCACCAATAGTTGATTGTAATTCCTCTAATAAAGCTGGAGAAATCGTTAGTAAATCACAACCTGCTAACTCGGTAATTTCCCCAATATTGCGGAAACTTGCCCCCATGACTTCTGTTTGATAGCCGAATTTTTTATAATAATTATAAATTCGGGTGACAGATAACACACCGGGGTCTTCCTCTGGGGGATAGGAATCTCGTCCACTTTCTTTTTTATACCAATCTAAAATCCGCCCTACAAAGGGAGAAATTAAAGTTGCACCCGCTTCGGCACAGGCGATGGCTTGATGAATCCCAAACAATAGGGTTAAATTACAATGAATCCCTTCTTTTTCCAAAACTTCTGCGGCTTTAATTCCTTCCCAAGTGGAGGCAATTTTAATTAAAATGCGATCGCGAGAAATGCCATTGGCTTCATATTGTTCAATTAAATAACGACCTTTAGCAATGGTGGCTTCCGTATCATAGGATAACCGAGCATCCACTTCCGTTGACACCCGCCCTGGAATAATTTCTAATATTTTTAAGCCAAAGGCAACGGCTAATCGTTCAAAGGCTAAAGTGGCAACTTCTGAAGGGGAAGCACTTTTCCCTAACTCCTGACGCGCTTTTTTGAGGGTATTATCCACAATTTCCTCATATTGAGGCATTTGGGCAGCGGCGGTAATTAAGGAAGGGTTGGTGGTTGCATCTCTGGGGGTATACATTTCAATGGCTTGGATATCTCCCGTATCCGCCACTACAACGGTCATTTCGCGTAGTTGTTCGAGTAGAGTCTGTCCCATTGTTTTCCGTCCTCTATAATTAGGTCGTTAACCGTTAACGGTCGGCTATTTTAATATAAATGCTAAAGTAAAGTATATCAAATCTTGCTTTTTTGACACTCTACTAAATGCTTCAATTCTGATACAATCAGAACAATTATGATCAAAATTTATACGATTATAAACGATTATAAAAACTCTAAGGCTAATCTTTATAAAAAAATTAGAATTGTTAAAAATCGGGTGCGTCAGCTTTGTTTTACGCACCCTTAAAGCAGTTTTAGCTAATTTTACCTATGGCACAGAATGGAATTCAAACAGTGGATTAAACCGTTACGCCTCGGTTCGTGAGAACTTCCTGTAATTGGGCTTCTTCATCTTTACTCAGGGAGGTTCTTAATACTTTCCCTCCATAGGGTGCGACTTCTTCTAACACTTTATCGGGGGTAACTTTCCGCACTAAAACAAACAGCGCAGAGGTTCCGGGCTGCATTGTTTCCCCCAAAGACTTCATAAAGTTATCATCAACACCAATATCACTTAATGCGCCACTAGCAGCCCCAGCAGCAGCACCAACAGCAGCCCCTAAAACTGGACTCAGAAATAAAGTTCCAATTAATAAACCCCAAAACCCACCACTGACCGCACCAGCCGTTGTTAAGTCAACAGCCTGTTTGAGTTTAACTTTCCCTTCAGCATTCTTGACAACAACTGCTGCGTCTTCTAATTCGATTAAATGTTCTTTTTGTAATTTAATCAAGGTTAGACGCACTTCTTCGGCTTTGTATTCGTCATCGTAAGCGATCGCAATTAAGTCACTCATGGTAAAACAATAATAAAATTAGTCTTTAAGACTTTAGCACACAATCGCTTTTTTGCCCCTAACAAAATTATTAATTTAACATCCTCCTTAAGGAATATTTTATCAATTTTATATGAAATCCCATTAAGAACGCTACAGATGATCCCCCCCAACCCCAGGGGGTTTTCATTTTCTCTCAAAAACCTCTGTGACCTAACCCCCCAACCCCCTTCCCTATTAGGGAAGGGGGAGTCATTAATAATTTTTGATGTTTAATAGTAATAATTAGTCCCCCTCTCCTTGCAGGAGAGGGGGTTAGGGGGAGAGGTCATACAAATTTTGGGAGAAAATGAAACAGCCCTGGGGGGGCTTAAAAAGGGGGGAGATGTGTAGCAAACATTTAAAAATTTGATATTACCTCTCAGTTAGAAAAATGCTATAACCTCAGAAACCCAGTTTCTACCAGAAACCGGGTTTCTCTATCTCTCAATTGAGAATTAGGCTTGAATTACAAATTGAGTTGCTGTCAGTACAGGTTTAGTGGTTAAGGTTAAGAATTTAGCACCTGTGCCAAAACCTGCGGCTGTGCTATTCTGATTGTAGAATAATCCTCCGGTTGCAGTGTTATACACAATATCTGCCGCACTGGTCGCAGCTAACGCATCGGTGGTCACTTTGGCAAATTCAGTGGTGACAGAAAATCCCGTTCCTGCAATACTGCTAATACTGGTAAAGGTGGTTTTATCTAAGACAATTTGATCCGTTTGTGAGATATTAAAATCTGCAATCGTATCTACACCCACAGCAGAAGTTGCAAATACGGCATTGGTATTGTAGATAAATTTATCTGCACCGAGTCCACCTGTAAGTAGATCGTTACCTGCTCCTCCATTGAGGGTATCAATTCCATCACCGCCATTTAAACTATCATTACCACCATTACCCAAAAGTTGATCATTTCCCCCTAAACCATTAATGGTTTCTGGGTTGGCTGTTCCGGTGAGAATATCATTATTAACCGTACCATTAATGGGAGGAAATCCCTGAGTTTTGAAGTTCCAGGTACTATTTCCGGTAATACCCACATAATTGTTACCTGCAATATCTTTAATTGCACCATTAGCGATTTCAACGTAGTAACTTGTACCCGTTACTAAATTTGCTGTTGGGTTAGTGGTGAGTTGATTGCCATTGAGTATGACATTAGTGGCAGTTACGGCGATGGTTTCTACCACTGAGTTATCAGAAAGTTTCTTGATAACAATATTACCTGTGCCTTTTTTAATCGCTTCGCTGAAGTTAACGACTAGGTTAGCATCAACCGCAACGATGGTGGAATTATCACCAGGGGTGAAACTGCTGGCTTTGGGTGGGGTTGTGTCTGAAGTGGTGGTCGTATTTTTGTACAGTTTTGAGATGTAGTTGTATGAACTATCGGAACCCGTCAGCAGGAAGTCGGGTTTGCCATCTCCATTGTAGTCAGCCCAGGCTACGGAACTCCCGTAAACACCAGGAAGGGAAACACTGGTATCTTCGCTGAAACCACTGCCTGTATTTTTGTACAGTTTTGAGATGTAGTTGTATGAATTATCGTAACCCGTCAACAGGAAGTCGGGTTTGCCGTCTCCGTTGTAGTCAGCCCAGGCGACCGAACCTTGCCAAACACCAGGAAGGGAAATACTGGTATCTTCAATAAAACCACTGCCTGTGTTTTTGTACAGTTTTGAGATGTAGTTGTATGAACTATCGGAACCCGTCAGCAGGAAGTCGGATTTGCCATCTCCGTTGTAGTCAGACCAGGCGACGGAACCGTACAAAACACCAGGAAGGGAAATACTGGTATCTTCAATAAAACCACTGCCTGTGTTTTTGTACAATTTCGAGATGGGGTTCCATGAATTATCGTAACCCGTCAACAGGAAGTCCTGTTTACCATCTCCATTGTAGTCAGACCAGGCGACGGAACTAGCGGAAACACCAGGCGGAGAAACACTGGTATCTGGGGTAAAGGAACTTAGCGTCTGAGTTTTGAAATTCCAGGTGCTATTTCCGGTAATACCCGCATAATTATTTCCAGCAGTATCTTTGATTGCACCATTAGCGATGCCAATATAGTAATCTGTGTTTTGAGCTAAATTTGCTGTTGGGTTAATGGTGAGTTGAGAACCACTTACGGTGATATTAGTAGCAGTTACCGCAATGGTTTCGACTACTGAGTTATCAGACAGTTTCTTAATAACAAGATTGCCACTCCCTTTTTGAATCGCTTCGCTGAAATTGACAACTAAGTTAGCAGCAACCGCAACTCCTGTGGCATTATCAGCCGGAGTGAAACTGTTAGCTGTGGGTGGAGTTGTATCCGTAGGGAGGACGGTTTTGAAATTCCAGGTACTATTTCCGGTAATACCCGCATAATTGTTACCTGCAATATCTTTAATTGCACCATTGGCAATTCCAATGTAGTAATCTGTACCCTGTAATAAATTTGCTGTTGGGTTAATGGTGAGTTGAGAGCCACTCACGGTGATATTAGCAGCAGTTACGGCAATGGTTTCGACTACTGAGTTATCAGACAGTTTCTTAATAACAAGATTGCCACTCCCTTTTTTAATCGCTTCGTTGAAATTAACAACTAAGTTAGCGCCAACCGCAACTCCTGTGGCATTATCAGCCGGAGTGAAACTGTTAGCTATGGGTGGAGTTGTATCGCCAGACGGGACTGTGCCACTAATACTATATTGACCGACTCGTCCGTACTGACCATTACTTTTAACAGAGACAAAATAAGTCCCTGCACTGACTGAGGCATTCAGGTTAGCGAACAGGTTGCTGCTAGAATTACTCGAAGCAATGACAGTCCCACTACTATCGAGCAGTTGGGCTAGAATATCAAGATTTGGCCCGTATTGGGCGGGATTAATCGTAAAATTAACTGACCCTGCACCCGTTTGAAATGAAAATACATCAACGTCTGAGGTGCGCGTAATAATACCAGAACGTGTTAATGTTGTTGTTCCTGACAAGGGAGTGGCTGAAGCGATTGTGTTTCCATAATCGTCACTTCGATAACCGCCAAAACCATTATTTGTTGCCGAGATGACACTCATATCATCTTGGTAAGTCGTCGAGCCTAAACTACTGGTTCCATTGTGCCAAGTTGTTAGATTTTGGTAGTAGCCTTTACCCATGATGGGAGCCCAACCCGTTTCTCCAGTTCCAGAACCCGAACTGTACTCTGCCGTCTTATTACCATTGGCATCATAGGTACTCTGATGATACAACCCTAAACTATGACCGACTTCGTGAGAAATGGCTTCTGCTGTATATTTAGGATCACCATTCCCCAGGTTTTCTTCAAATACAAAAACAGGTGTATCGTTGTTGTATCGCCATGAAGTCAGGTAAGCAACTCCTCCTGCTCCTCCCGATTCCTCAAACCATTGATCCCAACTTCCCCCAATCACCGCCCGAATGTTATAGGCTGAGTTTAAGTTCCCCGGATCAATAGTCGTTACATCAACATTAAACGGTGCATAGTCTTCAGCAACTCGCTTCCAGATTTGTTCTATATTGGCAATTTCTGTTGTAGAAAAGGTTGCGGTATCCGCGTCAATGCTGTATGCAGGTGTGACAATATTTGCGCCGCCATTGCGATAAGTATTCCAATCTGTTCCCGAAGTTGTGTGACCATTAAAATCGAGGAAGATTTTTGATGTCGCATTGGGATTACTACTCAGAAGTGGAAGCGATCCGAGTGTAACTGTTGCACCTACCACAGGGGCAGGTGCTAGGGGATATTTGTTAATCAATAGGCTGCGACAACCTTCACAGATACAGCCTCCTAAGTGATTTTTTAGGGTTAATTGATTCTCCAGGCTGTTTCCTGGGAGGCTAACATTGCTTGTTTCACTTCCTATATCCGTGGGTTTCCTTTGGACAATTACACCCTCTGAGCTAAAATTCGTACCCATGATGATCCAACTCCTATACTAATTATGAACTGGTGGAAATAGACTCTGGCAGAAATAGTATTTACTCTCACTTTTGGTTTGTTCCGTTTCAGCAAACCAACCTTTAATAAAACCTCTACAAGTATTGATCTGAGTTTGATGCGCTAAATCAAATTCATGGTTTAATTGAGTTAGTCAAAATTTATTATCACTTCAGGCTTAAATACTGACTTAATTTCTATCCCTTTTTCCGGGGCGGATGGAGAACATAAACGGCTGTATTAGGCTGGACTCCCGCAAGTAACTCATCTAAATCTTGAACTTGGGAGTCAATAAACAGGACTTGTTGCGTTGTTGTTGCGGTGGAAGTATTCATAAGTTGTGCAATCCCTGAGTGAATGTTGATGTCTGGTGAGTGGGACATTGTTAAGCCTTCTATCTCAATAGAAACTATTATATCACTAAAATAAACTCATGCTTGATATTTTTTAAATACCAAAAAAAGAGGTGAGGTGATATGAAAGTGTTATTTATGAAAAATGTTAAAACCCCATCCCGGCAAGAATTAAGAGCTATTTTTAATTTTATTTGGTTAAAGGTAATTTTTAATGCTTGTAAACAAATTAAAGTTAGTGAAATTACGGAATTTTGAAAAAAATTAATACAATAATAGGGGATACGCAACGGGAATATCTGTCAAACTCCCCGGTTTTATGGTGGTTGTAGAGGGATCTTAATATATGTTAATAATGAGAAACCGAGTTTCTGGGGGACTTAGTGCGGGTCTACAGAAACCGGGTTTCTGAAGTTATCCTGATTTCTGACAACAAATTGAACAGAGAAACCCGGTTTCTAACAACTTACTGCTGACTCACAGAAACCGGGTTTCTGAAATTATCCTGATTTCTGACAACAAATTGAACAGAGAAACCCGGTTTCTAACAACTTAGTGCTGACTCACAGAAACCGGGTTTCTAAAGTTATCCTGATTTCTGACAACAAATCTACCAGAGAAACTCAGTTTCTAGGAATTGATTTAAATCCCTGCTCCATTCAGAAATTCTTCAATAATTTCGTTAGCCTGAATATTAGCGAGCGCATCTTGTTGCGAGCTATCTGGAACTTCAGTAACCGAGGTTAAAGCCTTTAAACTAGCTAATTCCTGTTCTAAAAGTTTAATTCGTTCAAACAAATTCCGAATCACTGTAGCTTCAGGATCAGGTAAATGATCGGATAATTGTAAATCATCCGTTTCTTTAGAATTGCGCGTAATCCGCCCCGGAACACCAACAACTGTACAATGACTGGGAACATCTCTTAAGACCACCGAACCCGCACCAATGCGAACCTGATCCCCAATATAAATATTACCTAATAATTTAGCACCTGCTCCCACCATTACATGATGACCTAAAGTAGGATGTCGTTTGCCTTTTTCCTTCCCCGTTCCGCCTAAAGTTGCCCCTTGATAAATTAAAGCATAATCCCCAACAATTGCAGTTTCTCCAATCACAACTCCCATGCCATGATCAATAAAAACCCCTTTACCAATCTTAGCACCGGGATGAATTTCAATTCCTGTGAACCAACGGCTCAGATGAGAGAGAAAACGGGGTAAAAATGGAATCCCCCAACGATATAAACGATGGGCAATTCGATGCCACCAAATCGCGTGTAATCCAGGGTAACAAAATAGGATCTCTAACCAATTGCGGGCAGCCGGATCACGTTTGGAAATGGTTTTTAAATCTTCCAAAAACATCTGAAAAGCATTGGCTTTATTGGGCAAGCTATCAGAATGTTGGCTGGGAATTGCAGAGGTTTTTTGAGGGGTATTGAGCAAACTGGAATTAGACATAATAGCGGTTTTTCGGTAGGTAATGTACAGAGATTTTTTTCAGAAGCCACAAAGATACAAAGACACGAAGAATGACTCAGGGGGTATTTAAGATTGATTGGGTTTTTTAGGGAAACAGGACTTACGCACTGCCTCTATCAGTAAGGTGTTTTAGTGGAAGTTTAACGCACTAATACACTATATATGGAGTAGCTGCGTAAGTCCTGAGAAAATAATCCTGTTTTTAACAAAAGGAAAAATTTCAAAATCCCCCTAAAAAAGGGGGATCTAATCCTACAAGGGTTTAACGAAATCTAAGAGTTTGTAAAACCTCTATTAAAGTGTCAATTTCTGCACAAGTGTTATAAAACGCTAGAGAGGGTCGAACTGTACCCGTTAAACCATAACGCTGCATTGTCGGTTGAGCACAATGATGACCTGCACGAACGGCAATACCTTCTTGAGCAAGGCGTTGACCCACTTGTTCTACCGGAATGTCATCGAGAATAAACGATAACACACTGACTTTATGGGGGGAAGTGCCAATTTGACGCAAACCTGGTATTTCCGCTAGGCGTTTTGTGGCATAACAGGTGAGCTTGTGTTCATACTGCTCAATATTGTGCATTCCCAGGCGAGTAATATAGTCAATGGCTGCTCCTAGTCCTACCGCATCCGCAATATTGGGAGTTCCGGCTTCAAATTTAGCTGGGGGGTCGCTGTAAACCGTCTTTTCAAAACTAACACTGCGAATCATACTCCCTCCACCTTGCCAAGGAGGAAGATCTTCTAAAATTTCCCGTTTGACATACAATGCTCCAATACCTGTAGGTGCAAACAGTTTATGACCAGACAGGGTATAAAAATCACAATTGATGTCTTGAACATTGACAGGAAAATGAGAAACCGCTTGGGCACCATCCACCAGCACCGGAACACCATGACGGTGTGCCACTTCAGTCATTTCCCGCACGGGGAGAACCGTTCCCAAGGCGTTAGAGACTTGAGTAATTCCCACTAAACGAGTTCGAGGGCTGAGGAGTTGAGCATATTCTTCAAGGAGAATCTCACCGCGATCGCTCACCGGAATCACTTTAATGATAGCCCCCGTTTGTTGGGCTAACATCTGCCAAGGAACGATATTGGCGTGATGTTCCAGGGTGGAAAGCAGAATTTCATCTCCTTCACCAATGTGTTTGCGACCGTAGGTTTGAGCCACTAAATTGATCGCTTCCGTTGTCCCCCGCACAAAGATAATCTCGGAGGCTGAACTCGCTCCTAAAAACCGTTGTACCTTCTCTCTAGCGGATTCGTAGGCATCCGTTGCCCTTGCGGCTAGGGTGTGAGCTCCTCGGTGAATATTGGAGTTGTCTCGCTGATAGAACCGCGATAAACTATCAATAACGCTTTGTGGCTTTTGAGTGGTTGCAGCGTTATCCATCCAGATCAGGGGTTTACCGTTGACGTTTTGGTGCAAGATTGGGAAGTCTTTGCGAATTGCCTGAACATCAAAGGGTTCCCCTGATTCTAACCCCAGGTTTTCTACCTTTGGGGAAGAGAGAAAATAAAAAGACGGTTGAGAGGGTTCCTGGGCTGGAAGCGGATTATCCTGAATCTCTGTAAATACCTGTTTCCAATCCAAGTCGCTAATCGGTGCAATTGCCGTTGGATTCCCAGAAGTTGGAATTCCAGGATCAGGTTGAGCGATGGGCAACAAAGAAGGAATCTCAGTTAAATACTCTTTAGGAACCGGATTGAAGGCTTCGGAAGTAACATCCGGGGCTGGTAAGGCGGTCGGTTGTGAGCCCAAGGATGGACTGATGGGTTCTGGCTGGGTCAAGGCTTGTTTGAAACTGGTTTCGAGTTGAGTCGGTAACAGCGTCGCCACAAACTGTTGCGCCATCCGGGTTAAGGCTTCTTCCGTTAACACTTGGCTGGGTGCTGCACTTCCCAGGAATACGACTCCACCAACATCTGATCCTCTGCTGTCCGGTTGGGGTAGGGGCGGGTGGGTAGGCGCTGCGGACTGAGGGGGAGTCAGGGGGGCAATATTGTTTTCAACGGGTAAGGCAGTATAAAACTGATTTGCCAGGGTTGCCACACTTAGGGGGTCAAATATCTGATTCCCCTCAGAGGGTTCGGGCAAATAATCGAGGTTTTTGCCGTTAGACTCTGGCATATTCATAGTCATGGTAGTATCCCACTTCGACGTTTTCCAGAACAGCTACCGCATCATCGGTTAAGACCGCGCAGGAGAAATATAAGGTGAGCAGGTAAGACGCTAAGGATTGGGAATCAATACCCATAAACCGCACGGATAAACTGGGGAGTTGTTCACCCGGAATCCCGACTTTATGCAAACCGACGACCCCTTGTTCTTTTTCACCCACTCGCACTAACAGAATATTAGTTTTACCGGGGCCTTGGAGGTTGCCATTGTAGCCTTTGATTTCCAATTTATCGCAGGGAACTAATGGCACACCGCGCCAAGTGATGAAGGGTGCTCCAAATATATTAATGCTCACAGGTGGCACACCCCGACGAGTGCATTCCCGCCCAAAGGCTGCGATCGCACGGGGATGAGCTAAGAAGAAGGCGGGTTTTTTCCAAACCCGGGTTAACAGTTCATCCAGGTCATCGGGAGTCGGGACATCATAGCGAGGTTGAACCCGCATTAAGGGTGAAATCGAGTTGAGTAAGCCAAAGTTAGGGTTATTAATGATTTCCCATTCTTGACGTTCTTTTAAGTTTTCGACGGTGAGGCGAATTTGTTCGCGGAGTTGATCAATGGGTTCATTATAAATGTCGGTGACATGGGTATGAACCCGCAGGATATTCTGGGCTAGGCTGAGATCATATTCTCGCGGTTCAATTTCATAGTCAATATAGGAGGCGGGAAGTTCAATTTCTCCTTGATAATCAGAGATCACCGGGATTTTTTCTTCGCCATAAACATTAACAACGGATTTTAACCGACTTTGTTCTTCAATCGCCTTTTGTAAACTTAATCGAATATCTGGAGACTGACTCAGAACTTCGTCAAAGCAGGGTTTGGAAAGCGCCAGTAAGCGGCAAGGGGTGAGGGTACGAATTGTGGAATGACTGATTACTTCTGGAGCTAAACCCACCGCCCCAAAGTAGTCTCCGCTTCCGAGCACCGCCACTCGCAGATTTTCTCCTTCATCGCCGGAGGTGGAAACTTCTAATTTTCCTTCAACAACGATGTAGAATTTTTCCCCCGGTTGACCTTGTTGGATAATGGTTTCGCCAATATTGAAGGATTCACTTTGGAAACGATTGGCGATCGCTGCTGCATCCGATGGGTCAAGGACGGATAACATCGGAATGGTGCGTAATTCTTCAGGGGAAATACTGGAATGTCCGTTATTATTATTAACCCGAACTTTAGGACTGGGTTTGAGAACAACTTTTGTACGGTTTACACGATAAGTACCCGATTGTACCTGTACCCAAGGCAGAAAATGTAATAGCCACCGAGGGGTAATTCCGGCCATTTGAGGCACGGTGTTGGTGGTGATGGCTAGATTGCGAGCGGCTTTTGTATCGATGCTTTGCCGTTGACGAGTTTCATTTCTGTTGATTGTTACCATACGAATTCACTCTTTTTTGAATAGAAAAAGTTTCCAAAGCTTTACCTATCACGTAATGTTTTTAGGCGTTTCTTCGTTTAGAAGCTTCTTCTTTATTTTTTCTGACAACTAACAGCTTATAGCAAATAATCAGAATTGATAATCACAATTATCTATTAATAAAAATCTAACCATTCAGAGCTTTTATTGACACAAATATATTAAAAAAAGTTACAATTGTATCTAGGGCTGCGAACAGCCACAGTATAGGCTTTTTAGGCCTTAAAAATCGACGATTTAACTGGGTCTAACCTCTATTTTGGGTCGCCTTTTACTTCATCCCTAGCGGATTATGATAGTTTTTAAGGGGTCAATATCCCTACTATAATTCGTCATCAAGAGCAAATTTCTCAAGGATTTCTTAAGGGTTAGAGATACAAACCCAACTCTCTCTCGTTTAAAAGTAAGGATAGAGGGTTCCCCTGAATAAATTGCACCTGCTTACTCAAATTTTAAGTGATGAAGCTCAATAAATCCGATAAATTAGAGAAAGGGTATGAGACGCATTTCAAATTTGCCTCGGCTTAGAGTTACAGAAGAGCTATAGGATAGTAACTGGGGAGTTGAGTCAAATTCAGACTAAAATTAAAATAGCTAGATATTATTTTATTCTTTATAAAAATATGATAATCAATTCTGAAGAGAAGCTCAAATCTGAGCAAAAAAATACTTTCTTAATTCGGGTTGAAAACTTACAAAAATACTTTCCCGTGATGCAAGGAATTTTGCTACAACGTCAAGTTGCCGCCATTAAAGCTGTTGATGGGGTTACGTTTGATATTCAACGGGGAGAAACCTTAAGTTTAGTCGGGGAGTCGGGGTGTGGAAAAAGTACAACCGGACGACTAATTTTACAACTCACTCGTCCGTCCGATGGAAAAATTTACTTTGAAAATACCGATTTAACTTGTTTAACCGAGAAAGAATTACATCCCTTTCGCCGACGAATGCAAATGATTTTTCAAGATCCCTATTCTTCTTTAAACCCTCGAATGACCGTCGGTAAAATTATTAGTGAACCTTTAATCATTCATCAATTAGCAAATCCAAAAACAGCACAAAATCGAGTCAAAGAATTATTGGAATTAGTCGGATTAAATTTCGATGTGATGAATCGTTATCCTCATGAATTTTCCGGCGGACAACAACAACGCATTGGCATTGCCAGAGCCTTAGCCATGAATCCTGATTTTATTGTTTGTGATGAACCTATTGCTGCCTTGGATGTTTCTATTCAAGCACAAGTCATTAATTTAATGCAAAATTTACAGAAAACTCTAGGATTAACTTATCTGTTTATTGCCCATGATTTAAGTGTAGTTCGTCATATTTCTGACCGAATTGCGGTGATGTATTTAGGGAAAATAGTAGAAATTTCAGATCGGATTTCCTTGTATGAAAATCCCTTACACCCCTATACCCAAGCTTTATTATCCGCCGTTCCCATTCCAGATCCCGAATTAGAAGCCAAACGACAACGAATTTTATTAACCGGGGAAGTTCCTAGCCCGATGAACCCTCCAACAGGATGCCGATTTTGTAGTCGTTGTCCTTATGTTATTGAACAATGTCACATTGAAGAACCTCTCTTAAAAAATATAGGTTCAAACCATTACGTTGCTTGCCATTTGGTCAACTCTAATTAAATTTAAGCTATAGCCATCCGCACCAAGATTGTAATCATTTACAACCGACATGAAACAGCCAGCAGTATTATCTACTGTTCCCTATTCCCTGTTCCCTATTCCCTGTTCCCTGTTCCCTGTTCCCTGTTCCCTGTTCCCTGTTCCCTACTCCCTAACATTTCATGAAATTTGTTCTGTGTGATGCAATCAAAAATGGACTTAAACGCTACCCTCATAGGAGTAGTGCCTTGAGGTTGGGCAGATTAGGCCCTAGGGGGGATAGTCATTATTTTTAAGAAATGTTAAACTTCTTAACATATAATTGAGTTATGTTAAGTGTGTAACTGCAAGTTTGGGTTACAGTCCTTAACATTGGAAAAAATCCCAGGTTGTAACACCTAGGCTAACCGTCCGTACTTTAGACGAAAGAATTGCATCAAAACCTGCTTGCTGTTCTTTCGCGCTTCGAGTAGGGGCTTGACGTATCAAACCTTTATAGGTTAAAGGTATCCAGCCGGAGATGAGCCATGAAAACTGCTAAAATCTCAGACACAGACTCTGTACGCGCTTATCTACGAGAAATTGGTCGTGTTCCCCTGCTAACCCATGAGCAAGAAATTCTCTACGGCAAACAAGTTCAACGCTTGAGTGTCGTTCAAGATGAATGGGAATACTTAGCGACCCGTTTAGGTCGAGCACCCAGCCCAGCAGAATGGGCAGAGGCTGTGGGGCTCTCAGAAGCCGAATTAGAACGAGTGCTAGAACAAGGTCAAAGTGCGAAACGTAAAATGGTGGAAGCCAATTTGCGTCTGGTAGTATCCGTTGCTAAAAAGTACATCAAGCGCAATGTAGACTTGTTGGACTTAATTCAAGAAGGGACTATTGGGATGCAACGCGGCGTTGAGAAATTTGATCCCACCAAAGGATATCGCTTTTCCACCTATGCGTATTGGTGGATTCGTCAAGCGATTACCCGTGCGATCGCTGAAAAAGGCCGTACCATTCGCCTCCCGATTCATATTACGGAAAAACTCAATAAAATCAAAAAAGCTCAACGTCAATTGGCTCAAAAATTAGGACGAGCCGCTACGATGGGCGAACTCGCGGCGGAACTGGAAATCACTCCCCGACAAATCCGAGAATATTTAGAACACGCTCGTCTTCCCCTGTCGCTGGATCTGCGGGTGGGGGATAACCAAGATACGGAGTTAGGGGATCTTTTAGAAGATACGGGAGCATCTCCCGAAGATTTTGCCCTGCAATCTTCCTTACGCACGGATTTAGAAGTGATGATGGCCGATCTCACCGAACAACAGCGTCAGGTGCTATCCTTGCGATTTGGTTTGGAAGATGGGCAAAGTTTAACCCTGGCTAAAATTGGCGATCGCCTAAATATTAGTCGAGAGCGAGTTCGACAAATTGAACGAGAAGCTTTAACAAAACTGCGAAAACGTAAAAAAGATATTGACGACTATATGGCAAGTTAAACAACGAGTGATCCCTCTGCGGTGACACTTATTAAAGCAGTAGAGATGTTTATCTAAAACGTCTCTACATCCTGCTAGATTAGAGTAAAGAATCACTGGAGTTGAAAATCCTCTTAATTGATCAGATTAAGAGCCGTTTCAACTTTTGCATAAGGGAGAGAAAGGCATGAGCGACGCATCCAATCGAAATTCGGAGTTTTTTCAGGAGGAAGGAGGAGAAATTGGGAACTTATTGTGGCAATATGTCCAATCTATGAGTCCTGATACGGTTTCTCAACTGTCTAAACCCAATTCTCCTGAAGTTTTTCAAGTGATGGAACGAAATATTATCGGACTATTAGGGAATTTACCCTCGGAACATTTTGGCATTACAGTCACAACCAGTCGAGAACATTTAGGTCGGCTGTTAGCTTCAGCGATGATCAGTGGCTATTTCCTTCGCAACGCCGAACAACGCATGGCATTTGAACGATCTATTCAAGTCGGTGAAAAAGCTGCTGACGAATAATGAAAACCCTTGATTTTTTTCCATTCCTTGATGCTCAAACCGACAAAAATTCGGCAGTCTGAACCATGAGTTTCCCGGAATTTGATAGTGTTCAATTAAGGCACTCGCTTCTGAGTTGGTATACTCAAACCGGGCGGAATTTACCGTGGCGAAATAGTCGTGATCCCTATCAAATTTGGATTTCTGAAATCATGCTTCAGCAAACCCAAGTTAAAACGGTAATTCCCTATTACCAACGTTGGTTAGAAACGTTCCCTACGGTTAAAGATTTAGCTGAAGCGGATTTACAAGCCGTATTAAAAGTTTGGCAAGGGTTAGGATATTATGCCAGAGCTCGAAATTTGCACGCCTGCGCTCAACAAATTGTGCAACAATATGACGGGGTTTTCCCGAATCAATTAGAAGCCGCTTTGAGTTTACCGGGTATTGGTCGCACCACCGCCGGAGGAGTTCTCAGTGCTGCTTATAATCTTCCGGTTTCTATTTTAGACGGGAATGTTAAACGAGTCTTAGCTCGGCTCAGGGCTTTATCGGTACCCCCAGCGAAATCATTAAAATCTCTATGGCAGTTGTCCGATATTTTGCTTGATCCTGACCATCCCCGTGAGTTTAATCAAGCCATTATGGACTTAGGCGCAATGGTGTGTACACCGAAAGCACCCAACTGTTCAGAATGTCCTTGGAAACGGCATTGTCAAGCTTATTTATTAAATCTTCAATCTGAAATTCCCATGCGTGAAATCTCTGCTCCTTTACCCCATAAAATGATTGGTGTTGCTGTTATTTGGAATCAACAAGGACAAATTTTAATTGATAAACGACCTGCTAAAGGATTATTAGGGGGGTTATGGGAATTTCCAGGAGGAAAATTAGAGGCGGGAGAAACCCTAGAAGAGTGTATTAAACGAGAAATTCAAGAAGAATTAGCAATAGAAATAGAAGTTAAAAATCATTTAATCACCATTGAACACGCTTATACCCATTTTAAAGTCACATTAAATGTTTATCACTGTCGTTATATGAGTGGAGAACCCCAACCTTTAGAATGTGATGAAATTCGCTGGGTGACTTTAGATGAAATTGAACAATTTCCCTTTCCTAAAGCCAATGAAAAAATTATTGCAGCTTTGAAAAATAATTCTTAAGTCATCAATAATTAGGATGATTACCCCTATGACTTCTAAAGATCAACTGATTCAAGAACTCGAAAATCTTCCCGATCAACTCATCGATCAAGTCTTAGATTACATTGCTTTTATTAAGCATCGTCATTTTTTACAATTAGAGAAGCAACCGGACTTGAGATCAAGTTTAGACGAAAACTGGTGGAATAATTTATCTCAATTTACACCTGATTTTCTCGATGATCGAGAACAACCTAATCTCCCCCAGCGAGAGGATATTTTTTTATGAAATATCTGCTTGATACGAATATTTGTATCTATATTATCAAACAAAAGCCTATATCAGTTAAGCAGCGTTTTGAAGTGATTAAATCCTCTGATATCGGTATTTCTATTATCACTCTTGGGGAACTTGAGTATGGTGCCGCAAAAAGTCAAAATCCCTCACGCAACCGTAAGACTTTAGCTATATTTTGTGCTCCCTTCGAGATCGTGGGTTTGAATCAAGAAGATGCGCGAATTTTTGGCAATATTCGGGCTGATTTAGAGAGCCGAGGACAGCCCATCGGAAGTTACGATTTGTTGATTGCTGCCCAAGCCCTCAGTCGCGGTCTGACGGTAGTAACAAATAATGTAAAAGAGTTTGGTCGCATTAACAAATTAAAGATTGAAAACTGGGTAGAATGATAGACAGCTTAATGATATACAGGTAAGGTAAAGTGAAAACAACTGCCTTTTGTAAAGCTAGAATCAACCCAAATATTGCCATAATGGGCGACAATAATTCGTTTACAAAGAGATAAACCAATACCATACCCCTCTTGAGCTTCATCCCGTGCTAAACGAAAATGTTCTTGAAAAATGCGATCGCGATTTTCTTCAGGAATTCCTGGCCCACTATCACAAATACTCACCTGCACTTTTTGACTGGTGCGGTGTAAAACACTAACTTGTAAACTTCCCCCTCTGGGGGTATATTTAATCGCATTATCTAATAAATTAACCACCACTTGTCGAATCCGTTCTTGATCTGCATAAACACAGGGCGTATCATGGGGGATATCTGTTTTGAGATTCAGAGATTTAGATTGGAACTGCGAGTCTAATTCCGTTAAAATTTGGTTTAGAAAAACCGTTAAATCTAACTGATTGGGTTGAATTTGTAAGCGAATATTAGGACTGCTTGCTGTTTGGAGAATATCCGTAATCATCCGATCAATAATATGAATTTGAGAGCGAGCCTGTTGAATTAAACGCACTTTCAAAGCCACCGTAATTTGATCAGAAGATAAAGTTTCTAAAGCCAAAGAAGCTGCGGTGAGAGGACTTCGCAGATCATGAGCCAAAATTTCAATAATCCGATCTTTAAACTGTAATTGTTGCTGTAGCAGTTCTTTCTCTTGTTTCAGGCGAAACGTCTCATCACTGAGTTTCATCAGTTCCCCCGCATAAACAACGGAATTTACCGAATTTGTCAGGGGATAAGCGGGAGCCACAGGGGAAGATAACTGTTCATCCGACTCCAATAACTCCGTCGTTTGTTGCCAACGGGGCCACCAATGTTCGAGTTGAGTCACTAAGTTACTTCCGGCCAAAACCTGCCGAGGTTCAGGGTGAATTTTGATTAACGTGGGGGTGGCAATCAGTTTAAAATGTTCAGCCAGATACGGCTGTTCACCCACATCAATAATCTGAAGCTCAAATTCATCTTGAACATTTAACTCCTCTAGGAACTGACGAACTTGCCGAATATGCTCTTGAGAGCTAGGACGTTGATCAACGAACAGGAGAAGTTGTAAGGACACTTCTGGAGACGGAGACTGTTTTTCGGGAAATGCCTGCATGAAATAGGTTTGAAGCAGGAGCGGTAAGCTGTTGTCACTATCGGTGAAAGAGGAAGGATGGTACATGGGCAACTGCTTTTTATCTTATAGTTTAATTTAAGATCTTCTTAAGATTCGATTTTTTTTTGGGATAGGGTAAGTTGGGAGGCTGAAAGAGAGTGGTAGACTATTCGGTGTTTGTTGTTTTGTCCCTCAACGGTCTTGAGTTTTTGGGGGATAAGATCACCGTTGCAAAAATTTGGGTTGATCCAGAATGTTCCTAAGCTGGCAAAACTGGCAGAAAAATTCAGCATTGAGATGGGTCGTAGGCGTTGCGATCACGTTCTTTTTCCTTTGTTTAGGCTTAACTCTACACCGTTATTTCAGTTTTTATGCCTCTTATGACCAAGGCATTTTTAATCAAGTGTTTTGGAATAGTAGTCACGGACGGTTGTTTCAAAGTTCCCTGTCTTCTGCACTATCTACTAATGTTGTCCACCAGGGAGAGTTTCCTAACGTTAGCTACCATCGTTTAGGACAGCATTTTACTCCAGCATTGTTACTGTGGTTACCCCTGTATGTATTATTCCCCTCCCCAGTCACTCTAACGGTATTACAGGTTACGTTAATCACTGTTGCTGGGTTGGTGTTGTACATTTTGGCGCGTCAGTATCTGGAACCTCCTTTAGCCGCATTCATAACGGTCAGCTTTTATGCTGCCAATGCCGTCATCGGCCCGACGTTGAGTAATTTCCATGATATCTGTCAAATTCCCTTATTTATGTTTACAGCGCTACTAGCGATGGAAAAACGCTGGTGGTGGTTATTTTGGGTGTGTGCCGTTTTAATTTTAATGGTTCGGGAGGATTCGGCTATCAATTTATTTGGGATTGGGATTTATCTAATTTTAAGTAAACGTTATCCCGTGCAAGGGGTTTTAGTTTGCTTTCTGAGTTTTGGTTATATTTTAGCTTTAACTAATTTTATCATGCCTTTGTTTTCGGCGGATATTTCTGAACGGTTTATGATGGAACGGTTTGGTCAATATGCCGATGGAGAGGAAGCTTCAACGTTAGAAATTCTTTGGGGAATTGTTAGTAATCCGGGGCGATTAATCGTTGAACTTTTTACACCGTTTTGGGGAACGTTAAAATATTTATTAGGTCAATGGTTGCCCCTAGCTTTTATTCCCGCCATTGCTCCTGCATCTTGGATGATAGCAGGTTTTCCCTTATTAAAACTCTTCATGGCGAAGGGAGAATCCGTATTATCGATTACGATTCGTTATGCCTTAACCGTAGTTCCAGGGTTATTTTATGGAACAATATTATGGTGGGCAAATCGACAAAAACAGTTACAGGATAAATTAAACTTGCAACTGAACCTGGAAGGGGGAGAAATTTCTGAATCTAAAGTTACTTTACCGTCAGTCAAATTCCGTCGATTTTGGCTATTTTGTATTGGGTTATCCTTATTCTTTAGTTTCACCTCTAACCCCAATCGTACCCTTTATTTTATTATTCCCGATTCTATTGATCCTTGGGTTTATATTCCCGTAACCACTCAATGGTCGCACGTTGCTCAATTTAGACCTTTATTAGCGGAAATTCCTCCTGATGCCAGTGTCGCCACAACCACTTATATTGTACCCCATTTATCCAGTCGCCGAGAAATATTAAGATTTCCGTTATATCAGTTAAGAAATGATGCGGGAGAGGTGATTTCTGTTGAATATATTTTAGCGGATTTATGGCAGTTACAAAAATATGGTGTAGCATTTTCAGGCGATCGCAATTCCTTCAATGAAATTACTCAACGGATTGAACAGTTAACGAATAACAAAGAATACGGCATTATTGATTTTAGAGATGGAGTCATTTTGATGAAAAAAGGTGTTCCCTCTAAACCGGAAGCTGTTAAAAACTACACCTCGTTTCTAGCTTCTAGCCATTGATTATATTACATCCTGAAATGTAGGCTACAATTTTAGTAGGAAAGCATAGAACAACAGTCCATGCAAACATTGATAGTCATCTGTTGAGATCGGGGTCTAAGGTTTGATGAATTATTACGGAATATTAAAGAGTGTCAAATTTAGTAAATTAGGGTTGGCAACCCAGAAACTTATGTTATGTTAATAGTCATAGGGCACAACTCAATAACACGAATATTGAGAACAACCCCATCGGATTAAAAGCTTGTGTCCGTCGTGCTTTAATCCAATTGCAACGCCGTCAGAGGCAATGTGAACTACCAAAACAAGTTGACGTTGTAGAGGGTCTGTGACTCGCTTGAGGCTCTAAAACGATAACGATTTAGTTTGCTTCGGGGTCAATGTCATAAAAAAGGTCTGTATCGACTTTGCTAGTACAATACTCCTGATTGGAATCGTTGCAATGTCTTGTCCACGTTAGTTGAGTATCTTGATTTTTTTATCTAACTTACCTGAAATCTGCTTGAGTCAACTTAGTTTACATTCTAAACGCTAAGGTCTGGTCATTCTGTACCAGGCCTTAAGTCTTGGGAGGAATTAATACCGGCCATCCTAAACGAGTGGGTTGTTGATAAATTCGTTTTAAAGTATTAATATCTCTAACAGAAATTGGCGGAGGTTCTCGAACTTGGGAAAAATACATCACGTCTGTTTTTTCAGGACTATGACCCCAAATTCCTAACGCATGACCAAATTCATGAAGGACGGCGGCTTCAATATATTGTCCGGTTTGGGTCGGACTTAACCAAATTGTGAAGTGATGGGATAAATAGGGAAACCCTTCAGGAGTATAGTTAACGGAAACTTGATACCGAGTTTCTGCGGAACTTGCTCGTTTTTTCTGAGGGTCTAGGGGCGGATTTTTTCTAATAATTTCAATATCCGCATCTTGCGGTTGTTCGACAAGACTTAAAGGTAAATAATTATTCCATTTTAAAATAGCAGATGAAACCGTTTCTTTCCACTGAAGATTAGAATCAGGATTCTCAATATAAACTTTAAGGGGAAATTTTGAAAACACTAAATAACCAACAGTCGTAGATTCAATTTGATCAAAATAATCCCCTTTATTACTTAAATCGTTCCAATTTGCTAAAAGTTCTGGTAATGGATGAGGTTTAAACGGAATTTTATCGTCAGTCCCAAGGGTTGATATTTGGCTAATTAAAATAATCAAGCCTATTATTATAGCAGTCGCTATTCCGCTTAGGGCATAGATTCTCCATTTCGGGGAAATGACACGCTTATATTTTGTCCTAATAGCCATGTCCGTTGCTATAACATTAGTTTAATTGACTCCAAAGTCTTGACTGATAACTGATAACTGATAACTGATAACTGATAACTGATAACTGATAACTGATTATTTAATCCAACCTGCACTTAAAATAACAGTAATTCCCATAAAAATAATGGCTAACATCCAAGTAATGCGATTTAAGGTAGTTTCAGCACTTTTAGCGCTAGTAAAGAGTTGAGCTTGTCCACCAATACCCCCAATTCCATCTCCTTTAGGACTGTGAAGTAGAACTAAAATAATAATTCCGAGAGCAGATAAAGACCAAATGGCTTGTAAGACTTGAGTAATCATGGTAAGAAGTTGATAATTTGAACGAAAAAAATTAAACCGTCAAACCCTTAAGTTTAAACTATTTTTTCAAGAATTGGGTTACAGTCGCATCCGTATTGGAGTTCGATTTTCTCGAACATCATAGGCTGCCGATTCAATCATAGAACGACCTGTCATTTCCGGGGGTTGGGGAATTCCCAAAATCTGCAAAATCGTGGGGGCGATATCCGCTAAACAGCCATCTGTCCGTAAGGGAACATCAGTTCCATAACCCGGTATTTTGCGTTTTTCCCCTTCTATTAGGATAAAGGGAACCGGGTTTGTTGTGTGGGCTGTCCAAGGATTTCCCTCAGCATCGGACATATATTCAGCGTTACCATGATCAGCAATAATAATCGCTGTTCCTCCGGCTTTACTAATACTTTCTAACAATAACCCTAAACAGTGATCAACAGTTTCAATGGCTTTTACCGTCGCATCGATCATTCCCGTATGTCCGACCATATCAGGGTTAGCATAATTAATTACAATGAGCGAGTAAATTCCCTTTTCAATTCCTTCAATCGCCACATCCGTGACTTCAGCCGCCGACATTTCCGGTTGTAAATCATAAGTAGCAACGGAGGGACTAGGAATTAATTCTCGGTCTTCCCCAGGAAAAGGTTCTTCTAAACCGCCATTAAAAAAATAGGTGACATGAGCATATTTTTCCGTTTCTGCGGTTCGCAATTGTTGTAAACCGTGTTCAGCGATAACTTGTCCGAGAATATTATTGAGATTTTGAGGTTCAAAGGCGACTAATACGGGGAAATGAGGGTCATATTGGGTAAACGTGACAAAGCTGAGGGGTTCAATATAAGAACGTTCAAATCCAGAAAAATTGGGGTCAACAAAGGCTTGAGTTAATTCTCTAGCTCGGTCAGGACGGAAATTAAAGAAAATTACCCCATCACCGGCTTCTACCGCCCCTGGTGCGATGCGAGAAGGAACCACAAACTCATCGTTAATGCCTTCAGCGTAGGACGATAACATTAGATCACCAGCCGATAATCCATTGCCTTCCCCATCAAAGGTCATAATATCATAAGCTTGTTTAACTCGATCCCAGCGTTTATCTCGATCCATTGCATAATAACGGCCACTAATCGTCACAATGCGACCCATCCCAATGGCATCAATTTGTTCTTGAAGCTGCTTAATATATTTAATCCCATCTTTAGGATTGGTATCGCGACCATCCATGATGGCATGAATGCAAACATCTCTAATATTTTTGGCTTTGGCTAAGTGTAAAAGTCCGATTAAATGGTCGATATGGGAGTGAACACCGCCATCGGAACACAAACCGATCAAGTGTAATTTACTATTTCTCTCTAAAACATCTTGACAAACTTGTAACAATGCGGGGTTATTTTGAATGGTGCCATCTTCAACCGCATCGGAAATTCTGACTAACTCTTGAGGAACAACCCGCCCCGCACCAATATTCAAATGACCGACTTCTGAATTTCCCATTTGACCCTGGGGTAAACCCACCGCCTTCCCAGAGGTGCGAATTAAGGTTCTCGGATAAGCTGTCCATAGACTATCCATCACAGGAGTATTTGCAACGGCTATGGCATTTCCGTCGGTTTGTTCACGATAACCCCATCCGTCTAAAATGATCAGTACAACGGGAGATACAGACTTTGGTGCCATGCCAAGTTACCTTTTCGTTTGTTGTGGTAATTTTCCCATCTATCATACCATCGTGAGTTAGTAGAAGAGTGGAGATGGTGAAGAAAACCGTAGAGAGACTAAGCAGGGCTTAATCTCTCTTTTAAAAAATGATTGAGAATAACTTTGAGATTTCTTAGAAAATAGAAGTCGTAAAGTTATCAAAGGTCAACAAGTTAGGATCAACGTTATTAAGAGTTGCCAGAATTTGATTATTGACCTGAATTTGAGTCGAACCATTGACCAGGGTTAGAGTCAGTTGTTCAAAGGTGAGACCATTATCAAGGACAATCATGTCCACCCCAGAAGTAAAGTCAGTAATGGTATCGGGGCCAAATCCTGAAACCAGAACAAAGCGGTCACTGCCTTCGCCTCCAGTCNACTATCTTTGCCTGTGAGCAGGATGTCGGTGTCCCCATCTTTGTCGAAGTCGGCTGTGGTGACGGAACTCAAGTCAACACCAGTGAGGGAGACGTTAGTGTTGAGGCTAAAACCGCCACTGCCGTTGTTGCTATAGATTTTGCTGATGCGGTTTCCTGAACTATCCCGGCCCGTGAGCAGGATGTCGGTGTACCCATCATTGTCAAAGTCGGCGGTGGTGACGGAACTCCCGGCAACACCCGTGAGGGAGATATTGGTGTTTTCTTTAATACTTCCAGATGGAATTATATCTTTGATAACATCCCCACTAGAATTGTTATCATCTTCGTTAATCGTGGTGAGGNTTGTCAAAGTCGGCCGTGGTGACGGAACTATATAAAACACCCGTGAGGGAGACGTTGGTGTTTTCGCTAAAACCGCCACTGCCGTTGTTACTATAGATTTTGCTGATGGGGTTATCAAAACCATCTTTGCCCGTGAGCAGGATGTCGGTGTACCCATCTTTGTCAAAGTCGGCGGTAGTGACGGAACTATAGCGAACACCGGTGNGGCACCACCGTAGATCAGATCTTGACCGGAGTTACCAGAGATTGTATCACTATCTCCGTTACCAAAGAGGGTATCGTCACCGTCGTTTCCTTCAAGTCGGTCTGTTCCTTGGTTGCCGAAGATGATATCATCTTGATTACCGCCTTTAACAAAGTCATTATTCTGACCTCCGAACAGTTCATCTTTGTCATCACCACCATCAATCAGGTCATCTCCTTCATTCCCATTAATCGAGTCATTGCCAGTATTTCCAACAATGGTATCGTTACCCAGGTTGCCAAACAAGTCATCATCATCATCGCCGCCGTCGATTTGGTCGTTGTCTTTGCCACCCAAGACGGTATCATTGCCTTTACCAGCATCAATAAAGTCCTCACCTTGATTACCNGGTGGTGAGGGTATAGGTGAAGTTGGTATTATCTAATACAGGCGCGTCGTTAACGTTATTAACCGTCAGTTGGAAGCTATTTTCAACGGTGGCATTATTACTATCGGTTGCGATAACTTTAATGTCAAGATTTCCGACATCACTATTCGTGGGTGTTCCGGTAAAAGTTCCCGTTGTGCTGTCGAAAGTTAACCAACTGGGTAAAGGTTTACCATCGGCTAAGGTGGCGCTATAGGTTAAACTATCTCCTGCATCAATATCGTTAAAGTTATTAACAATATTGAGATTGAAATTGCTATCTTCGTTAACGGTTTGGTTGCCGATAGCAGTCGCAGTTGGAGCGTCGTTAACGGCCGTAACCGTAATGGAGGCGTTGGCAGTGTTGACGCTAAAGGCCGTTGTACCGCCGTTACTGGTGGTGTCGGCTGTACCTCCGACTGTACCTGTGGACTTATCCCAGGCGCGGAAGGTGAGGGCAGTGGTAATAGTACCGTTGTAGTTGGCAGTGGGCTGGAAGCGGACTTTGTTACCTGCATCTAATAATAGGGCGTTACTGTCGCTGACGGCGGGGAAGTTTGTCCAGGTTGTGCCGTTGTCAGTGGAATATTGCCAAGTACCGTTATTGTCGGCGGCTGTAATCGCAATGGCTTCGGTGATGGTGGGGTTGGTGTCTACATCGGATATAGAAAGAAAATCATTATAGATTTTGCTGATGGGGTTTCCTGAACTATCGTAGCCCGTGAGCAGGATATCGGTGTAGCCATCAGAGTCAAAGTCAGCCGTGGTGACGGAACTATCGTAAACACCAGTGAGGGAGATGTTGGTGTTTTCGCTAAAACCGCCACTGCCGTTGTTGCTATAGATTTTACTGATGCGGTCAGAACCATCGAAGCCCGTGAGCAGGATGTCGGTGTCCCCATCATTGTCAAAGTCGGCGGTGGTCACGGAACTATGGAAAACACTGGGGAGGGAGATGTTGGTGTTTTCGCTAAAACCGCCACTGCCGTTGTTGCTATAGATTTGGCTGATGGGGTTATTAAAACTATCGTAGCCCGTGAGCAGAATGTCGGTGTCACCATCAGAGTCAAAGTCGGCTGTGGTGACGGAACTTCTGTAAACACCGGTGAGGGAGACATTGGTGTTTTCTTTAAAGTTAAAACTAGAAGTCATTTTTTTAATCCTCTTTAATGGGGTAGTGAAGTAGGGCTTGCTGAAGAAAACCGTAGAGAGACTAAGACCTGCTTAGTCTGTCTCTACTTTGTTAGAAGATAGAAGTGGTAAAGTTGGTGACAGTCAACAAGTTAGGATCAACGTTATTCAGGGTGGCGAGAATTTGATTATTGACCTGAATTTGAGTTGAACCATTGACAAGGGTTAGAGTCAGTTGTTCAAAGGTGAGACCGCCATCAAGGACGATAATATCCACCCCAGAAGTAAAGTCAGTAATGGTATCGGGGCCAAATCCTGAAACCAGAACAAAGCGGTCACTGCCTTCGCCTCCAGTCAGGGTATCAGCACCGGAGGCCCCCACCAAGATATCGTTACCTTTGCCTCCGGTGAGAATATCGTTGTCTTGGCCACCATCAAGGGTATCATCACCGTCATCGCCCCAGAGTGCATCATTGCCCTCGTTCCCGTCTAGGAGGTCGTTGTCCTCGCCTCCGTAAATCAGGTCATCCCCGGAGTTACCGGAGATTGTATCGCGCTGTTCGTTACCAAAGAGGCTATCGTCACCGTCGTTTCCTTCTATTAGGTCAGTTCCCAGGTTGCCAAAAATCAGATCAGTTTCGTTACCACCTTTAATTGAGTCATTATTCTCACCTCCAAAGAGTTGATCCTTGCCATCGCCACCATCAATTAGGTCATCTCCTTCGTTACCATTAATCGAGTCATTGCCAATATTTCCAGCAATGGTATCGTTACCCAGGTTGCCAAACAAGTCATCATCATCATCGCTGCCGTCGATTTGGTCGTTGTCTTTGCCACCCAAGACGGTATCATTGCCTTTACCAGCATCAATAAAGTCCTCACCTTGATTACCNCGCCACTGCCGTTGTTGCTATAGATTTGGCTGATGGGTTTCCATGAACTATCCTGGCCCGTGAGCAGGATGTCGGTGTCCCCATCAGAGTCAAAGTCGGCGGTGGTGACGGAACCCTTGTAAACACGGGTGAGGGAGACGTTGGTGTTTTCGCTAAAACCACCACTGCCGTTGTTGCTATAGATTTGGCTGATGGGGTTATTAAAACTATCGTAGCCCGTGAGCAGAATGTCGGTGTCACCATCAGAGTCAAAGTCGGCTGTGGTGACGGAACTACGGAAAACACCATTGAGGGAGACGTTGGTGTTTTCGCTAAAACCGCCACTGCCGTTGTTGGTATAGATTTTGCTGATGGGGTTTCCTGAACTATCGGAGCCCGTGAGCAGGATGTCGGTGTCCCCATCAGAGTCAAAGTCGGCTGTGGTGACGGAACTATAGGAAACACCGGTGAGGGAGATGTTGGTGTTTTCGCTAAAACCGCCACTGCCGTTGTTACTATAGATTTGGCTGATGCGGTNGGTTCCCGTTGTGCTATTAAACGTTAACCAACTGGGTAAGGCTTTACCATCGGCTAAGGTGGCGCTATAGGTTAAACTATCTCCTGCATCAATATCGCTAAATTTATTAACAATATTGAGACTGAAATTGCTATCTTCGTTAACGGTTTGGTTGCCGATAGGAGTTGCAGTCGGAGCATCATTAACGTTATTAACGGTGAGTTGGAAACTATTTTCAACCGTTGCATTACTACTATCGGTTGCGATAACTTTAATGTCAAGATTTCCGACATCACTGTTAGTCGGTGTTCCGGTAAAAGTTCCCGTTGTGCTGTCGAAAGTTAACCAACTGGGTAAGGCTTTACCATCGGCTAAGGTGGCGGTATAGGTTAAACTATCTCCTGCATCAATATCGCTAAATTTATTAACAATATTGAGACTGAAACTGCTATCTTCTGTTGCAGTTTGATTAGTAATAGGAGTTGCAGTCGGAGCATCATTAACGTTATTAACTGTTAGTTGGAAACTATTTTCAACCGTTGCATTACTACTATCGGTTGCGATAACTTTAATGTCAAGATTTCCGACATCACTGTTAGTCGGTGTTCCGGTAAAAGTTCCCGTTGTGCTGTCGAAAGTTAACCAACTGGGTAAAGGTTTACCATCGGCTAAGGTGGCGCTATAGGTTAAACTATCTCCTGCATCAATATCGCTAAAATTATTAACAATATTGAGATTGAAATTGCTATCTTCGTTAACGGTTTGGTTGCCAATAGCAGTCGTAGTCGGAGCATCATTAACGTTATTAACGGTGAGTTGGAAACTATTTTCAACTGTGGCATTACTGCTATCTTTAGCTGTCACTTTGATAGCAATATTCCCGACATCACTGTTAGTCGGTGTTCCGGTAAAAGTTCCCGTTTTGCTGTCGAAAGTTAACCAACTGGGTAAGGGTTTACCATCGGCTAAGGCAGCACTATAGGTTAGGATGTCTCCATCAATATCGCTAAAATTATTAACAATATTGAGACTGAAACTGCTATCTTCTGTTGCGGTTTGAGCCGTGATAGGAGTTGCAGTTGGAGCGTCGTTAACGTTATTAACGGTGAGTTGGAAACTATTTTCAACGGTGGCATTACTGCTATCTTTAGCTGTCACTTTGATAGCAATATTCCCGACATCACTGTTAGTCGGTGTTCCGGTAAAAGTTCCCGTTTTGCTGTCGAAAGTTAACCAACTGGGTAAGGGTTTACCATCGGCTAAGGCAGCACTATAGGTTAGGATGTCTCCATCAATATCGCTAAATTTATTAACAATATTGAGACTGAAACTGCTATCTTCTGTTGCGGTTTGAGCCGTGATAGGAGTTGCCGTTGGAGCGTGGTTAACGTTATTAACGGTGAGTTGGAAACTATTTTCAACGGTGGCATTACTACTATCTTTAGCTGTCACTTTGATAGCAATATTCCCGACATCACTGTTAGTCGGTGTTCCGGTAAAAGTTCCCGTTGTGCTGTCGAAAGTTAACCAACTGGGTAAAGGTTTACCATCGGCTAAGGTGGCGCTATAGGTTAAACTATCTCCTGCATCAATATCGCTGAAATTATTAACAATATTGAGATTGAAATTGCTATCTTCGTTAACGGTTTGGTTGCCAATAGCAGTCGTAGTCGGAGCGTCGTTAACGTTATTAACGGTGAGTTGGAAACTATTTTCAACGGTGGCATTACTGCTATCGGTTGCGATAACTTTAATGTCAAGATTTCCGACATCGCTGTTAGTCGGTGTTCCGGTAAAGGTTCCCGTTGTGTTGTCGAAAGTTAACCAACTGGGTAAAGGTTTATCATCGGCTAAGGTGGCGCTATAGGTTAAACTATCTCCTGCATCAATATCGCTAAATTTATTAACAATATTGAGACTGAAACTGCTATCTTCTGTTGCGGTTTGAGCCGTGATAGGAGTCGCAGTTGGAGCATCGTTAACGTTATTAACTGTCAGTTGGAAACTATCTTCAACAGTAGCATTACTGCTATCTTTAGCTGTCACTTTGATAGCAATATTCCCGACATCACTGTTAGTCGGTGTTCCGGTAAAAGTTCCCGTTNCGTTACCTTCTAAACCAAAGATTTGATCAGATTCGGCTGTACCTAAGATCTCCTCATTGCCATTAGTGGAAACCTGGGATGGGGAGGTTGTGTTAGGTTTTAAAGCAGGAAAATCAAGGGTTTTAATGAAATTACTAGGCTCATAAATATCATGAGTGGGGTTGGGTGTGGGCTCCGGTGTTGGTATCGGTGTAGGTTCCGGTGTGGGCTCCGGTGTTGGTATCGGTGTAGGTTCCGGTGTGGGCGTTACCGTTGGTGTTGGTGTAGGTTCCGGTGTTGGTGTTACCGTTGNCGTGGTGAGGGTATAGGTAAAGTTAGTATTATCTAATACAGGCGCAGCATCGTTAACGGCCGTGATCGTAACTTGGGCGGTAACTGGGGTAGCGGACTCTAAACCATCGTTATCTTTAGCTACCACTTGCAAAGCGTTGACCGTGCCGTTAACGTTAGCATCCGGTGTCCAATAAGCTTTTTTCGTGGCATCTATCGTATCATTACTTCCTGCAACCCAAGCTGTGGCGCTGGCTGCATCGTTGCCAATTTTTAACGTCCCACTACTGACGGCTTTCACAACAAAGGCATCCACCGTGCCATCACTGTCCGCTTCATTTCCTTGGGCAACAAGGTCAGCAAAGGTGAGTTCGACTTCTGTATCTTCGTTGGTGGTGTCAACCGG